>JAAYLR010000030.1 GCA_012521815.1 Acidobacteriota bacterium
GTCGGGAACCTTCGCTCAGATACGCTCGCGGTGCTCGACGGACTCACCGGGATCGGCTGGAGTCGGTCGGGAACCTTCGCTCAGATACGCTAGACGGGCTGCAAGCGCTTTCGTTCGAGGCGCTTGCAGCCCGTCGCCCTCCTAGAAGATGGCCAGTTGGGCCGGCGGATCTTCGACCGGCCTGCGTTTCCCACCGAACGCGACCTCCATTCGCGCGAACTGCCGGTCGGTGACCGACATCAGACGGACCTGCCCTTCCGGCGGCAGCCCGGCCCGGACGAACCGCGACTCGCTGGCGGCGGCGGCGTCGCTCGGGCAGTGGCGGGCGTAGACGGAGAGCTGGAGCATCACGAACCCCCGCGCGACCAGGCGGTTTCGGAAGCGGGTGTACTCCCGCCTCTGCGCCCTGGTCTTCACCGGCAGGTCGAACATGACGAAGAGCCACATGTGGCGGTACCCGGACAGGGCGTGTCGCAGCCGGGGCATCGGCCGCTCAGAGCTCCGGCAGCCAGAGGCCCGGCCGCCCCGTTTCGAACGACTGCGCGAGCGACGCGGCGCTCCGGGCCATCAGGTCGAAGAGCGTCCGGCTCTCGCCGCCGCTCTCGTACCGCTCAAGGAAGATCGCGAGGAGCGCGCCCCGGGTCTCGCGGTCCATCGGCACCGCCGGACCCCGCGCCGCGACCAGCTTCGCCACCGCACGGTCCACGAGCGGCCGCAGCGGCTCCATGAGGTCGTCGGCGAGCGGCATCGCGTCGTACCGGCCGTGGTGGTGCACGCCGAGCCCCGGGTGGAGCCCCGCGCCGCAGATCGCCCGCGCCACGAGCGCCCGGAGCACCGTGTAGCCGTAGTTCAGGAGCCGGTTCTGATCCTCACCGTCCCGCCGGCGGCGGAACCGGGCGTCGCCGAAGAGCCGCGGCCAGTACCGCTGGGAGGCACGCGCCTCCAGGTTCTCGGGATCGCCGGAGCGAACCCTGGCCGCCAGTGCGGGTAGGCCGGCGTCGTCCCGCGTCAGCTCCTGGAGCAGCCGTCCCTGGGCTCCGATCTTCGCCTTCACGATCGCCTGCCAGAGCCGCTTCCGGAGCGGCGCCGAAGCCGCGGCCTGGGCCCTAAACCGCTCCCCCATCGTCGAGTGCCTGCCGAGCGGCAGGACCCAGGCCACGGGGCAACGCTTCTCATCGGTGACCACGACGCTTCCACCCGCCGCGCAGATCGAGCCGAGCGCGGCATGGCTCACCACAAGCCGCGGATGGCCGAGCACGAGGCAGGCGAGCTCGGAGAGGACCACCCGGTCGAGCTCGCGCCCCTCCTCGTCGTCGAGCCGGAGGAGTCCACCGCGCACGGAGATCCGGCACGCGGTCTCGGCGACCTCGACGATCCGTTCAGCCACCGGCCGGGAACACCTCCCCGAGCGGCGAGACCTCGACCTTCCGGCAGCCACCGCTCCTCAGCCCACTCAACATGGGTCGGAACCATGAAGAGGCTTTACGGAGATCAGCGATCTGCCGCGCGTCGGCAAGGTTCACACACGCAATGCGGCCCGTCTCCCCTTCCATCCAGACCGACCGTACATGGAGGAGGCGACGAACCCCATTCAATTCGAGCTCGATCGTGTCTCCCGGGCTGAGGCTGAACTTGAAGCTCCGTCCGGGCTCCGTCTCCCACCGGATCACGGGCTCCCCGCTTCGCAGGCGGCGCTGCGCTTCGAGCTGGCTCACCACCTCGGCCTCCCAGGCGACCTCCGCGCCGTCGGCGTCGAGCCGGGCGAAGATCGCCATGTGGTGGTTGGCGTCGGTTTCCACGTGCCGCTCACGGCCCTCGGACCCCACCCGCCGCGGGTTCACGCTCTCCTCCACCCGCACCCGCCGGATCGGGATGCGCCGGCCGTCAGGCTGCTCGAGAACCGGAGGATCCTCTTCGAGGCGATCGGCTTTCCCGCCCACTTCTTCGAGCTTCCGCCGCACCGCCTCGCGGACCGCGTGGTCGGCGATCTTCTCGACCTGCCTGGCGGTGAGCAGGTGGACCGGGCGGCGAAGCCGGCGTACCCAGCGTATGCCGCCGTTCTCGTCGAGGGTCCGGATCTCACGGCTGTAGTTCGTCTCCTTGTGCAGGGCGCCCGAGATCTTCCGGCCGGTTCGGTGTGAAACCACGACCTCGTCCACCACCCGCTGGACTTCCGGGAGGAAGCCTTCCCAGGGCGGATCCAGCGGCGCGAAGTGGCGACGGCGGTGGCTGGGCGCCCGCTCGGCGGCCCGCTGCAGACGCTGCACCAGACCGGGATCGAGGAGGGCGATCGCGAGCGCGTCGACCGCATGGTGCCGGTGATCGTCCCGCGACTTCAGCCCCCCGTCGCCGAGAATGGAGTTCAGCCCGAGCTCGTTGCGAACGATCGCGGTCAGCCCGCCGGCCCCGGCCTGTACCCGGCGCCGGCCATCGGCATCCACCGTCCCGCCGTAGAGGGTGCCCAGGTAGCGCATCGCCATCCGGGTGGCGTATCTCGTGTCCTGGAGCTGCCGCTCGGTGAAATCCGACGGGATCTCGTCAGCGGCGAAACGCGCCAGCTTCACGAACCGGGCCGAGCCACGAAACTGACCGACCCGCGCAAGGATCTGCTCGAACCTCGCCGTATCGTTGCCGTAGGCCTCCATCGGCGTCCGGTTGCGCTTGCGCTCGCGGTTCTCCTCGTGGAAGCAGAGGGTCTTGTTTAGGAAGCTGTTGTCGAGACTGCGGGAGAGGGGCCAGATGTGCTCGATGTCGAACGCGGGGTGCTCGCCGAAGAGCTCGGTCATCCCGATCCGGCGGCCCGTGTACGGACACTCCCATCCGCACTCCTCCGCCAGAAGGTATTTCTCGATATCGGAGCGGGACGGCGCGGCGATCCCGGTGCTCCGCCGGATCTCCTCTCGCGCCTTCTCGCGGCTCGTCTCCCGCTCCCGGTTCTCGCGCGCCATCCGGTAGCGCCGCTCCCGCGAGTTCCGCAGATCCCGCGCCAGCTCGATGCGCACGACTTCGGGCACGCCCCACTTGCGAACGATCGCGTTGACCACCTTGCGGAGCTCGGTGAGGGCGCGGGCGACCGCCGGGTTCCGGAGCGCCGGGAGTGCCTCTTCGACCCTCGGCAGGGAGCCGATCGCCGGCCTGGCGGCCACGGCTTCGGGGAAGAGGCGGCGGCGCGCGGTTTCGACCGCCTCGCCGGCCTCCATCGCCGGCAGGAGCTGGCGGAGCGCCTTGCGCGAGAAGGCCGCGTAGCCCGGTTCGAAGGTGGTCTCTCGCAACACCGCGGCTGCGGCCGGATCGAGCCCCCACACCTTTTCCGCTTTCCGGCCGAGCGCTTCGGGATCTTCCATCGAGAGGACCTCGTCCACGATCCGGTCCCGCTCCGGCTCGCCGAGGGCTTCCCAGCGGGCACCGAATGCAGCCGCCATCTTGGCGTCCGTGCGGTGACCGACGAGGCGCTTCTCGCCGCCGCGCTCGAGGTTGATCTCCGTCTCTTTCGGCAGACCGAGCACCTTCCGCACCCTGGCGAAGGTGAGATCTCCTTTCGCCGTGAGCGCTTCGAGAAGGCGCTTACGTTCGTCGGGAGACAGCTCGACCTCACTCTCGCCGGGTCGCGCGACGCGAAGGTTGTTCACCGCCTGCAGGATGCGGAACCTTTGCGCTTCCCGGCAGGCGAGCGGCGCCCGCTTGCGGCCGGGCACGAGGTCGCACTCGCCCACCCTTCCTTTCTGGGATTTCAGCGGCCGCTGGAAGAAGAAGACCTCGGCGAGCTTCTTCCGAAGGCCGTCGGTCAGGGCGTCGTGGAACCGTGCCTGCGACGCCCAGAGCGCTGCGAACTCCTGCTCGTACATCGAACGCGCCGTCCATCTCGCCCTCAGGCGCTGTGTGAACGGATCGAGCCCCGCAAGGTACTCACCGAGCGTGCGGGCTCCCGCTGCTTGCATCTCCTCAGCGAGCGCCGCGATCGACTTCCGGACCAGCCCCTCCTCTTCGCCCTCCTTCATCCGCCTCTTGCGCCCGGACAGAAACCCCCGGCGCTGGCCGAACTGGTAGAGCACGCGCCCGAAGTCGTGCAGCTCGAGGACCTCGTCGAGAGCCCGCGTCCGGAGGCGGTAGAAGAGGACCTGATGTCCCACCCGATCGTCCGCGGACAGATGCCGGCTTCGCAGGCCCTGGTCGAACGCCGCCAGGTACCGGTGGATCGCGAGGGAGTCGAATCCCTCGAGTGGAGGAAGCAGACCGTTCGCGACGAGCGTCCGCAGGAGCTGGGTGCGGCGGAGCTGCCGCCGGGCGAGCTGGCGGCGAACCTGCCGGGCCTGCCGCCGCTGCTGGCCACGCGCCTCGTCGCGACCCTCGTCGATGCTCCCGCTCACCCCCGCCTCGAAACATCGGCTCCCGGCGGCGCGGAGCCCGGTGGGCTCACCTTCCTGGAGGTCAACTACCGCCCAGCCGACGGAGCGCGCTCCCAGGTCGAGTCCGAGGACGAACGGCCTTCGTGTCGGGGTCTCCATGATGCCTCCTCTCACCGGTTGACAAGGCCGGAACCGTGCCGCTATCCTCCGGCTTGCGTATCTGAGCGAGGGTTGTCCGACTGCTTCCAGTAAGCAACCTTTGCGCGGGCAACGCTGGAACCCAGCGCCCCCTCCGAGGCGCCCCGAGCAATCGGGGCGCTTCGCATTTCCGCAAGCCTTGAAAGATCCACCGCCGACTCCGGTCCGCTCTCACAAATCAGAGTTGAAGCGTATCGAACGCACAGGACGACGCAACTCTCGCCCTGGCCACTGTCAGATCCTGACAGTGACGCGTGGGCGAGAGCTGGTGTTGTTCGCCGAAGAGGCAGCGGCCTGAGGGCCGAAGAGGCCCCGGGGTTTCAGTTGGCCTTGGCCGGCGCCTCCGGGAGGGGTTTGCGGGGGAACGGTTCGTCGCGCATCGCGGCGTGGTAGAGGAAGGAGGCCATCACGGTGGCCGCCTGCATCAGGTCCTCGCGCGAGGCGCGTTCGAGGGTGTCGAGGTCGGAGTGCCAGGTGCGGCTCATGTACTCGAGGCCGTCCTGGATGAAGCCGAAAGCGGGGACGCCGACGCCGTCGAACGAGGCGTGGTCGGTGCCGGCGCCGCCGCGCAGGCTCACCGCCGTCGCGCCGAGGTCGGCGAACGGCGCGAGCCAGGCCCGGAAGATCTCGGCGGCGGCGACGTTGTCCATCGCGGAGATGCCGCGGATCCGGCCGCTGCCGGTGTCGAGGTTGAAGTAGACGGAGTGCTTCGCGTGCCCGGGCTTCAGCTGGAGCGGCCAGGTCTCGCGCCAGAGCTGGTCGGGCAGCGCCGCCTCCTCCGGATCCGCCGGCGCCGGCCGCGAGGCGAGGTGGGCCTTTGCGTAGGCGCGCGAGCCGAGCAGCCCCTGCTCCTCGGCGGCCCAGAGCGCGAAGCGGATCGTGCGCCGGGGCTTCACGCCGATCGCCTCGAGGATCCGCGCCGCCTCCATGACGATAGCGACGCCCGCGCCGTTGTCGGTCGCGCCGGTGCCGGCGTGCCACGAGTCGAGGTGGGCGCCCGCCATCACGATCTCCTCCCGGCGGTCGGTGCCGGGGATCTCGGCGAACACGTTGCCGACGGGAGCGCGGTCGGGGTGGAAGGTGGCCGCGACGTCGATCTCGATCTCCACCTCCCGCCCGGCGTCGAGGGCACGGGTGACGCGCCCGTACGGCGCTTCGGCCATCACCAGCCCCGGCACCCCGCGGCTGCGCCCGGGGACGCCGCCGCCCCCGCCGCCGACCACGTAGAGGATGCCGTGCGGCCGGGTCGACTTCTCCACCGTCGCGAGCGCGCCCTCTTCGACGAGAAACCGGTTGCGCGCCTCGGAGAAATCCCACCGCTTGCGCGCCCGGGTTGCCCAGTCGCCGCCGAACCCCCAGCCGGAGATCCGGTAGGTCTCCAGGTCGGCGAGCCCCTTCTCGTCGTAGCGGCGATACGGGCGCTCCTCGGCGGGATCGCGCGGCGCCGCCGGGCCGCGAACCTCCTCCGGCTCCGGGTCGATGAAGAGCACCTTCCCGCGCAGCTTCCCGCGCAGCGCCTCGAAGTCCGCCTCGCTCGCGAGCCGGCCGCGGATGGCGGGACCGCGCACGGGGCCGTCGGTGCCGACCGACCAGGCGAGCGGCAGGGCGTGGAGCGGCGCGGCGAACGGTGCGAGCGCGTGGACGCTCGTGCGGGAGAACGACCAGCCCTCTCCGAACGGGATCTCCTCCTGATAGACCCGCTCGAACCCCCAGCCGCGGAACCGCTCCTCGGCCCAGGCGGTCGCCGCGATGTAGCCGGGCGAGCCGGTCAGCCGCGGCCCGACCTCCTCGGTGAGCGCGGTGAGGGTCTCCATCACCTGCGAGCGACGGAGCCCCTCCTGCCGGATCCGGGTGACCATCGCATGGTCGACCGGCTCGGCCGCGAAGAGCGGCAGCGCGCCGATGAGCAAGAGAAGGAGCGGGATGAGGCCGAGACGGCGGGAGCGCGAGGCGAACAGGTTCATGAACCCTCCTTGCCACCGGAACCGGGGCGGTTCGACTATTTACCACAGCGCCGCCGCGGGCCGCTGCGGAATCCTCCCCTTGACGGATCGCCGCCGCGGCGAGACAGTCTCCGGCGGACAGCCGCCACCCCGCCGGCCGGTCTCCCTCCGGCAACGGTCGCGGGCGGGCCGTGAGGTGCGCCGATGTCGCTTCCCAACGCCGTCATCCTCCTTCCGTTCGCCGCGCTCCTTATCGTCGCCGCCGGTACGGCAGCCGGCGCCGACCGCCCGCCGGAACCCTGGCCGCTCGAAAGGTGCCAGGCGATTTTCGAGAAGACGCTGACCGTCGCCCTCACCCCCGACCTCTCGGGCCTCACGCCGGGCGAGAAGGCGGCGGTCGAGGAGCTCCTCGCCGCCGGCGAGATCCTCCAGAACCTCTACGAGGACGCCCGCCATCCGCAGGCGGCCGCGGTGCGGGCGTGGCTCGCCGAAGCGCCCGTCCACGAGGAGCTGCCCGCCTGTCAGGTCGGCCTCTACCGGCTCTTCCAGGGGCCGATCGCGACGACCCTCGACAACCGGCGCGAGCCGTTCCTCGCCGTCGCCCCCGAAACGCCGGGCAAGAACGTCTACCCGCCGGGGATCACCGCCGCCGAAGTGGAGGCGTTCCTCGCCGCCCACCCGGAGGAGCGGGAGGCGATCCTCGGCGAGCGGACCGCCGTCCGCCGGGCGACCACCGCGGCGCTCGCCCGTGACCTCGCGGCGCTCGGCCGCCATCCGGTTCTCGACGCCCTCCACCCCGGCCTCGCCGACCGTCTCCGCGCGCTCGCCGCCGCGCCCGACCCGGCGCGCCTCTACGCCGTGCCGTACGCCGTCGCCTGGGCCGACGAGCACGTCGCGCTGCAGCGCCACCTCTTCCGCGCCGCCGACCTCGTCGCGACGGACGATCCGGAGCTCGCGCGCTACCTGCGCAACCGGGGGCGGGACTTCCTCTCGAACGACTACGAGAGCGGCGACGCCGCCTGGGTGACCGGTCGCTTCCGGCACCTCAACGCCCAGATCGGCGCCTACGAGACGTACGACGACGCCCTCTTCGGGGTCAAGGCGTTCCCCTCGTTCTCCCTGCTGCTGCGCGACCCGGAGGCCTCGGCGGGGCTCGCGCGCGGGATGGCGGCGCTGCAGGAGATCGAGGACGCCCTTCCGTACGAGCCGCACAAGCGGGTGCGCTCCGACATCCCGGTGGGGGCCTACGAGGTGATCGCCGACTTCGGGCAGGCGCGCGGCACGAACACCGCCTCGATCCTTCCGAACGATCCGCTCTACGCCCGGCGCTACGGGCGGCTGATCCTGCTGCGCGGCAACATCATGACCGACCCGGAGCTGTTCGCGATCGCCGAGCGGCGGTGGCGGGCGGCGGTCGCCCCGCCGCACGCCGGCGAGCTCGCGCTCGCGGGCGGCTACCAGCGCACCCTCTGGCACGAGGTGGGGCATTACCTCGGGGTCGACGCCACCGCCGACGGCCGCCCGCTCGACCAGGCGCTCGGCGCCTGGACCGACGCGCTCGAGGAGCTCAAGGCCGACCTCGTCTCCCTCTTCGCGGTGCAGCGCTTCGCCGCCGCCGGCACGATGAGCGCCGCGGAGCGCCGGGCGGTGGAGGCCGACGGCATCCTCCGCACCCTGCTCGAGCACCCGCCGCGGCGCGACCAGCCGTACCAGACGATGATGCTCGCCCAGATGAACTACTTCCTCGACCGCGGCCTGCTCACGGCCGACGCCGACGCCCGCCTCGCGATCCGCTACGAGCGGTACCCGGAGACCGTGGCGGCGATGCTCGGCGAGGTCCTCGCCCTCCAGCGGCGCGGCGATCCGGCCGCCGCCGAGGCGTTCTTCACCCGCTGGACGAACTGGGACGAAGCGCTCCACGAGCGGCTCGCCGAGCGCCTCCGCGAAGCGGCGGGGCCGCGCTTCCGGGTCGTCTACTACCGGGCGCTCGGCGAAGTGGGGCCCTGACGGCGGCGCCTCCGCCGTGCGAGAATCCGCGGCCATGTGCCATCAGGTTCGTTGTTCCCGCTGCGGCAAGCCCACCTGGGCGGGCTGCGGCCGTCATATCGAGAACGCTCTCGCCGGCGTCCCTCCCGAGCGGCGCTGCACCTGCCCCCGCCCGGAGTCGTGGCTGCAGCGGCTCGCCGCCCTGCTCCACCGCGACTGACGCTCCGTCCTCACGCGAGCGAGGCCCCCGTCTGACCGGGGGCCTCGTCCGTCATCGTGCCGGGGCGGACGCGGGCGCGCCCCCGGCTGCGTCTCAGTACTCGAGCGCGCGCGGCAGCTGCTTCGCCTCGGCCACCCACTTCGTGACCTCGGCGACGGGGGGCACGCGGCGGGTGAGCCGCTTCGCCTGCTGCACCTCGGCCATCGCGGCGGCGAGGTTCGCGGGGTTGCGCTGCGCGAGCTCGGGGACCGTGTCGACCCCGGCGGCCTCCAGCAGCTCGGAGTACTCCGGGCCGATCCCGTGGATCCGGAAGAGGTCGGCCATGTTCGCCCACTTCAGCAGCCGCGCGGCCGAGAGCCCGGCCTTCGCCGCGAGCTCCGTCCGCTGCTTCGGCGTCCTGCAGGCCGCGAGGAGCGCGTCGGTATCGCTGACTCCCGCCGCGCGCAGCTTCTCTCCGTACACCGCTCCGATCCCCTCGATCGCTTCGATCTTCATGTTGGCCATCGGCGACCTCCTTTCGGTCCTCGGATCATAGCCGTTCGCGCTCGCTCCCGGGCTCCGGACGACGCTCGCGGCGCGGCCATCCGGCAGCCGTCTCCGATCCCGCGGCGACCGGCGATAGACTCGGCGGCGATGGCGGACGAACCCGGGATCACCGGCGCCGCGGCCGTTCTGCGCACCGCGCGGCGCGTGCTCGCGTTCACCGGCGCGGGGATCTCGGTGGCGAGCGGGATCCCGCCGTTCCGCGGCGAAGACGGCCTCTGGACGCGCTTCGACCCGTCGTCGCTCGCGCTGGACACCTTCCTCGACGACCCCGCCGCCGCCTGGCGGTTCCTGAACGAGATCTTCTACCTCCCGCTCGCGGGAGCGGCGCCGAACCCGGCCCACCGGGCGCTCGCGTCGCTCGAGCGGGCCGGGCGCCTCGCGGCGGTCGCGACCCAGAACGTGGACGGCCTCCACCGCGCCGCCGGCAGCCGCCGGGTCCACGAGCTCCACGGCACCCTCCGGCGGCTCCGCTGCCTCGCCTGCGAGGCGGTCTCCGCCCTCGCCGACTCCGGTCTCGGCGAGCTGCCGCCGACCTGCCGCCTCTGCGGCGGGATCCTCCGCCCGGAGATCGTCTTCTTCGACGAAGGGCTCGCCGAGCCGGCGCGCAGCGACGCCTTCGCCGCGGCCGCGGGCTGCGATGCGATCCTCGTCGTCGGCACCTCGGGGGAGGTGCTGCCGGCCGGTCTCCTCCCCTGGACCGCCGCCGAGCAGGGGGCCACCGTCATCGAGATCAACACGGTTCCGTCGGCCTACACCGAACCCCTCACCGACCTCTTCCTGCAGGGCTCCGCGACGGCGCTCCTGCCGCGCCTCGCCGCCGCCCTCGACCTCGCTCCGCCGCCGGCGGAGTGACCGGAGGCGCCATGAGCGTCCACAACCTCGGCCGGATCTTCGATCCGAAGCGGATCGCCCTCGTGGGCGCCTCGCCCAACCCGAACAGCGTCAGCGGCAAGGTGCTCTCGAACCTCGTCACCGGCGGCTTTCCCGGCGTCGTCTACCCCGTCCATCCGACCCAGGAGGCGGTGCTCGGGATCCCCTGCTTCCCCGACGTCGCGAGCCTGCCGCGGGTGCCCGAGCTCGCGATCGTCTGCACCCCGGCCGAACAGGTGCCGGCCGCCGTCACCGCCTGCGGCGAGGCCGGGATCCTCGGCCTGATCGTGATGTCCGCCGGCTTTCGCGAGACGGGCGAGGCGGGGCGGGCGCTCGAACAGGAGGTGCGCGCCGCGCACGCCCGCTTCCCCGGGATGCGGATCCTCGGGCCGAACTGCCTCGGGGTGATCGTCCCGCGCCGCAACCTCAACGCCAGCTTCGGCCCCGCGATGCCGCGCGACGGCCAGATCGCCTTCCTCTCGCAGTCCGGAGCGCTCTGCACCTCGGTGCTCGACTGGGCGCGCGACGAGCGTGTCGGCTTCTCCCACTTCGTCTCGCTCGGCAACGCCCTCGACGTCGGCTTCGGCGATCTCATCGACTACTTCGGCGAGGACGAGAAGACCCGCTCGATCCTGCTCTACATCGAGTCGGTCAGCCGGGCGCGGGCGTTCATGACCGCCGCACGCGCCTTCGCCCGCACCAAGCCGATCCTCGCCTTCAAGGCCGGGCGCTTCCCGACGTCGGCCGCGGTCGCCGCCTCGCACACCGGCGCGATGGCCTCGGAGGACGCGGTCTACGACGCCGCCTTCGAACGGACCGGGATCGCCCGCGTCTTCGATCTCGGCGACGTCTTCGACTGCGCCGCGCTGGTAGGCCGCAGCCGGATGCCGCACGGCCCCCGCCTCGGCATCGTGACCAACGCCGGCGGCCCCGGCGTGGTGGCGACCGACGCCCTCGTCGCGGCCGGCGGCGAGCTCGCCACGCTCGCGCCCGCCACGCTCGCCGCGCTCGACGACTGCCTCCCGCCCGCCTGGTCGCACGGCAACCCGGTGGACGTCCTCGGCGACGCCGGCTCGCGGCGGCTCGAGAAGGCGGTCGAGGCGGTGCTCGCCGACCCCGGCGTGGACGCGCTGCTCGTGATCCTCACCCCCCAGGCGATGACCAACCCCACCGGCGCCGCGAAGGTGCTCGCGCGGCTGGCGGAGAAGAGCCCGAAGCCGGTGCTCGCCGCCTGGCTCGGCGGCCAGGCGATGCGCGAGGGGGCCGGCATCCTCGCCGAGGCCGGGGTGGCCGCCTACCAGACCCCCGAGCAGGCGGTGCGCGCCTTCATGACCCTCGTCGCCTACGCCCGCAACCTCGAGATCCTCTACGAGACGCCGAAGGACGTGGCGATCGAGCTCCCGTTCGACCGCGCCGAGGCGAAGCGCGCCTTCGTCGCCCGCGCGATCGCCGGCGCCGGCACCCTCTCCGAGGAGAGCTCGAAAGAGCTCCTCCACGCCTACGGGATCCCGGTCGTGCGCGCGCGGCCGGCGGCCGACGCCGCGGCGGCGGTGGCGCTCGCCGAGGAGCTCGGCTACCCGGTGGTGCTCAAGATCCACTCCCCCGACATCACCCACAAGACCGACGTCGGCGGCGTCGCCCTCGACCTGGGCAGCGCGGAGATGGTCACCGCCGCCTTCGATCAGATCGTGCGCAACGCCCGCGAGCGGCGGCCGGAGGCGCGCCTCGCGGGAGTGACCGTGCAGCGGATGGTGCAGGCGCGCGACGGGGTGGAGCTGATCCTCGGCGTGAAGCGCGACGCGGTCTTCGGCACGGTGATGATGGCCGGCATGGGCGGGATCGGCGCCGAGCTGCTCGGCGAGCGCAGCCTCGGCTTCCCGCCCCTCAACGAGCGGCTCGCGCGCCGGATGCTCGAGAAGCTCCGGCTCTGGCCGCTCCTCGCCGGCTACCGGGGCCGGCCGCCGGTCGATCTCGACCGGCTCGTCGCGGTGCTCATCCGCCTCTCCTACCTCGCCGCCGACTACCCGGAGATCGCCGAGCTCGACATCAACCCGCTGCTCGTGAGCCCCGGCGAGGTGATCGCGCTCGACGCCCGGGTGGTGCTCGATCGCGCCCCCGACGGCGCGCTCGACGAGGCGTACCCGCACCTCGTCCTCCGCCCCTACCCCGAGCGGCTGGTCCGGCGGGCGGTGCTGCGCGACGGCACGCCGGTGACGCTGCGGCCGATCAAGCCCGAGGACGAACCGCTCTGGCACGCGATGCTCGCGAGCTGCTCGCGCGAGTCGCTCTACTCGCGCTTCCGCTCGCACTACAACTGGGCGACCCACGAGGCCGCGACCCGGCACTGCTACATCGACTACGCGCGGGAGATCGCGATCGTCGCCGAGGTCGAGGAGCGGAGCGAGCGGCGGCTCGTCGGGGTCGGGCGGCTGATCGCCGACCCCGGGCACGAGGAGGCCGAGTACGCGGTGCTGGTGATCGACGCCTTCCAGAACCGCGAGCTCGGCTCGCTGCTCACCGACACCTGCATCGAGGTCGCCCGTGGCTGGCAGTTGCGGCGGCTGGTGGCCGAGACCGACACCACGAACCGGGCGATGATCGCGGTCTTCGCGAAGCGGGGTTTCGAGATCCGCACCGGCGAGGACTCGACCGTCGAGGTCTCGCTCCCGCTCTGAACGCCCGGTTCCCGGAGGATGCCGCCATGAACCCTCGCCTCGCCGCCGCCGCCCTCGCCCTCTCGCTGCTGCCGCTCCCCGGCGCGGCCACCGCCGGTCCCGTGCCGGCCGCGGCGCCGCCCGCGCTCGCGGAGGTGCGCGCGGCGATGGGGATCCCCTCCGCGGACGACATGCGCGGGCAGCGCGACACCGTCGGCTTCGCCTCGACCGCCGCGCAGATGGCGCGCGTCTGGGAGCTCGCGGGGAGCCCGCCCGCCCCGGAGAGGTTCGGCTCCCGCCCCGCGCCCGGCGTCGCCGGGGTGATCGCGCCGCACGACGACTACCTCTACTCCGGCCGCGTCGCCCGCGAGACGCTCTCGCTCCTGACCGCACGCACGGTGGTGCTCGTCGGCGTCTTCCACAAGTACCGGGCCTTCGGAGCGCGCGACCAGCTCGTCTTCGATCCGTACCGCGCCTGGCGGGCGCCCGACGGCGAGATCCCGGTCGCCGCGCTCCGCGAGGAGCTCCTCGCGGCGCTCCCCGCCGGCTTCGCGGTGCAGGACGCGGCGATGCACGACGCCGAGCACTCGCTCGAGTCGCTCGCCTACTGGTTGCGCCACGCGCGGCCCGATCTGGAGATCGTGCCGATCCTCGTGCCCGCGGCCTCCTTCCCCCGGCTCGAAGCGCTCGGCGCCGCGCTCGGGCGGGCGCTCGCCGAGGCGATGACCCGGCACGGCTGGCGTCTCGGCCGCGACGTGGCGATCGCGATCTCGGCCGACGCCGTGCACTACGGCGACGACTTCGCCCACGTTCCGTTCGGCGCGGGAGGGATCGAAACCTACCGGCAGGCGGTCGCGCGCGATCTCGCGCTCCTCCGCGGTCCCCTCGCGGGCCCGGTCGACAGCGCGGCGGCGCACGCGCTCTTCGCGACCTTCGTCGACCCGGAAGCCCCCGATCAGTACCGCCTCCCCTGGTGCGGCCGCTTCTCGATCCCGCTCGGGATGCTCGCGCTCGCCGAGACCGCCCGCGCCCTCGGCCTGCCCCCCCTCGAATCCCGTCCGCTCGCCTACGCCACCTCGGTCGGCCAGCCCGAGCTGCCGGTGCGCGAGATCGGCCTCGGCGCCACCGCCCCCGCGAACCTCTACCATTTCGTCGGCCAGCCGGGGGTGGCGTTCGTGCTCCCCGCCGCCCCGGAGCCGTAGCCGCGCCGGCGGCGCTCAGGAGCGTTCGAGGAGCGCGAGCAGCTTCTCGCCGTTCACCCCGGCAGGGAGTCTCTCGGCGAAGCCGAGGAGGGCGGCGAGGCGGGCGGCGAGCTGACGCTCGGCCTCCCGGAGCGCCAGCTTCGCCTGCGCGAGCCGCTCCTTCGCCGGACGCATCCACTGCTCCTGGAACTCCTTGCCGGAGAGGGTGCCGTCGCGGATCCGCTGCCGGCCCTCGCGGCGGATCGTGTCGAGATGCCGGCTCGCCGCCGCGGCCTCCAGAGCGATCGGCGCCGTCTCCCATCGCCACCCCGTGTGCACCGCCACCACCTCGCCCCGCTTCGCGAGCGCGCGCCGCACGAGCTCCACCCCCGCCGCGACGAGCGCGGCCACCTCGCGCTCGCCATCCGCGGTGAGGCTCCCGTCCTCCGCCCACCGCTTCCGGGAGAGCGCGAAATAGGGGATGTGCGAGCTCGCGAGGCGCAGCGGCCATGGCCGCTCGATCTCGACACCGAGATCGGACGCGCAGGCGCGCACCCTGCCCTCCACCTCCAGCTCACCGACCTGCTGCCGCAGCGCTACCTCCACCCACTCCGGTCCTCCGGAACCGTTCTCACGCGCTTCGTTCGCCGCCATCGCCCACCTCCTTCCGCCCCCGAATCCTCCACCTCGCCGTTGACAGAACCTGTCAGCGAGCCGGGATGGAGACGGCTGCTGATCCGCAGCCGATGCCGCGGCTTCCCCCCACGGTGGTCTGCCGCGGAGGTGGGGACGAGATCGCGGGCGCGGGAGCCGTGGCGGGTGCGGAGGAGGCGGGCGGGATGGGCGAACGGCGAGCTGCTCCAGGGCGGTGAGCCAGCTCTCGCGGGCGCGCCCTGCGGCTCGCTCGCCGGCCTGCGCCGGGGCGGATACACCCCGTCCCCGCGCCGCGGAGGAGCTCCGGGCGCGACCTCCGCGGGCGGGGGGGGTATCTGCTAGCTGCTGGCCAGCAGGCGCTGACGGGTGTACGGGATGAGGCCGCCGGCGTCGATGATCGCCTGCCGGGCCGGGGGAAGCGGCACGGTGGCGAAGCGCTTGCCGGTGGTCTGGTTGAGGATGCTCCCGCTCTCGAGCACGAGCTCGTCTCCCTCGTCCGCCTCCAGCTCCGGCGCGGTGACGAGCGAGAGGCCGAGGTTGATCGCGTTCTGCAGGAAGATGCGGGCGAAGCCGCGCGCCACGATCGTCAGCTCGTGCCCGCGCAGGCAGGAGGCCGCCTGCTCGCGCGAGGAGCCGCAGCCGAAGTTCTTCCCGCCGACGATCGCCGCGCCCTTGCCGGCGCCCGACTTGAGCAGCGCGTTGAGCTCCGGCGCGTCGGCGAAGGCGAACTGCGGGGTCTCGGTGGGGAGCACGGTCGCCATGAAGCGGCCGGGGTAGATGACGTCGGTCGAGATGTCGTCGCCGACCTTCGCGATGACCTTGAGCATGATCAGGCTCCCTGACGGGGGTCGGTGATGACCCCGGTGATCGCCGAGGCGGCGGCGACTTCGGGCGAGCAGAGGTAGACCTCCGTCTTCGGGTTCCCCATCCGCCCCTTGAAGTTCCGGTTCGTGGTCGAGAGCGCGACCTCGTGGTCGCCGAGCGCGCCCTGGTGGATGCCGAGGCAGGGGCCGCAGCCGGAGTTCATGACCACCGCGCCCGCCTTCATCAGCGTCGCGACGTAGCCGGCTTCGAGCGCCTCCTGGTAGATCCGGCCGGAGGCCGGGAAGACGAGCATCCGCGTCTCCCGCGCCACCTTCTTGCCTTCGAGGATCCGCGCCGCGGCGGCGATGTCGTCGAGCCGCCCGTTCGTGCACGAACCGATGACGATCTGGTGGACCTTCGTCCCCGCCACCGCGTCGATCGGCTTGACGTTGTCGACGGTGTGGGGGCAGGCGATCTGCGGCGCGAGCCGGGAGACGTCGACGTGCACCGTGCGCTCGTAGACGGCGTCGGGATCGGGGCCCACGAGCTCGAGCTCGTCCTCCACCCCGGCGACCTCGCGCAGGTAGCGGACCGTCTCCTCGTCGGCGGGGACGATCCCCGAGGTCGCGCCGGCCTCGACGGTCATGTTGCAGATCGTGAGCCGTCCGGAGGTCGGCATCCTCCGGATCGTCTCGCCGCCGAACTCGATCACCCGGAAGTTCGCCCCCTCGGCGCCGAGCAGCCCGACGAGGTGGAGGATCAGGTCCTTCGCGCCGACCTCCGGCGGGAACTCGCCCGTCACCTCGACCCGGATCGTCGGCGGCACCTCGATGTTGAGGGCGACACCGAGCGTCCAGACCGAGGCCATCTCGGTCGCGCCGATCCCGAAGGCGAAGGCGCCGAGCGCGCCGTGGCTGGTGGTGTGGGAGTCGGTGCCCACGACCACCGCGCCGGGGCGCACGTAGCCGTTTTCGGGCAGGATCTGGTGGCAGATCCCCCCCTCGTCGCCGCGGATGTCATGGAACCGCCCGATCCCGTGCAGCCCGACGAACTCCCGGACCTTCTTCTGGTTGCTCGCCGTCTTGGCCGACTCGGCCGGCACCCGGTGGTCGAAGATGATGGCGAGGCGCGACGGATCCCAGATCCGCGGCTCGCGCCCGGTCCCTTCGAAGACGGCGTGGAACTGATTGACGACCAGCGCCGCGTTCTCGTGCGACATCGCGAGATCGACGCGCGGCTCCAGCACCTCGCCCACCCGCACGCTTTCGCGCCCCGCGGCGCGGGCAAGGATCTTCTCGACAACGGTCATGCCCATCTCAGTTCGTCTCCTATCCTGCGGTCGTTACCCGATCCACGAGATAACCGCACGCACGCAACGTTCTTTCCGCCTCTCTCTCAGACGACGCCCTGCGCGCGGAGGTCGGCGATCTCGGCCGCGCTCAGGCCGAGGCCGCCGAGCACTTCGTCGGTGTGCTGGCCGAGCTTCGGCGGCGGCGCGGTGATCGCGCCCGGCGAGTCGGAGAGCTTGGCGGTCATGTTGAAGAGCTTCACCTCCCCGATCTCGTCGTCCACCCGCACCGAGGTGAGCGTCCGCCGGTGTTCGACCTGCGGCTGGGAGAGCGCCTCGGCGAGCGAGAGGATCGCGCCGGAGGGCACGTCCTTGGCGTTGAGCGCCTCGACCCAGTGGGCCGTCGGCCGCTCGGCGAGCTTCGCCTCGAGCAGCGGCGTGAGCGCCTTGCGGTTCTTCTTCCGCTCGTCGCGCTCCTGGAAGCGGGGGTCGCTCTTCAGCTCGGGCAGCTCGAGCACCTCGGTGACCGCCTCCCACTGCTCCTGCTTGTTCGCGGCGATGTTGATGAAGCCGTCGCCGGTGCGGAAGACGCCCGAGGGCGCGGCGGTGAAGTTGTCGTTGCCCATCGGCACCGGGCCCTTGCCGCCGATCAGCAGGTTCGCCGCCACCCAGCCCATCAGCGGCATGATCGAGTCGAGCAGCGCGACGTCGATCGCCTGCCCCCGGCCGGTGCGCTCGCGGTGGAAGAGCGCCGCCATGATCGCGAAGGCGGCGTTGAGCCCGCCCACCGTGTCGCAGACCGGGAAGCCGGCGCGCAGCGGATGGAGCCGCTCGTCGCCGTTGACGTCCATCTCCCCGGAGAGCCCCTGGATGATCTGGTCGTAGGCGGGCTTGGCGGCATCCGGGCCGTCCTTGCCGAAGCCGGAGATCCCGCAGTAGACGAGCCGCGGGTTGATCTCGGCGAGCGCCTCGTAGCCGAGGCCGAGCCGGGGCATGACGTCGGGGCGGAAGTTCTCCACCACCACGTCCGCGCCGGCCACCAGCCGCCGGAAGAGCTCCTTGCCCGCCGGCGCCTTGAGGTTGAGGGTGAGCGACTTCTTGTTCGCGTTCTGGGCGAGGAAGCTCGTGCCCATCAGCTGCTTGTTGTACGCGGGCACGTTGCCGAGCACCCGCGCGAGATCTCCCGCCTTCGGGTTCTCCACCTTCACCACCTCGGCGCCGAGCAGCGCGAGGTGGAGGGTGCAGAACGGCCCCGAGAGGACGTTGGTCAGATCGAGGACTCGAATGCCATCGAGGACGCCCATCTTCAGCTCCCTCCCGCCGCGGCGGCCGGCTCCGGGATCGGGCCGGCGCGATAGACGTTGCCCGGCATCTCGCGGCCGCAGCAGGCGGCCACCTCGCGCGCCACGTCGAGCAGCACCGCGAGATCGATCTCGCGGCGCTCGCCGCCGCGCTGCAGGGCGTGCACGAGATCCTCGGTGCAGGTGTTCCCGCCGGCCACCGCGGTGAACGGGCAGCCGCCGAGACCGGCCACCGAGGCCTCGAAGTGGGTGACCCCGGCCCGCCGCGCGGCGTAGCAGTTGGCGAGCGCGAGGCCGTAGGTGTCGTGGAAGTGACAGGCGCAGTCGATCCCCGGCGCGAGCGCGAAGACCGCCTCGTAGAGCGCCTCGACGGCGTCCGGGGTGCCGTGGCCGGCGGTGTCGGCGAGGCTCAGGTTGCGCAGCCCCGCGTCGAGGAACGAGCGGACGATGCCGAGCACCCGCTCGCGCGGCACCGGCCCCTCGTACCCGCAGCCGAAGGCCGACTGCACGGAGACCTGCACCCGCTTGCCCGCCGCCGCGGCCGCCTGCGCCATGGCGATGATCCGGCCGGTCGCGTCGGCGATGCTCATGCCGGTGTTCTTCCGGCTGTGCGTCTCGCTCGCCGAGACCCCCATGCAGAACATCTCGACGCCGCACTCGAGCCCCCGCTCCAGCCCCTTCTCGTTGAGCACCAGCCCCGAGAGGGTCGCGGACGCGGGCTTGCGCCCCGGCTGCGTGAAGTGCTGAAAAAGCTCGGCGGTGTCGGCCATCTGCGGCACCCGGTCGGGGCGCACGAACGAGCCGAGCTGGAGGATGTCGACGCCGCTGGCGAGCAGCCGCTCGCCCCAGGCGATCTTCTGCGCCGTGGGCACGACCTGCTTCTCCATCTGCAGGCCGTCGCGCAGTCCGACCTCGTGCAGGACGATCTGGCTCACGGAACGCCTCCGTTCAGAGCTTCGCCGCGATGGCGCGGCCGAGATCGAGGGTGGTGGCGCTGCCGCCCATGTCGTAGGTGCGGACCTGCCCCTCGGCGATCACCGCCGCGGTCGCCGCCTCGATCCGGCCCGCCATCTCCGTCTCGCCGAGCCAGTCGAGCATCATCTTCGCGGCGAGGATGGTGGCGATCGGGTTGACCTTGTACATCCCCGCGTACTTCGGCGCCGAGCCGTGCGAGGGCTCGAAGACGCCGAGCTTCGTGCCGATGTTGCCCGAGCAGCCGAAGCCGAGGCCGCCGACCATCTGCGCCGCGAGGTCGGAGATGATGTCGCCGTAGAGGTTCGGCGCCACGAGCACCTCGTAGGAGAGCGGGTTCTTCAGCAGCCACATGCAGATCGCGTCGATGTTCGCGTCGTCGCAGGCGATCTCCGGGTAGTCGGCGGCGACCTTGCGGGCCATCTCGAGGAAGAGCCCGTCGGTGGCGCGCACCACGTTCGCCTTGTGGATGATCGTCACCTTCTTGCGGCCGTGCTTGCGGGCGTACTCGAACGCCGCCCGTGCGATCCGCTCCGAGCCGTGGCGGGTGTTGATCTTGCACGAGATCGCGTACTCGTCGAGGGCGCGGCCGGCGAACGGCTTGAACGCCGGGGCGTTGCGGCCGAGCACCTCGGCCACCTCGGCCGGCACCGGCGAGAACTCGACGCCGGCGTAGAGGTCCTCGGTGTTCTCGCGGAAGACCACGAGGTCGATCCCCTCGCGCAGGTTGAGCGGGTTGCCCGGATACGCCTTGCAGGGGCGCAGGCAGGTGTAGAGATCGAACAGCTGCCGCATCCGCACGATCGGCGAGCGGTACTTCAGCCCCTTGCCCTGCAGCTCGGGGACGAGCTCGGCCTCGGCGGTCTTCGCCGGCTTCGAGGTGATGGCGCCGAACATCGCGGCGTCGACGCGGCCGAGCAGGTCCACGGTGCGCTGCGGGAAGGCGTCTCCCTCCCGGCACCAGAACTCCCAGCCGATGTCACCATGTTCGTAGTCGGCCCGGAAGCCGACGGCGTCGAGCACGAGGCGGGTCGCTTCGAGGACTTCGATGCCGATTCCATCTCCGGGCAGCCAGGCGATCTTGTAGCTCTTCATGGATTCGCTCCGCAGGGGTTGGTGGCCCGTCCGGCCACCGGGGTCGGGCCGCTTCGGCGGCCGGAAACAGGCTATCCGCCGGACGTTGCGCCGTCGCCACCCCGCCGGGCGGGAGGCATACAATGCCCTCGACTCTGAACCGCGACCGCGGAGGCGGAACACCATGCGAGCGAACTGTCAGAGCAGTGCCGGGAGAACCCTGTCCGGCCTCGGGGGGATCCTCCTCCTCTCCCTCCTTCCGGGCCTCGCCACCGGCGCCGGAGCGGCCCCTCCCGAGGTGCTCCCCGGCCGGGTCCCGGCGGCGGGGGAGCAGGCGGTGACGGTGCGGGTCGCCGCGCTCGGACGCTACGCGCTCGCCGTCGAGAGCCTCCAGGGGGTGGCGCTCACCCACGTCGACCGGCTCGCGGGGGAGGTCGCAACCGCCGGCGAGGCCGGGGAGGCCGACGGCCGCCTCGATCTCTTCCTGGAGCCGGGGGAGATCCGGGTGCGTACCCGGGGGCCCGAGCTCGGCCGCGGGGAGGCCCGGCTCACGCTCACCCCGTTCCGCGAGCTCCACGGCAACGCCCTGCCGCACCTGACGGCCACCGCGCAACTCTCCACCGAGCTCGGCGACCACGAGCAGCGCTCCTGGTGGGTGGAGGCCGTCGCGGGCGAGCCGCTCCTCGCCGAGGCCGCCGGCCGCCATCTCGCCGACCTCCGCCTCTGGCAGGGGGGCGACTGGCTCCTGCCCGCCCTCCCGGTCTGCGAGCCGATCGAGCCGGTGGCGGGACGGCCGCTCACCCGCTGCCGCCTGCAGGCCGAGCTGCCGCCGGGGCGCTACCGGCTGAGCGCCTACGGCGGCCCGGGCCTCGCCTGGGCGCGGGCGGGCGGCGAGCGCCCGCTCCACCTCCGGCTCGGCACCTCGCGCCGGGCCGAAGCGGGGCGCGAGCGGCTCACGATCGGCCCGTTCGGCAGCGAGCGCTTCGTGCTGCCGGGGAGCACCACCTTCGCCCGGATCGAGCTCCCCGCGCCGGGGCGCGCCACCCTCCGGTTCGGCGACTACGAGCCCGACGCGCCGTTCGCGGCGCCGTGGCGGACGGCCGAGATCGACGAGGAGACGCTCGCGCCGGTCGTCGAGCTGCGGCGCCGGGAGACCGACGGCGAAGCCCTTCTCGAGATCGAAGGGATTCCCGGGCAGGAGCTCGTCTGCGAGCACCTCCGCGTCGCCCGCAAGGCGCCGGTCACCGGCGCCGGGCCGCACTGGGTCGGAAGCGTCCACGCGGGCACCGCGGCCGACGCGATCGACGCCACCGGCCTCCTCGTCCTGGAGGTCCCCGACGGCGCCCCCCGCCTCCTCGCCGCCCGGACGGTCGAGCTCGGCGGCGACGGCGTCTGGCACCGCCGCTTCCAGCTCGACGACACGGCGACGCTCTTCCTCCACGTCGCGGAGCCGGGCAGCTGGGAGCTGACCACCGCCGGCGTCGCCGTCGAGGCCCGGATCGAGCCGTTCCTCCTCTCGCCCCCCGCCAACTACCGGCCACCGGCGCTCCGCGAGACCCCGCTCTCGTGGGAGCTCGACCGCGGCTACTGGGTCCTCACGCTGCGCCCCGTGCGGCGCGGCATCGTGACGGCGGCGCTCCATCCGGCGGGCACCCCGGTGCCGGCGGCGTTCACCGCTCCCCTGCCGGCGGTGCGGCTCGGTGCGGTCGACCTCGACCCCGAATCGGCCTACACCCTCTGGCTCAACGAGCAGCCGGACGTCGCCGTCGGACCGGTCGCCCGGCCGCTGCCGCTCGACCTCGCCGCGCCGCTGCCGCTCGCCCTGCGCCCCGGCGAGGAGATCGAGCTCCCGGTGCTCGTCCCGGCGCCCGGCCACCTGCGGGCGGTCGTCGAGGACGGCTCGGCGTGGGAGCTCTCCCTCGACGGCGCCCCCTGGACGCTCGAACCCGGGGTGAGCCCGGGCACGGGAGCGCTGCGAGTCCGCTCGACCTCCGCGGCGAGCCTCTCGGCCTCGCTCGCTCTCGTCCCGGACGCGGTGGCCGGCGCACCGGCCACCGCACTGGCCGCGCCGCCGCCGCTCCTCGCCGAGAGCCTCTCCCTCACCCTCGCCCGCCACGAAGGGCGGAGCTTCCGCCTGCCCGTCACCCGCGCCGGGCTCTACACGTTCGAGTCGACCGGGCTGCTCGCCACCGCGGGGAGCCTGCGGGGGCGGGTGCTCGCGCCGTTCGCCTTCGGGATGGAGAACGGCACCGGCCGGAACTTCCGCCTCGCCGCCTGGCTCCCCGAGGGGGAGTACCAGCTCCAGGTCGAGAGCCTCGGCGAGAGCGCCGGGCCGGCCGGGCTGCGCTGGCGCCGCGGCGAGCTGCGCGACGGCGGCGAGCTGCTGCCTGCGGTGAGCGCCCGCGCCGAGCTCGGCGCCGGGGAGGGGATCGTCTGGCGGTTCGACGTTCCGGAGCCGGGGCGGTACGAGGTCGAGGCCCGGCGCGCCGGCCGGCCGGCGCCGTTCCGGCTGGAGGATCCGGAAGGGTTCCCCGTCGGGGAGGCGCTCGCCGAGGGGATGGCGGAGGTCCGGCTCACCCCGGGCTCCCACCGCCTCCTCGTGCTCGGCGATGACGCCGCCGGGCCGCTCGTCGTCCGGCTCGAGCGTCACGACGAGCCGGCGGCCGCCACCGGCCACGGACCGCACCCGCTGCCGCTCGGCGTGACGCGCGAGCACCTCTGGCGCGAGCCGGAAGGAGAGGCGAGCGAAGCCTCCGAGCGGCCGCCCGACCGGTGGCGCTTCACCCTCCCCGCCCCCGCCGAGGTCATCCTCACCCTCGACCCCGAGATGACCGGCACCCTCCTGCGGCCGGGCGCCGCGGCGGACGAACCGCTCCCGGCCGCGCGGCCGCTCTCCCTCCGGCTCGCCGCCGGCGAGCACGAGCTCCGCCTCCGTGCCGGCACCCCCGACGATCTGCGCCCCTACGAGCTCAGGATCGACCCGGTGCCGCTCCTCGCCGGCCTCGAGCGGGAGCTGACGGCTCCCGGCGAGGTCGAGGTCGCGGTCGGTGCGGCCGGCAGCTATCTCCTCGAATCGCGCGGCGAGGCCGACCTCCGGGCCCGGCTCCTCGACGCCGGCGGACGGGTGGTCGCCGCGGGGGACGACCGCCCCGGCGACTGGAACTTCCAGCTCGCGCTGCCGCTCGTGGCCGGCCGGTACCGGCTGCAGGTCGATCCGGTCGGCGGCGAGCCGGCCCGGAGCCGGGTGGCGATGCGTGCTCTCCCCGAGCGCGAGGAGGGCAGCTGGAATGCCGCCGGCGAACGACGGGTCACCCTCGGCGAAGAGGCGCTCGTCCTCCCCCTCGCGCTCCCGGCGCGGGCGGAGCTGCTCGCCGTGGCCGCCCGCTCGGAGAGCGCCGTCGGCCTGCGCCTCGACCGGCGCGACGGCGACGGCTGGCGGGAGGTGGCGGCCGCCGACGGCCCCGGGGCGCTCCTCGCCGTGCCGCTCGGCGAGAAAGCGCCGCTCCGGCTCCGCCTGCTCGGGCTCGACCGCCGGCCGGCGGCGGTGACCCTCCACGGCTTCGCCGGACCGCTCCGCGAGCTCCGGGAGCGTGATCTCGCGCGTGGGGTGACGCTGCCGGTACTCGCCGGCTTCTCCCCGCCGCTCGCCGCCGCCACGCTCCGGCTCGAGCGCCCGGGCGCCCTGCGCCTCTCGGGGCAACCGGCAGCGCTGCTCGCGAGCGGCGAGCCGCTCGCCTCGCTCACCTTCGCCGGCGACCTCCTCGTCGCGACCGGAAACCGCCTCTGGGTCGCCGCGGCGGGCGGCGGGGCGCCCCGGCTCACCGCCACCCGCGCGACGGCGGGAAGTGAGGGTCTCACCCTGTCCCTCACCCCGGACGGCCGCGCGGCCTGCGATCTCGCGAACCCCGAAGCGCTGCGCTGGGTGGAGGCGACCGCCCCCGCCGGGACCCTCCTCGTGAACACGGCTCTGGCGGACGGCAGCCGCCGCTGGGATCGCGCGAGCGCCCCCGGCCGCGCGGGCGCCGCGACGGTCGCCCAGCCCGGCGACCGGACGGCGTTCGTGCGGAGCGAAGGGTCGCTCTCCCCCTCGGTACAGCTGAAGTCGACACCGCTCGCGCTCGCCCCCGCCGTCGAGCTCGCTGCCGGAGAGAGCCGTCTTCTCGAGCTTCCCGCCGGCGGCGGCCGGGAGCTCCGGCTCCCGGCCGGGCGGTGGCGCCTCGCGCTCGCCCTCGAACGCGGCGCCGCGCTCGCGCTCGGCGACGCGGCCACCCCGGAGGCGCTCGTCCGCGCCGAGGAAGAGCACCACGCCGAAAGCCTCCTGACGTCGGCCCGGCGGGCGCTCGCGCTCAACCCGACCGGCGCGGCGCGCCAGCTCCGGATCGCCCTCGAACCCCTCCTCCCCGGCGAGGAGACCGCCGCCCGCCTCGGGCCCGACGGGCGGCTGGAGCTCCTCGCCCCCGGCGCCGGCACCCTCCGCCTCGACCTCCCCCCGGCGAGCTGCCCGGTCACCCGGCTGCGCGTCGCCGGCGCCACGGCGCTCCTCGTCGCCGCCGACGGCAGCCTCCAGCACGGCCCCGAGCTGCGCTGGCCCGCGGTGGGCGGCACGCTCCGGCTCCGGCACGACGCCGGCCCGGTGGCCCTCTGGCCCGCCGCCGGCGACCCCGCCGCGCTCGGCTTCTCCCCGGCGCCTGCCGCCACCCCGCTCGCCTCCCGGACGCGTCTCGCGGGGGGTGCCGAACAGCGGCTCACGCTGCCCACCGGAGCCCCCGCGCTCCTCGCGCTCCACGGCCCGGCACCGCTCTTCGCCGCCCTCGTGACCGCCGACGGCATGGTGGGCTGGGCCGGCCTCCTCGCGCCGGGCACGGCCGCCGTCCTGCCGGTGCCGGACGGCGGCGGCGAGCTCCGCCTCCGGGGGCTCGCCGGCGCGCCGCTGCCGGCGGGGGTCGAGATCGCCCTCGCCCCGGTGACGCCGCTCGGCGACGGCCTCGGCGAGGAGCGGCTCCTCGCCCCCGGCGAGGCGCACGGCTACACCTTCACCCTGGAGACGGCCCGCCGCGTCGGGCTCGGGGTGCGGAGCGACAGCGGCCGGGTGGAGGGCACGCTCTTCGCCGCCGACGGCCGCACGCTCGCCGCGGGCGGCCTCCTCTGGGAGGAGCTGCCGGCCGGCCGCTACCTCTTCGCGCTCCAGCTCTCCCCGGCCGCCCCCGCCGCCCTCGCCGCGCCGGTGGCCGTGGGGCTCACCCCCGCCGGGCTCGCCCCGCCGCCGGCCGCCGAGCTTGCCCGGCTGCGCGAGCTCGCCGCCGCGCCCGACCCGCCGCCCCCCGGGGCGATCGCCGGCGAGATCGCCTGGCCCCTGACCGGCATCCCGAGCGAGTCCGACGAACCGACCTCCGAGGAGAGCGACCGATGATCCCTGCCGCCACCCGCCGCGCCCTCCCCCTGCTGCTGCTCCTCCTCGCACCGGCCGCGCTCGGGGCCGTGGCGGCGCGCGCCGCCGACCAGCCGCCGCCGCCCGCGCGTCCGGCCGCCGCCCGCGACGGGGTGACGCTCGTCCCCGACCGCTTCCTCCGCCGCTGGGATCCGGTGACCCTCTTCTTCCCCACCGTGCAGGGGCCCGAGCGGGGGGGGCCGGAGGCGCACCCGGAGCGCTTCGTCACGATCACCCCCGAACAGCCCGGCGCCTTCACCTGGCTCGACGGGCGGACGCTCCAGTTCCAGCCGGCCACCCCCTGGCCGGCGCTCGCCGAGGTGACGGTGCGGGCGGGCGAGCGGCGCTTCCCGCTCGCCGTCCTCCTCTCCGCGCCGGTGGCGAGCCACCCGGCCGACGGCGCCGAGGGGCTCGCGCGGCTCGACGAGATCACGCTCACCTTCTCCGATCCGGTCGACCCCGCGGCGCTCGCCCGGGCGGTCACGGTCGAGATCGCCCCGCTGCCCGGCGCCGGGAGCGAGGGCGCCCGGCGCCTCGCCCCCGGGGAGGTCACGGTCAAGCCGCTCCCGCCCGACCCGGAGGGGAACCACCGGTATGCGCTCCGCCTCCCCGGCCCGGTGCCGGGCGGACACCGCCTCCACCTGCGGCTGGGGCTCTCCCCCGCGGCCGGCGAGCCCGGCCTCGCCGCCGAGCTCGGCTTCGCCACCGCCATCCCGTTCCGCGCCCTCGCCTTCGGCTGCCGGAGCCGCCAGCTCCCGGTGCTGCCCGCGGGCGCCCTCTACCCGGCCGCGCAGGCGCTCGCCTGCGAGGGGGACGACCCGGCGGTGGTCGTCGACTTCTCGGCGCTGCCCCGGACGCTCGGGATCGTCGAGGCGAAGAACCTCGTCCGCCTCTCCCCGCCGGTCGCCGACCTGACCGCCACCCTCTCCGGCCGCCGCCTCGAGCTGCGCGGCGCCTTCACGCGGGAGAGCGCCTACCGGGTCCGGCTCGTCCCGTCGCCGCTCTCCGACGAGGAGGGCCGGCCGCTCGACCTCGGCGGGGCCAACGAGCTGACCCTCGCCTTCTCCCGCCCGAGCCCGTACCTGCGGCTGGCCGCCAGCACCGGGATCGCCGAACGGCGCGGGCCGCAGATGATCCCGCTCACCGGGCGCGGGGAAGAGCGGATCGACCTCCGGATCCACCGGATCGACCCGCTCGACCGCGCCTTCTGGCCGTTCCCCACGACCCCGGTCGCGGTGGACGAGGGGCAGCGCCCCCCCGGCCCCGGCGAGCGCCCGGAGCCGTGGACGCAGCCGCAGAGCGGGCCGGAGGCCGCGGAGATCGCGGCCCGGATCGTCGCGCTCGGCTCCCCGGCGCTCTCCGCCCTCGTCGACCTGCCGCTCCGGCGCGACGGCGGCTCGGCGAGCTTCGGGCTCGACCTGCAGCCGCACCTCGCCCGGATCGCCGGCGAAGGGGCCCCGGGGACCTATCTCGTGGGCCTCCGGCGCCTCGGCGGCGGCGCGGAGCGGCACTACCTCCGGCTCCAGGTCTCCGACCTCGCGCTCACGACGCTCGAAGAGGCGCGGCGGACCGTCTTCCTCGTCACCTCGCTCGCCGACGCCCGCCCGGTCGCCGGCGCCGAGGTGCGGGTGGAGGGGGTGCGCTGGGCGGGCGGCCGTCCGAGCTGGATCGACCTCTTCCGCGGCCGCACCGACGGCACCGGCCGCGTCGCCTGGGACGCCCCCGGCTCTCCCGGCCGGGCGCATCAGCAGGTGGCGCGGATCGTGGTGGCGGCGGGCGACGACCGGCTGGTGCTCGACCCGCAGCACCCCGCCGAGGCGTACCGCGACGGACGGTGGCAGGCCGACGACGGCGGCTGGCTCCAGTGGACGCAGGAGCCCCTCGAGTGGCGCGGCGAGGAGGTCGAGCGGCTCGCCCACCTCTTCACCGAGCGGCCGGTCTACCGCCCCGAGGACCCGGTGCACCTGAAGGCGTACCTGCGCACCCGCACCGGCGGCCGGCTCGCGCCGCTCGCTACCGAGGGGGTCTTCGTGATCGACGGCCCCGGCGACCTCGTCTGGCGCTACCCGGTCGAGCCGGCGGAGAACGGCTCCGTCTACCTGCGCTTCGAGGAGCCCGACCTGCCCACCGGCACCTACCGGGCCCGGTTCGAGGCCCTCGACGACCAGGGACCGGTGCGGGGCACGGTCTCCTTCCGCAAGGAGGCGTACCGCCTCCCCCGTTTCGAGGTGCGGCTCGACGGGCCGGAACGGGTGCCGCTCGACCGCCCGTTCGATCTCCGGCTGACCGCCACCTACTACGCCGGCGGCCGCGTCGCCGCCCGCCCCGTCGAGTGGCGCGTCACGCAGTTCCCGTACGCCTGGAGCCCGCCCGGGCGCCCCGGCTTCCACTTCTCCTCCGACGCCCGCTTCTCCGGCGAGAGCCGCTTCGAGGCGACCCCGGCGTTCGCCCGCGCCGACCTGACCGACGAGGACGGCGGCGCCCGGCTCCGGCTCGACCCGGCGCTCGAGCCGACCGCCCAGCCGCGCACCTACGTGGTCGAGGCCACGGTGGTCGACGTCGACGAGCAGACGGTGAGCGCCACCCGGCAGGTGGTCGCGCTCCCGCCCCTCCTGCTTGGCCTGCGCGTGCCCCGGTATCTGGAGGAGGCCGGCGCGCTGCGCCCCGAGGTGCTCGTGCTCGGCCCCGACGCCGAGCCGCTCGCCGGCCAGCCGGTCACGGTACGGCTCCGCCAGCGCCGCTGGCACTCCCACCTGCGCGCCTCGGACTTCACCGACGGCGTGGCCCGCTACGTCACCGAGATGGTCGAGGAGAACCTCGCCGAGCAGCGGGTGACGAGCGGGACCGAGCCGGTCACCGCCGGCTTCACCCTCCCCGAGGCCGGGGTCTACGTCGTCGAGCTCGAGGCGCGCGACCGCCTCGGCCGCACCCAGCGGGTGGCGGTCGACCTCTTCGCGGGCGGCGGCGAGCCGGTCGCCTGGCCGCGGCCGGCGACGCCGGTCTTCCACGTCACCCCCGACCGCACCCGCTACCGCCCCGGCGACACCGCCCGGCTCGTCCTCCAGAGCCCGTTCCAGAGCGGCGAGGCGCTGGCGATCGTCGAGGCGCCCGACGGCGTCCGGTACGAATGGCTCCCGGTGCGCAACGGCCAGGCCGTCCTCTCGCTGCCCGTCGCGGGGAGCTGGACCCCGAAGATCCCGGTCCACTTCCTCCTCCTGCGGGGCCGCCTCGCGGGGACCCGGCCGCTCCCCGGCAACGCCACCGACCCCGGCCGCCCCGCCACCTTCGGGGCGACCGTCTGGCTGGAGGTCGAGCCGCGCGCCCACCGCCTCGACGTCGCGCTCGCGCACCCGACACGCGCCCGGCCCGGGGAGGAGATCGAGATCGAGGTCCGCCTCGCCGATCCCGACGGTCACCCGGCCGCCGGCGAGGTCACCCTCTGGCTCGTCGATCAGGCGGTTCTCGCGCTCGGGCGCGAGCAGCGGCTCGATCCGGTGCCGAGCTTCCTCGGCCAGCCGCGCTCCCGGTGGAGCGCCCGCGACACCCGCGCGCTCGTCTTCGGCTTCCTCCCGTTCACCGGCCAGCCCGGCGGCGACGAGGGGGAGGAGGCGGGCTCGCTGCTCGACCGGCAGACGGTGCGACGCAACTTCCAGCCGGTGCCGTTCTACGAGCCGGCGCTCGCGGTCGGCCCCTCCGGTGTCGCCCGCGTGCGTCTGACGCTCCCCGACGACCTGACGAACTTCATGGTGCGCGCCAAGGCGGTCTCCGGCGCCGCGCGGTTCGGCTGGGCCACCGGCCGGATCGAGGTCCGCCTGCCGGTCCTCGTCCAGCCGGCGCTGCCGCGCTTCGTGCGCCCCGGCGACCGTTTCGTCGCCGGCGCGGTCGGCCGGGTGCTCGACGGCACCAGCGGGGCCGGCACCGCCGAGGCCAGGGTGGCGGGCGTCACCCTCGACGGCCCCGCGAAGCAGGCGCTCGCCTGGGAGAGCGATCGCCCCGCGCTTGCGAGCTTCCCGCTGAGCGTCCCGCCGGACGCGACCGGCGAGGCGCGGATCCGGATCGGCGCCGAGCGACGCGCCGACGGCGCCGGCGACGCCTTCGAGCTCACGCTGCCGATCCGCCCCGACCGGGAGCGCGAGCTCACCCGGGAGCTCACCCGGCTCGCCCCCGGCGGTGCGCTCCGCCTGCCGGCGCCCGCCGGCGCGGTGCGCCCGGGGAGCCTGCAGCGGCGCCTCCTGCTCACGACCGAGGCGCGGGTGGCGGCGCTCGCCACCGGCCTCGACTTCCTCCTCGACTACCCGCACGGCTGCACCGAGCAGCGCCTCGCCGCCGCCCGCGCCCAGCTCGCGCTCGCGCGCTTCCGCGAGCTGCTCGGACGCGAGGAGGGCGCGGCGCGGCTCGCTCGCGCGGTGCGCGACACCCTCGACTGGCTGCCGCTCGTCCAGCAGCCGAGCGGGCTGTTCGCCGGCTGGCCCGGCGGCACCGGCTCGGTGACCCTCACTGCCTGGACGGTCGAGTTCCTCGCCGAGGCGGCCGAGGCCGGGCACGCGGTCGAACCCGGGGTGCGCGACGCCGCCCTCCGGGCGCTCGCCCAGGCGCTCCGCTCCGACTACTCGGAGCTGCTCGCCGGCGAGGAGTGGGCCGAGCGGACGGCGGCACTCCGCGCCCTCGCCCGCGCCGGACGGTTCGATCCGGCGTACGGCAACGAGCTCGCCCGCCGCGCCCAGTTCCTCGACCTCGAGGGGCGCGCCAACGTCCTCGCCGCCTTCGAGCGCGGCGGCGCGGCGACGGCTCCGGCCGTGAGCCCGCTCGCCGACTCGCTCTGGGAGGGGATCGGCGTCCGGCTCCATCAGGGAGAGGAGCTCTTCGGCGGCCTCACCGGCGACGAGCGGACGCGCGATCCCCGGCTCCTCCCCTCCGAGACACGGACGATGGCGCAGATGCTCCGCGCCCTCCGCCCGCTGCCGCGGGAGGGGGAGCGGGAGCGGCGCTTCACGCTGCTCGCCGACGCCCTCGTGGCGCGCGGGCGCGGCGACGGCTGGGGGAGCACGAACGCGAACGCGGCGGCGATCCTCGCCCTCTCCGAGCTGCTCGCCGAAGGCGGCGACGGCCCCGCGGTGCGCGCCGAGCTGCGGCATGCCGGGCGCCACGAGCCGCTCACCGTGGACGGCCGCGCGCCCGCCGTGCACTGGCGTTCGGCGGCGGCGGGCGAGGTCATGGTCGAGCTTCCGGCGACGGCCGCGGCCCCGCTCTCCGCGGTGAGCGAGGCCTCCTGGATCCCGGCCGCCTCCGGCGCGGAGGCCGCGGCCCGGCAGGCGGGGTTCGTCCTCCGCCGCACGCTCGAGATCGAGCGGCACGGAGCCCCTGCCGAGGCGCCGCCGGAGCGGGTGACGATCGACCGTCCGGGAAGCGAGGTCGCGCTCGTGCAGGGCGAGATCGTCGAGGAGCGGATCCAGATCGTGAACCCGGAGGACCGGCACTTCGTCGCGGTCGTCGTGCCGCTCGCCGCCGGCTTCGAGCCGCTCAACCCGGCGCTCGAGACCGCGCCGCCGGAGGCCCGCCCGCGCGGCCGCGACACCCTCGAGCCGACCTACGCCTTCTTCCTCGACGACCAGGCGGCGTTCTACTTCGATGCGCTGCCGAAGGGGACGTACGACCTCTTCTTCCGCGTCCGCGCCCAGATCCCCGGCCGCTTCGTGCAGCCGCCGGCGAAGGTCGAGATGATGTACGACGCGAGCGTCGCGGGCACGAGCGCCGGCGCGACGATCGAGATCGCGCCCCGGCCCGAGCGGTGAGCCGCCGGCGCCGGCGCGCGCTCGCGCTCGCGATCCTCGCCGCGCCCCTGCTCGGGGTGGGGGGGCTCGCGCTCGCGCGCTCGGGCCTGGAGGCGCCGGCGCCGACGCTCCTGGTGCGCGACCGCGCCGGGCAGTTTCTCGGCGAGCTCCCCGCGCCGGGCGACGAGCGGCTCGGCTACTGGCCGCTCCCCGAGCTGCCGGCGCGGGTGGCGGCGGCGACGCTCGCGCTCGAAGACCGCCGCTTCGCTCGCCATCCCGGCGTCGATCCGCTCGCGATCGCCCGCGCCTTCGTCCAGAACCGGGCGGCCGGGCGACGGCTCTCGGGCGCCTCGACGATCGCGATGCAGGTCGCCCGCCTGCAGCACCCCGGGCCGCGCGGCTACCTCCGCAAGGGGGTCGAGGCGGCGACCGCGCTCGCCCTCACCGCCCGGCACGGACGCGAGGCGCTCCTCGCCCACTATCTGCGGATCGTCCCCTACGGCCACCGGATCCACGGGATCGCCTACGCCGCCCGGCGGTACCTCGACAAGCCGGTGGCGGATCTCTCCTGGGCCGAGATCGCCTTCCTCGCCGCGATCCCGCAGGCGCCCGCCCGCCACGACCCGTTCACCGCCGCCGGCCGCGCCCGGGCGGTGCGGCGGGGGGAGCGGATCCTCGACCGCCTCGCCGCCGACGGCCTCCTCGACGCCCACGACCTCGCGGTGGCGCGCGCCGAGATCGCCCATCTCCGCCTCCCCTGGCAGGCGGCGCGGCCCCGCGCCGCGCTCCACCCGCTCCTCGCCCTCGAATCGCGCCTCCCGCCGGACGCCCGGGCGACCGCGCCGCTGCTCACCACCACGCTCGCCCTCGAGCTGCAGGAGGAGGTCGAGGAGCTCGCCGCCCGCGCGGTGCACGCCGCCGCCGACCGGGGGGCGGGCAACGCCGCGGTCCTCGTGGTCGCACGCGGCAGCTGGGAGGTGCTCGCCGCGGTCGGCTCGACCGGCTACTACGACGCCGGCCGCGCCGGGGCGATCGACTACCTGCGGGTGCCCCGCTCCTCCGGCTCGACGCTCAAGCCGTTCGTCTACGCCCTCGCGCTCGAGCGGGGCGAGATCTCGCCGGCCACCATCCTCGACGACCTCGGCCCCGGCCCGGGCGGGATCGTCAACGCCGACGGGCGGTTCCTCGGCCCGCTCCTGCCGCGCACCGCGCTCGCCAACTCGCGCAACGTCCCCGCGGTGGACCTCCTCGCCCGGCTCGGCCTCGACCGCGTCTACGGCCTCTGCGGCGACCTCGGCCTCCACGACGGCCGCCTCCCGGCGCGCCGCTACGGGCTCGGGCTCGCGATCGGCTCCCTGCCGGTGAGCCTCGAACGGCTCGTCGGCGCCTACACCGCGCTCGCCGGAGACGGCCGCCGCCACGAGCTCGTCTGGCTCCGCCCCCGCCCCGGCCAGCCGCCGCCGGGGGCGCCGGTCCGCCTCTTCTCCGAGGAGACGGCCCGCCTCCTGACCCTCTTCCTCGCCGATCCGCAGGCCCGCCTGCCAACCTTCCCGCGGATGGGCGCGACCGAGTACCCGTTCCCGGTGGCGGTGAAGACCGGCACCTCCTCCCGCTACCGCGACGCCTGGACGATCGCCTGGTCGGACCGCTACCTCGTCGGCGCCTGGGTCGGCGACCCCGACGAGCGGCCGATGAGCCACCTCTCCGGCTACCGGGTCGCCGCCGGGCTCGTGCAGGAGGTGCTCCTCCACCTCCACGGCGCGCGGAGCGACGGGATCGGCCAGCCCGACTTCCCGGCGCCGCGCGGCTGGCGGCGGGAGCGCCTCTGTCCGCTCTCGGGCGGCCGCGCCACCGCCGCCTGCGGCACCGCACAGCTCGAATGGCTGCCCGCCGACGCCCCCTCTCCCCCCGAGTGCACCGCGCACCGTCTCGTCGCCCTCGATCGCCGCACCGGCCGGCCGGCCCGGCCGGGCAGCCCCGACGCGACGGTCGAGTGGCGCTCGGAGCTCCGCCTTCCCCCGCGCTACGCCGGCTGGCTCGCCGCCCGGGCGCGGCCCGCTGCCGAGGAGGATGCTCCCGGAACGGCTTTCCTGCCGCAGCTCGCCGGCGTCGAGGCGCGCATCGAGGTGCTCTCCCCGGAGCCGGGCAGCCGCCTGCTCCGCGACCCGGAGACGCCGGAGGCGCTGCGCACCGTCGCGCTGCGCGCCGTCGTCGATCCCCCTTCCCCGCAGCTCGTCTGGTACCTCGACGGCCGCCCGCTCGCCACCGTGGAGAGCCCGTACGAGCTCCGCTGGCGGCTCGAGCCCGGCGAGCACGTCTTCCAGGCGCGCCTCCCCTTCGGCGGCGCCCGCTCCCGGCTGGTGCGGGTGACGGTGGAGTGAGCGGGCGATAGAGTCGGCGCACGATGAGCCACTCCCCCGAGCACCCCTTTCTCGCCGCCGTCGTCCAGATGACCTCCACCTCCGACGAGGAGGAGAACTGGCGGCAGGCGAAGGCGTTGATCGAGAAGGCCGCCCGGCTCGGCGCCGAGCTCGTCGTGACGCCGGAGAACACGAACTTCCTCGGCCCCCACGAGGAGAAGGTCCGCCGCGCCGAGCCGCTCGACGGCCCGACCTGCGGCCGCTTCGCCGCGCTCGCCGACTCCCTCGACCTCTTCCTCCTGCTCGGCTCGTTCAACGAGGCGAGCGACGAGCCGGAGCGCTGCTTCAACACGAGCGTGCTCTTCGGCCAGGAGGGGGAGATCCTCGGCGTCTACCGGAAGATCCATCTCTTCGACATCGACCTCGGCCCCTCGGCCGGCTTCCGCGAGTCGGCCACGGTCAAGCCCGGCGACGAGGTGGTCGTCGCGGAGACCCCGCTCGGCCGCCTCGGCCTCTCGATCTGCTACGACCTCCGCTTCGGCGAGCTCTACCGGGAGCTGGTCCAGCGGGGCGCCGAGCTGATCGCGATCCCGTCGGCGTTCACCGCGACCACCGGCAAGGCCCACTGGGAGGTGCTCGTCCGCGCGCGGGCGATCGAGACCCAGACCTGGGTGCTCGCCGCCGGCCAGCACGGCGCCCACGACGACGGCGGCCTGCGCGAGAGCCACGGGCAGTCGCTGATCGTCGACCCCTGGGGGCAGATCGTCGCCGCCGTCCCGGACGGCCCCGGCGTGGCGCTCGCCGAGATCGATCTCGACCGCGTGCGCCGGGTGCGCGCCGGTCTGCCCGTCGCCCGTCACCGCCGCCTCTGAACCGCGGCATCCCGTCACCGGAAGTCGCCTTTCGCAGACTGGAACCCGCCGGTAAGCGGCGCCACGCTCAGAAGACGAACGCTTCGCGGTAGTCGAGGGCCGACGAGGCCTGATAGGTGGCGCCGCCGGGTCCGGTCGCGGTGAGCCAGGCGTGGGCCTCGCCGCGGCCCGCGCCCGGGCGCAGGCCGAGATGGAGCCGCACCTCGAGGCCGCAGCGCGTCCAGAGCTCGAGGAGCAGGAGCGCCCGCTTCAGGCAGGGGCCGTGCCCGCGCGGCGGGAGCCACGGCAGGAGGCGCTCCACCGCCCCGGCCAGCCGCTCCGGGCGCGCGAGGAGGCGGGGCAGCGGCCGGGCGCGGCCCGCCTCGCGGAGCGTGGCGACGAGGGCGTCGAAGGCGAGACGGCGCTTCCGCCGGGCGAGCCGCACGGAGGCGGCGAGGATCGCCGGCAGGGACGCGAGGAGGAAGAGGGCGTTGGCGATCAAACCGGAGGTCGAGCGTACACCGCCGCGCGCCCGGCGCGAACCGCGCGCCGCCAGGGCGGCGATCTGAGAAGATGCCCGCCATGAGCTTCCGCGCCTCCGTCCGCCGCCTCTCCTTCGCGTTCCTGCTCCTCCTGCTCGGAGGCCCGGTCGCGCGCCTCTCGCCCCTGCCGGCGCAGACCGGCGAGGGGACGTACGGCTCGTTCCTCGATCAGATCGAGGTCGAGGTCGTGGAGGTGGACCTGCTCGTCTCCGGCCGGGACGGCCGGCCGCTCCGTGATCTCCGGCGCGAGGAGTTCACGCTCCTCGTCGACGGCGAGCCGGTCGAGATCCGCTACTTCGCCGCGCCGTCCCCCGAGCCCGGCGCGAGTGCCGCGGCGGAGCCCGGTGCAGAGGCCGAGGGCGAGCAGCCCGACGCCGAGCCGGCGATCGTCGTCGCCTACCTGGACGAGACCGCGATCCGGCCCGGGCCGCGCAACCAGCTCCTCGAGGCGTTCGGCCGCGTTCTCTCCAGACGCCTGGCCGCCGGCGACCGGGTGATGGTGGCGCGCTTCGACGAGGGCCTCCGCCTCCTGACCGAGCTGACCACCGACGAGGAGGTCGTCCGGAGCGCGCTCGCCCAGGCGGCGAAACGCGCCCCGGCGAGCCTCGTCGCCCAGATGGAGGAGGGCGCGCTGCTGCAGGAGCTCGAGAGCAGCGGCGGGGGCGGGGGTGGCGGCGGCGGGGGCGGCGCGCTCCGGAACGACGACGAAGAGATGGAGGCGATGCGGCTCCGGGTCGAGGTCGAGTCGCGGGCTTCCGCCGACGCCGACCGGCAGCGCCGCGCGACGGCGGCCCTCGCCGACCTCGTCGGCGCGCTCGGCGGTCTGCCCGGGCGCAAGACGGTGCTCCTCGGCAGCGGCGGCTTCCTCACCCGGCCCGGCGCCCGCCTCGGCGACATCTGGCAGCAGCGCTTCGCCGAATTCGACTCCGGCGGCGCGCTGCCGGGACACGAGTTCGACGCCGAGGCGGGCGGGCTGCAGCACGCCTTCTCCCGCCTCCTGCGCACCGCCCAAGCGACGCGCGTCACCTTCGTCACGATCGAGGCCGGCGACGCCGCCAGCGGCCTGCCCGACGCCTCCTTCGGCGGCGGCCTCGCGGCAGCGAGTTCCCTCGCCGCGAGTACCGCCGGCCTCGAAGCAAGCGGCAACCTCGGCGTTCTCGCCGCGGCCACCGGGGGCCGGCGGTTGAAGCTCGAGCCCCGGATCGCCGAGGCGCTCTCCCGGGTCGGAGACGATCTCGACGCCCGCTACTCGCTCGGCTTTCCGACCGGTCCCGAGGCGGGCACGCGCTTCCACCGGATCGAGGTCCGGGTCGCGCGGGAGGGCGTGCGGGTCGAGCACCGGGAAGGGTTCCGCCGGCGCGCGGGCGCCGACCGCGCCGTCGACGCGCTCCTCGCCACCGCCGCGCTCGGCGGCACCGAGAACCCGATGGGGGTCACGGTGACGACCGGGACCCCGCAGCGCGCCGGCCGCGGCCGGTACTCGCTCGTGCCGGTGGAGGTGAAGGTGCCGCTGCGCGCCGTCACCCTGCTCCCGGAGGGGAACGCCCAGCGAGGGCGGCTCAGCTTCTCCTTCGCGCTGCGCGACCCGAGCGACCGGCTCGTCCAGCTCGAGCCGCGGCCGCTCACCTTCACGGTGCCCAACGCGGAGCTCGCCGCCGCGCTGCGCCAGACGATCTCGATGCACGTCGAGATCCCGGTCGCGAGCGGACCTCACCGCCTCGCGATCGGAATCCACGACGAGATCGGCGACGCCCGCTCCTCTCTCGCCGTCCCGTTCGACCTGCCGCCGGTCCGATGAGCCGCGCGCTTCTGCTGGCCGCGCTCGCGGCCTTTCTCGCCATGCCGCTCGCGGGAGAAGAGCCGCTCCGGGCTCGCGACCTCGGCGGCGCCCGCCCCGAAGCCGCGGCGCTGGCGCTCTCCGGCGGCGAAGGGGGCGACCTGCGGCTCGTCGTGGCCGCCTGGCCGCTGCCCGAGACCTCCGGCCCGAACGTCCTCGTCGTGGTCGAGGCCGACGGTCCGAGCCTCCTGCGCCGGACCGAGAGCCCGGCGCTCCCGCTCGAGTGGACGCTCTACGCGCTCGCGGCCGACGGCGCGGTGACCGGTTTCCTCGCCGAAGGGGTCCGCATCGAGGGGCGCGAAGAGGTGGTCGAGACCGGGGTTCGCTTCACCGCGGCGCTCACCCTGCCGCCGGGGCCGCAGAGCCTGCGGGTGCTGCTGCGGCATCGCGACAGCGGGGCGTTCGGGGTGCGGAAGGTCGAGCTCACGGTCGAAGAGCCCGCCCGCGGCTTCCTCCTCCTGCCGTCCGCGGCGCGGGCGCCATGGGTCGAGGTTCGGTCCGCCCGGCTCCCCGACTCTCCCTCCCCCCTCCTCGCGGCGCTCCTCGCGATCGCTCCGGAGGCGCTCCCGCTCGCCCGTCCGGAGGGGGAGGGCGAGCTGCTCGTCTGGCCGCCACCGGCCGCTCCGCCGCGCGTCGAGCTCACCGTCGAGGGGATGCCGGACCCGATCATCGGCGCGCAGCTGCTGCCCGGCGACGCCGCGCCGCCCGTCGGGCTCGCCCGCTACCGGCTGCCGGCGCTCCCGGCGCCGCCGGGCCTCTACCAGCTCTCGCTCGCCGGCGCCGCCCCGGGTGGCCTGCGGGCGGCGCTCCTGCCCGGCGGCCAGCCGCCGCCAGCCCGGGGCTGGCCCGCCCTCTTCGGGAGCATCGAAACGATTCTCGCGGCCGACGAGAGCGGCCCCGAGGCGCCGGAGCGGCCCGCGGCCTCCCGGACCGAGCTCGAACGGAGCCTCCGAAACGCCTATCTCGAGATCCTCGCCGAGCTCGCCGCCGGCCAGCCCGAGGCCGCGGTGGCCCGGCTGATGGAGCACGAGACCGCCACCGTGGCGCGTGAGCCGCGCGAGGCGCTCCGCTACCTCGATCGCGCGCAGGAGAGCGTGATCGCCCGGCTCGGGGAGCTCGACCCCGACGCGCTGCTGCCGATCGCCGACCTGCACCGGCGTCTCTTCACGGCGCATCTGACCGCCGGGCACCCCGCGCTGGCCCGGCAGGCGATGGCCCGGGCCGAGGCCGCCACCCAGCGCTTCGCCGCCCGTGCCGGCACCGAGGACCGGGGCCTCGCCGCGGCCTCGCTGCTAAGCCTCGCGGCCTCCCTCTTCGACGCGGTCATCCCGCGCCGGGCCGCCGAGCTCGCCGCGCAGGCCGAGAACCTCGTTCCCGGCCACGCCGCCGCGCTCCTCGCGCAGGCGGTGGTCCTCGAGCGGGCCCAGGAGCACCGCGAGGCCACCGCGGTGCTCGACCGCCTCCTCCGCGCCGACCCCGAACAGCGCGAGGCCCGCCTGCGCCGGGCACTGCTCGCCCAGCGGGACGGTTCCCGGAAGGGACCGCAACGGGAGCTCCGCGCGCTCGTGGCGCCGCCGGCACGCGACTGGGTGGCGGCGGTGGCGGCACAGGAGCTGGCGCGCACGCTGGTCGCCCGGGGGCAGGCCGAAGAGGCGGTGACGATGCTCGCGGCCGCCGAGGCCCGGCTCGGAGACGCCGGCGGTCTCGCGGTCGCCCGCGCCTGGGCCGAGGAGCGGGCCGGCCGGCGCAGCGCGGCGCTGACCCATCTCGAACGGATTCCGCCCCCCTCCCGCCTCCACGGCGACTCCCCGCGCCGCCGCTACGGCCGCTGGCCCGAGGAGGCCCTCCAGGCCGAACGGCGGACCGCGGTCGAAGCGGCGCTCCTGCGCCTGCCGGCGCTCGCCGCCGCGCTCGCCCGGGAACCCGGGGAGGGCCCCGCATGAGCCACCGGCGAATCCTCGTCACCCTCCTGCTCGCGCTCGCCTACGTCTTCGGGAGCATCGCCGCGGCGGCGGCCCTCGAGGTCGCGATCCTCGAGCCGGTGCCCGGCAGCGGCGCCTTCGGCGAGATCCGGGTCGTGGCCGAGGTGCGGGGATCCGAACCGGTCAGGGAGCTCGAGCTCTTCTTCCAGGGGAAGCGGGTCGCGGCGCGGAGCGCCCCTCCCTGGGTCTTCCGGCTCGACGTCGGGCAGGAGAACATCGACCGCGCCTTCCGGGTCGTCGCCCACGCGGCGGACGGGCGCACGAGCGAAGCGGAGCTGACGCTGCCGCGGATCCGGATCGATCTCGAGGTCGAGGCCCGGCTGCAGCAGCTCTACGTCACCGTCACCCGCGGCGGCCAGCGGATCCTCGACCTGCCGCGTTCGCAGTTCATCGTCCTCGACGAAGGGCAGCGTCAGCAGCTCGTGACTTTCGAGCGCGGTGACGTACCGCTCACCGCGGTGCTGATGGTCGACTCGAGCCTCAGCATGCGGGGCGACCGGCTCCGCACCGCCCTGCGCGGAGCGGGGCTCTTCGCCCGCGGGATGGCGCCGCTCGACGAGGCGATGCTGCTCCTCTTCTCCGACCGCCTCCTCTACCGTTCGCCGTTCAGCCACGATCCGGCGGTGCTCGAGCGCGGCCTCGCGAACGTCGAGGCGAGCGGCGGCACGGCACTCAACGATCATCTCTACCTCGCCCTGCAGCTGCTCGAACGGCGGCAGGGACGCCGGGTCGTGGTGCTCTTCTCCGACGGCGTGGACGTCGACTCGCTCCTGCCGATCGCGGAGGTCGTCACCACCGCCCGCCGCTCGCAGGCGCTCGTCTACTGGCTGCGGCTCCGCGAAGGGGGCGGCGACCCGCGGGAGAGCGGCCACATCTCCGTCTGGCGGGACCATGCCGAACACCGCGCGGAGCTCGACGGGCTCGCCCGGCTGGTGAGCGCCAGCGGCGGCCGGATCATCGATCTCGCCCGCCTCGAAGAGGCCGAGGCGGCGTTCGCCGACGTGCTCGCCGAGCTGCGCGAGCAGTACGTGCTCGGCTACTACCCGAGCGGCGCCCGGCAGAGCGGCCGCTGGCGCCGGGTCGAGGTGCGGACGGGCGGCAGCGGCCTCGAGCTGCGCACCCGCAGCGGCTACTTCGACGAGTGACGCCCGGTCGCGGGGGCACCCGGCATGGCGGCGCTCCCGCCGCCCTCCCCGGGATCCGCGGCAGCCGACTCAGTTCAGGTGGATGCGGGTCGGACCGTGACCCGATTCGGCCTCGTAGCCGTGCGAGAGGACGAAGAACCAGGCCGAGAAGCGCTCGTTCTCGCTCTCGGTGATGAGGTCGAAGACGAACTCTCCCTCCACGTCGCCGGCGGCCTCCTCGACGTAGGCCACCTGCTCGGGCTCGACGATCAGCTCCGCCTGCACCCGCTTGCCCCGGATCAGCTGCACGACGAGCCGCTCCGGCCCTTCACTCGCGAAATGCCAGTGCACGTCGTCGTCGTCGTAGAGCACCGCCTCCGGCGTGCCCGCCCGCAGGATGCAGTTCGGATGGGCGAGGAGCCAGTTCCAGAAGCCGTCGAACGGGAGGGTCTGCAGGACCATCGCGGCGGCGAGCCTATCGCACCCGCGAAGGCGCCGATCCCCGCGTGGGAAGGGGACCGCCCCCACCCCGGAGCGTCGGCTCGCCCGCCCGCCCCGCTCCCCCGGCCGGGTGGCGCGCCGGCCCCCGGTCCGGCCGTACTCTTCCCGGGAGCCGAGGTTCGCCACGAAGATGCTCCCCCTCCTCGTCCCGCTCGCTTCCCTTCCGGCCGCCGATTCGCTGCTCCGGCGGATCGTGGAGCAGGTCGCGGCCGCGCTGCCGGAGCTGCGGGTGCTCTGGCCGGAAGAGGAGGGCGGCCTCGGCGCGGCCCTCGCCACCGCCCGCTCGGTGGTCTTCCTCGAGCACGATCCGGCGGTGATCCCCACCAGCGTCGGGGTCGAGCTCCTGCGGGCCGGCGAGGCTCCGTCCGCCGGCGACGACGGGAGATACGCCGAGCTCCTGCGCGAGGCCGCGGCTCCCGCTGCGCGGCGCGCCCGCGTGCGGCTGCTCGGCAGCGGCGACGAACCCGCCGCCGAGGCGGCCGAGATCGTCGAGCTCGCGGTCCGCTGCACCCTGCGCCTCCTCGACGACTGGGCGCTATCGCCCGCCTGAGCGATTCGGGCGGCGGCGCCCGGGGAGCTCTCCGGCTTCAGAAGAGCGGACCCGGCCCGAGGAGCAGCCCCCAGAGCGGGAGGGTCAGGAGGGAGACGAGAACCCCGAATCCGGCGAGCGCCGCGGCGAGCTCCGGCGCGAGCCGGTGCAGGCTCGCCAGGGCGGCGGCGGTGACCATCGGCGGCATCGCGCTCTCCAGCACCGCCGCCGCCGCCGGCAGCGGTGCGAGCCCGAGGGGCCGCACGAGGAGCAGGGCGAACGCCGGCAGGACGACGAGCTTGAGCAGGAGCCCCGCCGCGAGGGGTGCCCGCACCGTCCGCGGCAGCCGGAGCCGGAGCTGGAGCCCCAGCGCGAACGCCACCACCGGCAGGAGCGCTCCCGCGAGCTGGTCGAGCAGGCTGGCGACGACCGGCGGCGGGTCCGCCGGCATCAGCGTGAGCGCGAAGAGCAGCGCCGGAAACGGCGGGAAGCGGAGCAGCCGCCGGAGGAGCGCCCGCGCCGAGAGCGGTTCGCCGCCGCCGTAGCGGGCGAGCACCCAGAACCCCCACGTCGTGAGGAGGATGAACGAGCCGAACTGGTCGTACGCCACCGCGTACGGCAGGGCGTCGCGGCCGAGCAGCGCCGCGGTGAGCGGGTAGCCGAGGAACGAGGTGTTGCCGAGCGGCGCGCAGAGCAGCAGCACCGCCCGCTCGGCCGGCGCCAGCCGCAGCGCCCGGGCCACGAGGTGGACGAGCCCGGCGGTGGCGAGCAGGAGGAGCCACGGGATCGCCACGAGCCCGAGCAGGGACGGCTCGGGCCGCAGCCCCGCGGCGTGGCGCAGCACGGCGGCGGGCAGGCAGACGTAGAGGACGAAGAGGTTGAGCGCGTCGGCCCCGGCGGCCGGGAAGGCGCCGAGCCGCGCCGTGAGCTTGCCGGCGGCGAAGAGGCAGAGGATGAGGACGAAGGCGTCGAGTGCCATGGACGGCGGCGCGAAACCTCAGCGCGGCGCCCCCTCGCCGGCGGCGAGCTCGGCCGCGAGCGCCGCAGCCTCCGCCTCGATCTGCTGCCAGGCCCGCTCGACATGGCGTGCCTCGGTCTGCGACTGCCCGACCATGAACCGCAGCGTGAACCGCCCGTCGAGGCGGGTGTGCGTGAGGTAGAGCTCGCCGCTCGCGTTGAGCCGTTCGAGGAGCCGCTCGCCGAAGGCATCGCCGTGGCGGGGGCGGAAGCAGACGAGGTTGAGCGGCGCCGGCGCCGCGAGCTCGAACAGCTCGGAGGCGGCGACCCGGCGGGCGACCTCCTGCGCCAGCGCCACGTGCCGCCGGACGTGGTGGCGGAGCCCCTCGGCGCCGTACCAGCGCAGCACGAACCAGAGCTTCAGTGCCCGGAAGCGGCGCCCGAGCGGCACCTGCCAGTCGCGATAGTCGATCACCGCCCCCGACTCGGTCGCCCGGTTCCGCAGGTACTCGGGGAGGACCGAGAGGGTGCGCACGAGCGCCGCGCGGTCGGCGACCCAGAAGGCGTCGCAGTCGAGGCTCGTGAACATCCACTTGTGGGGGTTGAAGCAGTAGCTGTCGGCCAGCTCGAGGCCGTCCTGCAGATGGCGCAGCTCCGGGCAGATCGCCGCCGTGCCGGCCATCGCCCCGTCCACGTGGAGCCAGAGCCCCTCGCGGCGGGCGATCTCGCCGATCGCGCGGAGCGGATCGACGGCGTTCGAGGAGGTCGTCCCGACCGTCGCGCAGACGAAGCAGGGAAGCCGCCCCGCCGCCCGGTCGGCCGCGATCGCCGCCGCCAGCCGGTCGGGGCGCAGCGCATGGTTCGCGTCGGTCTCGATCAGCCGCAGCCCCTCGCGCCCGAGGCCGGCGATCACCGCCGCCTTCTCGACCGACGAGTGGGTCTCGGGCGAGGCGTAGGCGACGAGCGGCGCCTGGCCGGCGAGCCCGGCCCGGTTCGTCTCCCAGCCCGTCGCCCGGTCGCGGGCGGCGAGCAGCGCGCAGAGCGCCGCCGAGGAGGCGGAGTCCTGGATCACGCCGCCGCCGGACGCGTCCGAGCGGAACGCCGCCGGCAGCCCGAGCAGCTCGACGAGCCAGTCGAGGACGTGGGTTTCGAGCTCGGTGCACGCCGGGCTCGTCGCCCAGAGCATCCCCTGCACGCCGAGCCCGGCGATCAGCAGCTCGCCGAGGATCGCCGGCCCGGAGGTGTTCGCCGGGAAGTAGGCGAAGAAGCTCGGCGACTGCCAGTGGGTGATGCCGGGGAGGATGATCCGCTCCAGATCGGCGAGCAGCGCCGCGAACGGCTCCGGCTCCTCCGGCGCCGACGGCGGCAGGAGCGCCCGGATCGCCCCCGGCTCGACGCGCGAGAGCACCGGCAGCTCCTCGACCCGCTCCTGATACCGGGCGAGCCACGCCAGGGCCTCCTGCCCGTGCCGCTGCAGCTCCTCCGGGGTCATGTGGTAACTCTGCCGCTCGCTCATCTCAGCCTCCCCCGCGGGCGCTCGCACCCGCCTGCTCGGGATCATCTCACCGCTGCCCGCGTTCACATCGCCCACCAGAAACGAGACGGGGCGGGCCAGCCGGCCCGCCCCGTCGCATCGGCAGCGCCGGTCGCGGCCTACATCACCGCGGTCGGCGGCGCCGGCTCATCGGCCTTCCCGGCCTTCGACAGCGGCACCCGGATCAGGTACCAGGCGAGGATCGCGAAGACCGGCAGCGCGAGCCACGGGGCGACCCCCGCGAGACCCGGGATCCGGTAGAACTCCGCCGGCTGGCCCATCCGGTCGCGCACGAAGACCGCGGTGGCGACGAGCAGGCCGACCAGCGCCTCGCCCGCGATCAGGCCGGAGGCGGCGAGCACGCCGGCGTTCTCCACCCGCGCCTTCTGGGCGTCGTTGAACTGCCGCTTCTCCTTGCGGCGGTCGACGAAGCCGCGGATCATGCCGCCGATGAAGATCGCGAAGGTGGTCTCCAGCGGCAGGTACATGCCGACCGCGAAGAGCATCGGGCTCTTGACCCGGACGAGGATCAGGGCGATCCCCATCGCGATGCCGACGAGCACGAGCGGCCAGGCCATCTCGCCGCCCACGATCCCCTGCGAGACCGCGGCCATCAGGCCGGCCTGCGGCGCCGGGAGGTTCGGGCCGCCGAAGCCGCCGAGGGCGGGATTCGCCTTGAGGTCGGAGACGTGGAGGACGTAGAGCGGGAAGAAGAGCACGAGGCCGGAGACCACGATGCCGATGATGTCGCCGACCTGCATCTTCCACGGCGTACCGCCGAGGATGTGCCCGACCTTCAGGTCCTGCAGCATCTCGCCGGCCACCGCCGCCGAGACGCAGCCGACCGCGGCGACACCGAGCACCGCCGCCACCCCTTCCATCCCCTTGGCGCCGATGATCACCATCGTGAGCGCGGCGACGATCGTCGTCGCGAGCGTCAGCCCCGAGATCGGGTTGTTCGACGAGCCGATCATGCCGACGAGGTTCCCCGAGACCGCGGCGAAGAAGAAGCCGGTCACGAGGATCACGATCGCGGCGAGCACCGCGGCGCCGATCGCCTTGGTGAAGAAGAAGTAGAGGGCCACCATCAGCACCAGGATCACGCCGATGCCGAGGAGCACCGTCTTGAACGGGAGGTCGCGCTCGGTCCGGTCGGTCGGCGCGGCGGCGGCGGCCGACTTCTTCACGTCGGCGATGCCCCGCTTGATGCCGACCGCGAGGTTCTTGCGCATCTTGTAGAGCGTGAAGGTGGCGCCCACGAGCATCCCGCCGACCGCGATCGGCCGGACGATGAACTGGTAGAGGTGGTTGGTGAGCTGCGCCCAGTTTTCGACCCCGGCGGCGTCGGTGTAGGTGCCGATCAGCGAGGGGCCGAGGAAGAAGACGAGCAGCGGCACGAACAGCCCCCAGGCCATCAGGCCGCCGGCGAAGTTCAGGGCGCCGAGCTCGGGGCCGATGATGTAGCCGACGCCGATGTACGCCGGGCTCGCCGCCGGGGCGTGCATCGTGGTGATGCCGCCCGCCGGCACCTTGTTCGAGGTGGCGGACAGCCCGAGCCGGACGAAGCTCTCCTTGAGCTTCCCGACGGCGAGCGCGAAGGAGTTGGACTTGGCGAAGACGCCGAGGTCGGCGAGGAGCTGGAGCAGCGCCCCGACGCCCATCGCGCGGAAGAGCTGCACCGCCGCCTCCGAGCCCTTCTGGCCGGCCTTGTGGATCTCCGCCGCGGCCCGCGACTCGGGGAACGGCAGCGTCTCGTCCTCGACCATCACCCGGCGGAGGATCGTGACGAACATGATCCCGAGCAGGCCGCCGAGGATCATCAGCGCGCTCGCGAGCCAGTACTCGTTGCCGAGGTTGCCGGGCTCGAACTTCCAGATCTTGAGGATCACGAACGCCGGCACGGTGAAGATCGCGCCGGCGGCGACCGACTCGCCGATCGAGCCGACGGTCCGGGCGAAGTTCTCTTCGAGGATGCTGCCCCGGAAGACCCGCAGCACCGCCATGGCGATGACCGCGGCCGGATAGGTGGCCGCGATCGTCATGCCGGCCTTCAGACCGAGGTAGGCGTTGGCCGCGCCCAGGATCACGCTCAGCAGCAGGCCCAGGATCAGGGCCCGCAGGGTGAATTCGAGCATGCTGGTGTTGGCCGGGACGTAGGGCTGGTAGCGCTTGTCGCTCAACAGGTCTCCTCCTCCGGTGAAGCGGTTCGCGTCCCCGGAGGCCGCCGGGCCCGGGGGGGACGGTTCACGGCATACCGGCGGATTGTACAGTCTGGACCGCTCTTCCACCCCCGACCGTCCGGGCAGGGCGCCCACGGCCGCGCCGCTCCGGTAGCATGACCTCCCGTGGCCGTCCCTTTCCCCCTCCCTCCCGGCACCCCTCGCGAGCTCCACGTCTCCCGTGAGGCCCGGGACCGGTACCGCTTCGACGAAGACCTCTTCGGCTTCACCGGCCGCGCGCTGATCGCCCATTTCGCGGCCGCCCGGCGCTTCGCGGCGGCGATCAACGCCCGCCGCGACACCGTCCGCCACCCGGAGCAGGCGGTCTCGACCGGGGAGATCGCCGCCGCCGGGCTGATCGACGAGATCAACCACCTCCTCCTCCGGCGGTTCCGGGAACGGGCCGACCCCGGGCTGCTCGGCCGCGCCCTCGCCCTCTTCGGGGAACGGCTCGGCACCGCGGCGGTGCAGCAGACCCTCGCGGGGTTCTGCGACGAGTTCCCGCCGGTGGCGGTCTACCGCCGCCAGCTCGCCCCGGAGAGCTGGCTCGCCGGCGCGACCGGCGGCGAGCCGCACCGCGAGGCGGCGCTCGAGGAGCTCGCGCTCCTCTGGCTCAACAACCTGAACCCGGCCTTCGTGCGTCACCGCGAGCTCTTCGACGACCGGCGGCTCGCGGCGACCACCTCCTACAACCAGGTCGTGGCGGGGTTGCGGGAGGCGTTCGGACGCCACCCCGTTCCGGCCGAGCTCGCCGGCGAAGGGGGCGAGGAGAACATCCTCGACCTTCTGCGGGCGGCCGCCCTCGCCGCGCCGCACTCCGCCGAGGCGCAGCTCCGGCTCCTGCTCGCCCGTTTCGGCGACCTCGTCGGCCACGACCTCGCTCGCGAGCTGCTCACTGCGCTCGACGTCCTCAAGGAGGAGGGGCGGGCGCTGCTCGCCGCCGGCGGCGGCTTCGGCGCCCCCGCGGAGCTCCGCGCCGCCGAGCTGCCGCTGCCCGCCTTCGACGGCCTCGCCGTCGAGCCGGAGGCGTTCACGGCCGACCGCGCCTGGATGCCGCGGCTCGTGCTGCTCGCGAAGAACGTCTTCGTCTGGCTCGATCAGCTCTCCCGGCGCCACCGGCGGCCGCTCGCGACGCTCGCCGAGATCCCCGACGCCGAGCTCGACGAGCTCGCCCGCCGCGGGATCACCGGTCTCTGGCTGATCGGCCTCTGGGAGCGCAGCCCCGCCTCGCGGCGGATCAAGCAGCTCATGGGCAACCCGGAGGCGGCGGCCTCGGCCTACTCGCTCTTCGACTACGTGATCGCGGGCGAGCTCGGCGGCGAGGCGGCGCTCGCCGACCTCGCGGCGCGCGCCGCGCGGCGGGGGATCCGGCTCGCGAGCGACATGGTGCCGAACCACGTGGGGATCGACGGCCGCTGGGTGCTCGAGCATCCCGAGTGGTTCATCCAGCTCCCCTACCCGCCTTTCCCCTCCTATTCGTTCGACGGCCCCGACCTGTCGCCCGATCCCGCGATCGGCATCCACCTCGAGGATCACTACTACCAGCGGAGCGACGCCGCGGTCGTCTTCCGCCGCACCGACCGGCGTACCGGCGAGGTCCGCTACCTCTACCACGGCAACGACGGCACCCACATGCCGTGGAACGACACCGCGCAGCTCGACTACCTCCGCGCCGACGTCCGCGAGGCGGTGATCCAGACGATCCTGCGGGTGGCGCGGCAGTTCCCGATCGTCCGCTTCGACGCCGCGATGACGCTCGCCAAGCGCCACTACCAGCGCCTCTGGTACCCGGAGCCCGGCACCGGCGGCGACATCCCGTCGCGCGCCGGCCGCGGCCTCTCGCGCGCCGAGTTCGACGCCCAGATGCCGCAGGAGTTCTGGCGGGAGGTGGTCGACCGGTGCGCCGCCGAGGTGCCCGAGACGCTTCTGCTCGCCGAGGCGTTCTGGCTCATGGAGGGGTACTTCGTCCGCTCCCTCGGGATGCACCGGGTCTACAACAGCGCCTTCATGGTCTGCCTGCGCGACGAGGAGAACGCCAAGTACCGGCGGATCCTCAAGGAGACGCTCGAGTTCGACCCGGAGATCCTCTACCGGTTCGTCAACTTCGTGAGCAACCCGGACGAGCGCACCGCGGTCGATCAGTTCGGCAAGGGGGACAAGTACTTCGGCGTCGCCACGCTGATGGCCACCCTCCCCGGCCTGCCGATGTTCGGCCACGGCCAGATCGAGGGGTTCGCCGAGCGGTACGGGATGGAGTACCGCCGCGCCTACCACGACGAGGAGCCCGACCCGTGGCTGCTCGCGCGCCACGAGCGGGAGATCTTCCCGCTCCTCCACCGCCGCGCGCTCTTCGCCGGCGTCGAGGAGTTCTGCCTCTACGACCTCGTGGGCGACGAGGGCGGGGTGCGCGAGGACGTCTTCGCCCTCTCCAACCGCCGCGGCCCGGAGCGCGCCCTCGTCCTCTGCAACAACGGCCCCCACCCGCAGAGCGGCCGGCTCTTCCGCGCCGCGCCGGCGGCCGAGAAGCTGCCGGACGGCACGAAGCGGCTCCGCGAGCGCACCCTCGCCGAAGGGCTCGGCCTCGCCGGCGGCCCGGACCGGATCCTCCTCTGGCGGGAGCCCGGCAGCGGCCTCGAGTACCTGCGGCCGAGCGGCGAGCTCGCGGCCCACGGCTTCCCGGTCTCGCTCGGCCCGTACCAGACCCGGGTCCTGCTCGACCTGCGCGAGCTCACCGACGCCGACGGCCGCTACCACGCGCTCGCCGCCGAGCTCGGGGAGCGCGGGGTGCCGAGCGTCGAGGAGGCGCTGCTGGAGATGGCGCTCCGCCCCCTCCACGCCCCGTTCGCCGCCCTCCTCGCCCCGGACCTCACGGCCGCCCTCCTCGCTCCCGCCGCGAGCCCGGACGAGGAGAGCTGGTGGCTCGCGACCGCAGCGGCGCTTCCGGAGACGGAGCGCGAGGAAGAGCTCCCCGATGCCGACGGCGGCGAAGCGCAGGCCCCGGACGAACCGGCGGCCGATGGGGAGACCGTGCTGCCTCCGCTCGCCGACGGCGTCAGCGAAGAGGCTCCGGCGGAGCGGGCACCGGAGGCCGCCGAGGAGGCGGTCGCGCCCTCTCTCGCCGCGGATGCCGAAGACGGAACCGGCGCGGAGATTCCCTCCGAACCGGCCGTGGACGATCTCGAACCCGCGGCCTCGGAGACCGTGGCCACGGCTCTCCCGGAGCCCGCGCGACGGCTGGAGGCGGCGCTCGCCACCGCGCTCCGTGCGGCCGCCGAAGAGGCCGGGATTCCGGAGGCGGACCGGGAGGTCGCGATCGCGGCGGTGACCGCCGGCGTGCTCCCCGGCGTCGCCAGGCTGCGGGCGCTCGTCGCCGCCGCCCGGAGCGACGAGGAGAGCCCGGCGGCGGTCCGCCTCCGCGCGGCGTTCGGGCCCGGAAAACGGGAGGCGGGGCTGCTCGCCTGGCTCCTCCTCCGCGACCTCGGGAGGCTCGCCGGGGAGGCGGAAACCGGGACGGCGGCGACGGCGGTGCGCGAGCGCACCGCGGCCTGGTTCGACGACTGGCGGCTCGGCCGGGTCGTGGCGCGGCAGCTCGCGGCCGGGGGGCTCTCACCGGCGGCGGCCGAGCGGGCGGTCCAGGCGGTGCGGCTCCTCTTCCTCCTCGAGAGGCCCGGCGCGCGCGCCGCCGCCGCCGAGGTCCCCGCCCTCTTCGCCGAAGCCGCGGCGAGCGAGGCGGGGCGCACGCTGCTCGGCATCCATCCGTACGACGGGGTGGTCTGGCTGCGGCGCGAGGGGCTCGACGAGCTGACCGCCTGGCTCCTGCTCGCCGCCCGACTCGAGACGCTGGATGCCACCGCCGGGGAGATCGCCGCCGCCGGCGGCCGTGTCCTCGCCGCCCGCGCCGAGCGTGCCGGCTACCGGCTGGAGCCCCTCCTCCGGACGCTCACCGGCGAGCCGGACGCCGACGCCGACGCCTGACGGCCGGCGAGGCCGGGGCCCTCCGGTCCGGGAACCGCCGTCTCAACCGGCCCGGCGCTCGGCGCGAGCGGCGGCGACGGCGGCTTCCCGCTCGCGGCGCTCCTCGTCGCTGAGCGCCCACTTCCGCACCGAGACCGTCGCCTTCATCTTCTCGATCACCTCGAGCGCGATCTCCCGCACCAGCGGCTCGAGGGCAGCGACGCCGTCGCCGGTGAGGAGGCGGCCGACGAGGGCGTCCGACATCTCGGCGAGCGCCCCTTCGCCCGCCGGGGTCCGGGAGGTGGCGGCGAGGGACTCGACGGTCGCCTCGATCACGAGGCCGCCGATCGCGCGGGCGAGCGGGCGGACGACGAGACCGGGCAGCGGCACCTCGTCGAGCGCGCGGGAGCGGGCGACGGCATGGTCGAGGTGGAGGGCGAGGAGCCGGTGCAGGCCGGCGAGCAGCTCCGGATCGGCGAGGAGGCTCCCGATCTGGCTCGCGAGCTCGCCCGCGATCGCCTCCCGCCGCCCGGCGACGACCTCCGCCGCGATCCGCCGGTGGGTGCCCGCGAGGAGCTCCTCCTCCAGCTCGTGGAGCAGGACGAGCGCCACCCGGTCGGAGACCTCCTCGGCGATGATCGCGCCGATCGTGCCCGCGGCGCGGCTGAAGAGATCGCGGCCGACGCTCGACAGCTCGCTGCGGCGCAGCCGCATGTAGATCGAAACCGCGCGCAGCGGCCGGAAGAGCCGGAAGTAGGCGGTCGGCAGGAGGCCGATCACGTCGTACCAGTGGAAGAGCGGATAGAACCACCAGCGCGCGTCGCGCCCCCGCCGCACCGCCCCGCGCCAGCGCCAGGCGAACTCGCCGACGAAGAGGAGGAGGAACGGCAGGTCGAGCTTCCAGAAGTTGTCCTCGAGGGCGCCCGTGCGGTCGTACTCGCGGTAGAAGTTCGGCACGAGCAGGGGGCGCAGCTCGCTGTCGAAGAAGGCGAGGCGGTGGCGCAGCAGCTGCCGCTCGGGCGGCCAGAGCGCCACCGCCGCCGCCGAGGCGCGCACCGGATCGGCGAGCTCGAGCGTCGGGATCTCCAGCTCCGCCGCCACCCGCCGCCGTACCGCCTCGAAGCTGCGACCCTGCCCGGAGCGTTCGAACGGGTTCTCGACCAGCAGCCGGGCGGTGAGGGCCTGGAGCGTCTCGAGCCGCGCCGCCGTCGGCTCGCGCCCGGGCTCGAGCTCCACGCCCTGGCGCACCGCCTGCTCTTCGGCGAGCAGAGCGGCGGTGAGCGGATGGGGCTCGATCCCCTTGACCGGATCGTAGAGGCGCACGAGCGGCGGCAGGAAGCGCTGATAGGTCGGCCGGAGGAGCAGGTAGGTGAGGTCGAAGAGGATGAGGCAGAGGTTGATCAGCGCCACCCAGACCATGAAGACGTCCCAGAGCAGCTCGCGGCCGAGCCTGCCCCGGGGATGCACCTGCGCCAGCAGCTCCTTCACGCTCCCACCTCCTCCATCGTGCGGATCCTAGCCCTCCCGCCGGGGCGGCGCCCGCGAGAAGGGAGGGAGCTGGTGATAGCGTTCCCGCAGCCGTTCGCCGCGCACCCGGCACCCAGACCTTCGGAGGCCCGCCGCTGGATACCGCCCTCGTTCTCGCGCTCCTCGCCGGCGCGACGCTCCTGCTGCTGAGCGTCCTCGCCAGCCGTCTCTCCTCCCGCCTCGGGATCCCCGCGCTCCTCCTCTTCCTCCTCATCGGGATGCTCGCCGGCTCGGAGGGTCCGGGCGGGATCGCCTTCGACAACGCCCGGCTCGCGATGTTCGTCGGCTCGATCGCGCTCGCGCTGATCCTCTTCGACGGCGGGCTCCAGACCGAGCTCGAGCAGCTCGGCCGGCCGCAGCTGCGCGCCGGGCTGATCCTGGCGACCCTCGGGGTCGTCATCACGGCCGCGGTGGTCGCCGCCTTCTGCGTGCTCGCGCTCGGGATGTCGCCGCTCCAGGGGCTCCTGGTCGGTTCCGTGCTCTCCTCCACCGACGCCGCGGCGGTCTTCTCCGTGCTCCGGGCGCGCGGGGTCGGTCTCTCGCCGCGGCTGCGCTCGCTCATCGAGTTCGAGTCGGGCAGCAACGACCCGACCGCCGTCTTCCTGACCGTGGCCGTCATCTCCGCGGCCCAGCTCGAGGCCGCCGAGCCGTGGCGACTCGTCCTCTCGTTCCTCTTCCGGATGGGCGGCGGCGTCGCCCTCGGCTGGCTCGCGGGGCGGGTCCTCGTCTGGCTGCTCAACCGGATCGACCTCGAGTACGACGGCCTCTACTCGGTGCTCACCCTCGCCGCGGTCGGCACCATGTTCGGCGCCGCCGAGGCCGCCGGCACCAGCGGCTTCGTGGCGGTCTACGTGGCCGGGCTCACGATGGCGGGCCGGATCTTCGTCCACCATCGCAGCATCGTGCGCTTCCACGAGGGGCTCGCCTGGCTGATGCAGGTGACGATGTTCCTGGTCCTCGGCCTGCTCGTCTACCCCTCGCACCTGGCCCGCGGGATCTGGCCGGCGCTGGCGATCTCGGCGGTGCTGATGCTCGTCGCGCGGCCGGCGGCGACCTTCCCGTCGCTGATCGGCTCGGGCCTGAGCTGGCGCGAGCGGCACATGGTCGCCTGGGTGGGGCTGCGGGGGGCGGCCCCGATCATCCTCGCCACCTTCCCGCTCGTCGCCGGCCTCGACACCTCGGGGGTGATCTTCAACACCGTCTTCGTCGCGGTGATCACCTCGGTGCTCGTCCAGGGCCCGACCGTGAGCCTCGTGGCCCGGCGTCTCGGCATCGCCGAACCGGTCACCGAGCCCCTTCGCTCCCCGATCGACGTCGACCTCCCGCGCGACCCGACCTTCTCGGTCAAACGGTTGCAGATCGAGGCCGGCTCGGAGGCCGACGGCAAGAAGCTGCTCGCCATCGGCGGCCCCGACCGGCCGCTCATCGTCCTGATCCGCCGCCAGGGCTGCCTCTTCCTGCCCACCGGTGCCAGCCCGCTCGCCGCCGGCGACGAGCTGTTCGCGCTCGGCTCGGACGAGTCGATGCAGGCGCTCGGGCAGATCCTCCGGAAACCCAGGATCCCCTGAACGGGGCGCCCCGCCCGGCCTCGGGATAAGCTCGCCGGCCGATGGCAACTCCGATCCCGCCCAACCGCGCCCGCTTCACGCTCGGCGAGCTCGCTACCGCCACCGGCGGCCGGCTCTTCGCCGCCGATCCCGAGACCGCGGTCACGGGGGTCACCACCGACTCGCGTACCGCCGAGGCGGGGGGACTCTTCGTCGCGCTCTGGGTACCGCCTGGCGGCCCCCTCGAGATGACCCGGGACGGCCACGAGTTCGTCGCCGCCGCCCGCGAGCAGGGCGCCTTTCCCATGGTGGCCACCGGCCGCAGCGTCACAGGTCCCCGGCTCGAGGTCGCCGATACCCTCCGCGCCCTCGGTGACCTCGCCCGCCATTTCGTGGCGCGGCAGACGCAGGGGCACCCGGTGCCGGCGCTGGCGATCGGCGGCGCCGCGGGCAAGACCACCACGAAGACGCTGGCCGCGGCCGCGGTCACCGCCCTCTGCGGCCCGACCCTCGCCACCCCGGGAAGCCTGAACAACCTGCTCGGGGTGCCCCTCACCCTCCTCTGCCTCGGCCGGGAGCACCGGACGATGGTGATCGAGTGCGGCACCTCGTCGCCCGGCGAGATCCCCCGCCTCGGCGAGATCGTGCGCCCCGAGGTGGCGCTCGTCCTCAACGTCGACCTCGAGCACAGCGAGCGGCTCGGCGACCTCGCGGCGATCGCCGACGAGGAGGCCGCGCTCTTCGCGGCCGCCCGCCGCGCCGTCGTCACCTCGACCGAAGAGCCGGAGCTCCTCGCGCGGCTCCCCCGGAGCGGCGGGCAGGAGGCGCTCCTCTTCGGCGCCGGCGCGCCGGCGGACGTGCGCCTCGCCCGCCGGGAGACGCTTCCCGACGGAACCGCGCGGGTCGTGCTCGAGATCGCCGCGCGGCTGCGGGCCCGGCGGGCCGACCGCCGGCTCGAGATCGTCACCCCGCTGCTCGGTCCCACTGCCGCCGTGGATCTCGCTGCCGCGGTGGCGGGTACGGCGGCGCTCCGGGACCGGCCGCTCGATCAGGAGGAGCTGGTCGCGGTCGCGCGGGCGCTCGGCGCGGTGCCAGCGGTGCCCGGGCGTCTCGCCCCCCGCCGGTTCGGCGAGGTGCTCGTGCTCGACGACAGCTACAACGCCAACCCGCGCTCGGTGCGCGCCGCGCTGGCCGCGGCCCGCGAGGCCGCCGCGGCCCGGAACGGCCGGCTCCTCGTCGCGCTCGGCGACATGCTCGAGCTCGGCGACGCCGCGGCGACCGCGCACGCCGAGATCGTGCAGGAGGCGGCGGCCGGGGCCGCGCTCTTCGCCGGCGCCGGCCCCTTGACCACGGCGGCGGCGCGCGCGGCCGGCCTCGCCACCGACTGCCTCCTCGCCGACGACGCGGCCGAGCTCGCCGAGGCGCTCGTCGCCCGAAGCGCGCCGGGCGACGTGGTCCTCGTCAAGGGCTCGCGGGGGATGCGGATGGAGCGGCTCGTCGCCGCCTTCGAACGCGCGGGAGAGGACCCCGGATGAGCACCGGAGAGGCCACGACCCGGCGCGGTGCCGAGATCCTGCTCGCCGCCTACCAGGCCTACCGCACCGCGCTCGCCGGCCTCACGGACGCCGCCGCCGGGCACTTCGCACGCCGCGACTGGGCAGCCGCCCGGCGGGATGCGGTCGAGCGGCTCGTCATCTACCGCCAGAACCTCGACACGGCGATCGCCGCGCTCACGGAACAGTTCGGGGAGGCGGTCCGCCTGCGCCAGACCTGGGGCGGGCTCAAGGCGGCGTTCCGGCCGCTCGCGGCGGCCGAGGTCGACACCGAGATCGCGGAGACCTTCTTCAACTCCGCGACCCGCCGGGTCTTCTCCACCGTCGGCATCGACCCGGAGATCGAGTTCGTCTCCCGCGCGGCGCCGCTGGCCGCCGTCGGCCCGGACGAGGACGGGACGGCGTGCCGGCGCTTTCCGGCGAGCGGCGGCCTCGAGGCGCTCCTCGGCGAGATCCTCGCCGGCTACCGCCCCGGATGCGGCTACGAAGACGCCGCCCGCGACGCGGCGCTCGGCGCCGCCGCGCTCGCCGAGGCCCTCGCCGGCGCCACCGTCCACGAGGCCGAGCTCGTCCGCGCCCCCTTCCATCGCGGCCAGGCCGCCTATCTGGTCGGCCGCCTCCGCGGCCCCGGTCTGCGGCAACCGCTGGTGCTCGCGCTCACCAACCCGGACGGCCGCGCCCGGCTCGACGCCGTGCTCACCGCCGAGGACGACGTGAGCATCGTCTTCAGCTTCACCCGCTCCTACTTCTTCGTCGACGCCGGCCGCACCGCCGAGCTCGTGCGCTTCCTCCGGGCGATCATGCCGCGCAAGCCGGTGGGCGAGCTCTACAACTCCCTCGGCTTCAACAAGCACGGCAAGACCGAGCTCTACCGGGCGCTGCTCCGGCACCTCGAGACCACCGACGCCCGCTTCGACATCGCCCGCGGCGAGCGCGGGATGGTGATGGCGGTCTTCGACCTCGCCGGCTTCGACTCGGTCTTCAAGATCATCCGCGACCGGTTCGATCCGCCGAAGTCGACCACCCGGGCCGAGGTGATGGGCAAATACCGGCTCGTCTTCGAGCACGACCGGGCCGGCCGGCTGGTCGACGCCCAGGAGTTCGAACACCTCGTCTTCGCCCGCGAACGGTTCACCCCCGCGCTCCTCGCCGAGCTGGCGGCGAAGTGCGCCGGCACCGTGCGGATCACCGACGACACGGTCCACTTCGACCACCTCTACACCGAGCGCCGGCTCACCCCGCTCGACGTCTGGCTCCGGGAGGCGTCGCCGGAGGCGGCCCGGGCGGCGGTGCTCGACTTCGGGCAGGCGCTGCGCGACCTCGCGGCCACCGACATCTTCCCCGGCGACCTCCTGCTCAAGAACTTCGGCGTCACCCGGCATCACCGGGTGGTCTTCTACGACTACGACGAGCTCTCGCGGGTGCGCGACTGCGTCTTCCGCGACCTGCCCGAGGCGGAGACCGACGAGGAGGAGATGGCCGGGGAGGCCTGGTTCTACGTCGACGAGCGCGACATCTTCCCCGAGGAGTTCATCCGCTTCTTCGGCATCCCGCCGGCGCTGCGCGCTCCGTTCCTCGACGCCCACCGCGACCTGCTCCGCGCCGACTTCTGGCGCTCCCTGCAGGAGGACCACCGCCGGGGCGTCCATTACGACATCCGCCCCTACCCCGACTCGCTCCGTCTCCACCCCCGCTGAACGCCGCGCCGGGCAGCCGGCGGCGGCCGGGTGGTATCCTGCGCCCGGTTCGAGTGTCGTTTCGCCGGATCCCGAAAGACAGGAGGTCTCCCATGTCCGAATGGCGTTTCACGGTCCCCGGAGACGGGGCGCAGATCACCCTGGAAGGCGGCCGCCTGCAGGTGCCCGACCGGCCGATCGTCCCGTTCATCGAGGGCGACGGCACCGGCCCCGACATCTGGCGGGCGTCGGTGCGCGTCTTCGACGCCGCGGTCGAGAAGGCGTACGGCGGCCGGCGGAAGATCGCCTGGATGGAGGTGCTCGCCGGGCAGAAGGCGTTCGACCTCGCCGGCGTCTGGCTGCCGGAGGCGACCGTGGAGGCGTTCCGCGACTACCTGGTCGGGATCAAGGGCCCCCTCACCACCCCGATCGGCGGCGGCATCCGCTCGCTCAACGTCGCGCTGCGCCAGCTGCTCGACCTCTACGTCTGCCTGCGGCCGGTCCGCTGGTTCGCAGGGGTCCCCTCGCCGGTGAAGCATCCGGAGAAGGTGGACATGGTGATCTTCCGCGAGAACACCGAGGACATTTACGCCGGCATCGAGTTCGCCGCCGGCTCGCCCGAGGCCACGAAGCTGCTCGCGTTCCTCGGCGCCGAGTTCCCGAAGGAGTACGCGAAGATCCGCTTCCCCGGCAGCTCGGGCATCGGCATCAAGCCGGTCTCCGAGGAGGGAACCGAACGGCTGGTGCGCGCCGCGATCGACTACGCGCTCACCAACGGCCGCAAGAGCGTCACCTTCGTGCACAAGGGCAACATCATGAAGTACACCGAAGGGGCGTTCCGCAACTGGGGCTACGCGCTCGCGGAGCGGGAGTTCGGCGACCGGGTCTACACCTGGGAGCAGTGGGAGCGCACCAGGCGCGAGCGGGGCGAGAAGGCGGCCAACGAGGAGCAGCGCGGGGCGCTCGCCGGCGGCCGGGTGCTCGTCAAGGACGCGATCGCCGACATCACCCTGCAGCAGGTCCTCACCCGCCCCAACGAGTTCGACGTCATCGCCACCCTGAACCTCAACGGCGACTACCTCTCCGACGCCCTCGCCGCGCAGGTCGGCGGCATCGGGATCGCACCGGGCGGCAACGTCAACTACGCCACCGGCCACGCGGTCTTCGAGGCGACCCACGGCACCGCGCCGAAGTACGCCGACCTCGACAAGGTGAACCCCGGCTCGGTGATCCTCTCCGGCGAGATGATGCTCCGCTACCTCGGCTGGACGGAGGCCGCGGATCTGATCCTCCGCGGCATGGACGGCGCCATCGGCGCGCGCCGGGTCACCTACGACTTCGCGCGGCTGATGGAGGGAGCCACCGAGATCCGCTGCTCGGAGTTCGGCGACGCGGTGATCGCCCAGATGGGCTGAGGCGAGCGCCAGACGCCGTCCGGCCTCAGGCGAGCGGCTCGCCGCGGCGCACCCGGCCGCGGGCGAGCGAGGCGAGCACCCCGAGCACGCAGAGCGGGCCGAAGAGCAGGAACGCCTGCCGCTGCGTGGCGAGCAGCGCCAGCGCGTTGTCCGCGCCGAGCCGCGCCTCCCCCATCGTGCGGGCGGTCAGGAGCGCGAGCGCCGCCATCGAGAGCGACTGGCCGAGCTGCCGCATCGTCCCGAGGACCGCCGAGGCCACGCTGTAATCGCGCCGGTCGACCGCGCTCATCACCGCGTTGGTGTTCGGCGAGGAGAAGAGCGCGAAGCCGACGCCGATCAGCAGCAGCGTTCCCACCACCACCGCGAGCGGCGTGGCGGGGCCGAGCAGCGCGAAGAGGAATAGGGAGAGCGCCGTCAGCGCCATCCCGAGCGAAGCCGGCACCCGGGGCTGGAACCGGTCCGAGAGCCGGCCGGCGAGCGGGGAGAGGAGCGCCATGGTCAGCGGCTGGGCGAGCAGCAGCAGGCCGGCGTGGCGCGGCGGCAGCCCCCGGACCACCTGCAGGTAGAGCGAGAGGAGATAGCCGACCGCGAAGGTGGCGCTGTAGTTGAGCAGCGCCGCGAGGTTCGAGAAGGTGAAGACCGGATCGCGGAAGAGCCGCGCCGGCACGATCGGCCGCGCGCTCAGCCGGTCGCGCACGAGGAAGAGCCCGAAGGCCACCGCGCCGGCGGCGATCACCCACTTGCCCGCGCCGCTCCGCGCCACCGCCGCGAGGCCGCCGACGAGCGCCCCGAAGCCGGCGGCGTAGAGCGCGGCGCCGAGCCAGTCGAACCGTCGCTCCGTCACCTCCGGCGACCGCTCGCGCGGGATCGAGAGCGCGCCGTAGAGCGCCATCCCGCCGCCGAACAGGCCGCTGCCGAGGAAGATCGCGCGCCAGCCGAACCACTCGACGATCAGCCCGCCGATCACCGGTCCGAGCGCGAGGCCGAGATAGACCGAGGCGACGCTGATCCCGAGGACCCGTCCCCGCTGCGAGGCGGGGAAGGCGGCCACGACCATCGCCATCCCGGTGGCGAACGGCATCGCACCGGTGCCACCTTGCAGCGCCCGCAACCAGACGAGCGAGCTGATGTTCGGCGCCGCCGCCGCGGCGAGAAGGAAGAGAGCCTGCAGCGCGGCGCCGGTGAGGAAGATCCGCCGACGGCCGGCGAGGTCGGCGAGCCGGCCGAACGGCAGCAGCAGCGCCGCGGCGGCGATGATGAACGCGACGACGACCCCGTGCAGCGCCGCCGCGGGGGCCGCGAACTCCTCGCCGATCGCCGGGATCGCCAGGTTGAGGGCGCTCGAGAGAAAGGGGGTGAGGAACGCCGAAAGGCTCACCACCACGAGGACCGCCTGCCGCTGCCCGGGCGGCGGCAGCGCCCCCGGGGGGCCTTCCACGCCCGCCATGGGCCCGAGTCTACGGGATGCACGGACGCCGCATCGCGGCGCGAGCCGCTAGAATGTTCGCGTGCCCGCTTCGCGGCACCGAGAGGGAGGATCGCGATGCCCACCGAACAGACCGAGATGCGGCGTGTCCTCTACTTCCCCGGGCGCGCGGCGCTGACCGCCTCGTTCTTCCGGTCGCTCGCCGCGCTCGACGAGTGCCGGCTCGGGGCGCGCAGCGGCGAGCCCACGGTGGTCTGCCGGGAGACCGCCCTCTCGTTCGTCGAACGGCGCTCGATCGAATCGTTCCTCGCCGCCCTCCACAGCCAGTACTTCAACCTCGTCCTGCTCGACCTCCGCGAGCCGGTGGAACCCCGCGGACGGAAGCGCAAGCAGACGGCGTTCGCGCGCGGGATGGCGCTGCTCGAGGCGATGGATCGCGAGACCGACATCGAACGCCGGTACGGCTTCCACCGGATCTTCGCCCTCGTCTCGGGGCCGGATCCGATCGAGGTCGACCGCCAGATCGCCACCCTCGGCGCGGTCGGGGTGCGCCACGTGATGCGGGACCCCTCGACCTGCCACCACGATCCGTCCTGTCCCCGCCTCCCCGAAGCCGCCGCCTTCTCCCGCCAGGTGCTGCGGGAGATGAAGGAGGTCTGCCTGCACCGGCAGCCGGGCAAGATCGCGCTCTGCGTCTCGGGCGGCGGGATCACCGGCCTCTACTTCGAGCTCGGGGTCCTGAAGTGCCTCGAGGACTGCCTCCCCCCCGGCACCCTCAACCGGCTCGACCTCTACTTCGGCATCAGCGCCGGCAGCGTGCTCAGCGGCATCCTCGCCAACGGCTTCTCGGTGACCGAGTTCATGGCGGCGATCGACGGCGCGGGAGAGGGGCGGATCGAGCCGCTCGACCTCAACCTCCTCGGCCTCTCGCACCTCGACCTGCGCGGCCTCGCCGCGCCGCTGCGGCAGGTCTTCTCGCTCGCCAGCCGCGGCGCCGCCGAGCTGCTCCGGGGGCGGCTCCCCTTCTCGCTCGAATCGCTGATCTTCGAGTACGGCGACCTCTTCCACGCGCCGTTCCGCACCGACGGCTTCGGCAACCTGCTGCGGCGCGCCTTCAGCCGCCCCGGTCACACCGACGACTTCCGGCAGCTGCCGCACCCCCTCTTCGTCGGCGCCACCGATCAGGACCTCAAGGAGCACGTCCTCTTCGGCGAGCCGCCGTACGACGAGGTGCCGATCAGCGTCGCCATCCAGGCCTCGATGAGCATCAACCCGGTCTTCGCGCCGACCGTGATCGGCGGCCGCTACTTCGAGGACGGCGCGGTGACCCGGACCTCGAACTTCCCCGACGCCATCCGGAAAGGCGCGGACCTGATCTTCACCATCGACCCGATCGTCCCGTACGTCTCGAAACGCGCCGGCTTCGCCCGGAACCGCGGGGTCTTCTACAACACCGACCAGGACATCCGCACCGTCTCCTTCACCCGCTACGACACCACCCGCAACTGGGCGCTGCGGCGCCACCCCGAGGTCTCGCTCTACACCTTCCTGCCGCCGAACAGCCTGCGCCGGATCCTCTCGGTCAACCCGATGGACCACCGGCCGTTCCGCGAGATCTGGCGGGGCGCCTACCTCGGCACCCTGAAGCGGATCGAAGCGCTGGGCTACCGCCTCCGCGGCGACCTGCGGGCGCACGGGATCGCCTTCGACCCGCAGCCGGCCATGGCGGTGGCGGCCCGGCTCAATGCGGTCCGACAACCGCGCTTCGCCGACTTCTTCCCCGACGGAAAGGTCGAGATCCGGTCGGTCGAACCGCCCGCGAAGCCGCGGGCGACGAAGCGCCCGGCCCGGCGCCCGCAGGCGCCGCCCGCCGCCTGACTCCCCACCGGGGCGCCGCCCGGGCTGAAACCCGGCGGCGCTCCCGTTCGTTCAAAAGGAGTCCCCCGCGGCCCCGGGGCCGCACCACCGATGGAGGAGAGATGCGCCGCCTTGCCAGCCTCACGCTGCCGCCCCTCGTTCTCGCGACCGTCCTGCTGCTCCTCGCCGCCGCCCACCCGGCGGCTGCCGACGAGCCGCCCCGGCTCCTGCGCCAGCCCACCCTCTCGGCCCACGAGATCGCCTTCGCCTTCGCCGGCGACCTCTGGGTGGCTCCCCGCGCCGGCGGGGAGGCACGGCAACTGACCACCCACCCCGGGCTGGAGCGGGATCCGGTCTTCTCCCCCGACGGCAGCCGGATCGCCTTCACCGGCGAGATCGACGGCAACGTGGACGTCTACGTCGTGCCCACCGCCGGCGGCGCGCCGCAGCGGCTGACCTGGCACCCCGGCCCCGATCAGGTCGTCGGCTGGAGCCCGGACGGGAGCCGGATCCTCTTCCGCAGCGCCCGGGACAGCGCCAGCCGCGGCACCCGGCTCTGGTCGGTTCCCGCCACCGGCGGCTGGCCCGAGCGGCTGCCGCTCCCCGAGGCGTTCTGGGGCACCTACTCCCCGGACGGCGCCCGGCTCGCCTACATGCCGTACGAGCGGAGCCAGCTCTCCTGGAAGCGGTACCGCGGCGGCCAGGTGACCCACACCTGGATCGTCGATCTCGCGAGCCTCGCGGTCGAGGCGGTGCCGCACGGCAACGCGAACGACTCCTACCCCTCCTGGGCCGAGGACGGCCGGATCTACTTCCTCTCCGACCGGGAGGGCGCGGTCACCCTCTTCCGCTTCGACCCCGCGACGAAGGGGACGGAGCGGGTCTTCACGAACGACGGGTTCGATCTGAAGAACGCCCGGCCCGGCCCCGGCGCCGTCGTCTTCGAGCGGTTCGGCGAGATCGGCCTCTACGACCTCGCGAGCGGCCGGGTGAGCTTCCCCGAGATCCGCGTCACCCCCGACCTCGCCGCGCTGCGGCCGCGCTGGACGAAGGTCGGCGACCAGGCCGGCGCCGGCGCCATCTCCCCGACCGGCGCCCGCGCCGCCTTCTCCGCTCGCGGCGAGATCTTCACGGTGCCGGCCGAGAAGGGCGACCCGCGCAACCTGAGCCGCAGCCCCGGCGCCGCCGACCGCGACCCGGCCTGGTCGCCCGACGGTCAGACGGTCGCCTGGCTCTCCGACGAGTCGGGCGAGTACGCCCTCCACCTCGCGCCGCAGAGCGGCCTCGGCGAGGTGCGGAGGATCCCGCTCGGCGAGCCGCCGTCGTTCTTCTACCGGCCGCTCTTCTCGCCCGACGGCAACTGGATCGCCCTCACCGACAAGCGGCTCAACCTCTGGGTCGTCGAGCTCGCCACCGGCGCGATGACGAAGGTGGACACCGCCACCTACGATCACCTCACCCGCGCGATCGACCCCGCCTGGTCGCCCGACTCCCGCTACCTCGCCTACACCCGGCGCCAGCCCTCGCTCCTCCACGACGTCTACCTCTTCGACGTCGCGGCGAAGCGGACCCACCGGCTCACCGACGGCCTCGCCGACGCGACCCAGCCGGTCTTCGACGCCTCGGGCAAGTACCTCTGGTTCGCCGCCTCCACCGACTTCGGCCCGACCTCGGCCTGGCTCGACATGACCGGTGTCGAGCACCCGGTCACCCGCGCGGTCTATCTCGCGATCCTCGCGGCCGGCGAGCCGTCGCCGTTCGCCCCCGAAAGCGACGAGGAGAAGCCCGCCGCGGCCGCCGCGACGAAGGCGGCCGGCAAGGAGAAGGGGAAGAAGCCCGCCGACGCCGGCAAGCAGACCGAGGCGGAGAAGGAGAAGGAGAAGGAGAACGTCCGGGTCCAGGTCGATCTCGACGGGATCGCCCGGCGGATCGTGCCGGTGCCCGGCATCTCGCCGCAGCACTACTACCGGCTCGCCGCCGGCAAGGCCGGCGTCCTCTTCTTCCTGCAGGCCGCCGAGCTGACGGGCGCCGACGAGGAGGGACCCTCCGCCGGTCCGCTCTGGCGCTACGAGCTCGAGAAGCGGAAGGCGACCCGGCTCGCCAACGGCATCGACGCGGTCGAGGTCTCGCGCGACGGCGAGAAGCTGCTCGTCCACTCCGGGGCGGGCTGGTCGATCCACGCCACGACCGGCGAGCTCGATCTGAGCAAGGGCAGGCTTCCCCTCGACCGCCTCGAGGTCCGGGTCGATCCGCCCGCCGAGTGGCGGCAGATCCACCACGAGGCGTGGCGCCTGGAGCGCGACTTCCTCTACGACCCCGGCTTCCACGGCCTCGACCTGAGAGCTACCGAAACGCGGTACGCCCGCTGGCTCGACGGCCTCGCCCATCGCGACGACCTCAACTACCTGCTCGTCGAAGGGCTCGGCGAGCTCAGCCTCGGCCACGTCTACGTCGGCGGCGGCGACCTGCCCGAGCCGCCGCGCGTCAAGGGGGGCCTCCTCGGCGCCGACTGGGAGGTCGCCAACGGCCGCTACCGGATCGCGCGGATCTACTCGGGCGAGAGCTGGAACCCCGGCCTCGTCGCCCCGCTCGACCGCCCCGGCGTGGACGCCCGGGTGGGCGACTACCTGATCGCGGTCGAGGGGCGCGAGCTGCGGGCGAGCGACTCCCTCTACGCCGCCTTCGAAGCGACCGCCGGCCGTGCGGTGCGGATCCGGCTCGCCGCCGACCCGGAGGGGAAGGGGGCGCGCGAGGCGACGGTGACCCCGGTCGAAAGCGAGATGGGGCTCCGCTACCGCGGCTGGGTCGAGGACAACCGCCGCCGCGTCGAGGAGCGCTCCGGCGGCCGCCTCGGCTACCTCCACCTGCCCAACACCGCGGGCGCCGGCTACACCTCGTTCAACCGGTACTTCTACCCGCAGATCGACCGCGACGGGCTCGTCGTCGACGAGCGGAACAACGGCGGCGGGCTGATCGCCGACCACATCGTGGAGGTCCTCGGCCGGCGTCCGCTCTGGGCCGTCGCGACCCGCGAAGGGATCCCGATGCGCTCCCCCGCCGGCGCCCTCTACGGCCCGAAGGTGATGCTGATCAACCGGCAGGCGGGCTCGGGCGGCGACGCCCTCCCCTGGATGTTCCGCGAGCTCGGGCTCGGCCCCCTCGTCGGCACCCGCACCTGGGGCGGGCTCGTCGGGATCTGGGACTATCCCGGCCTGATCGACGGCGGCCGGGTCACCGCCCCGCGCGGCGGCCTCTTCACCCGCAACGGCCGCTGGGAGGTGGAGAACGTCGGCGTCGCCCCCGACTACGAGGTCGAGCTCACCCCGCGCGACTTCGCCGCCGGCCGCGACCCGCAGCTCGAGAAGGCGATCGACCTCCTCCTCGAGGCGCTCGCCAAGGAGCCGCCGGCCCGGCCGGAGATCCCGCCCTACCCGGACTACCAGGTGAGCCCCTGGCGGACCGAAGCCACGCCGTGACCGCCCCGGGCTGGCCGCCGCCGGCGGATCGCGATAGGGTCGCCCCCACCGATCCCGCCGGCGGCGTCCCCGCCGGAGACAACTGACCGGTTCCGAGGAGGCTCAGGATGAAGAAGCTGTTCTCGTTTGTCCTCGCGTTCGCGCTGCTCGCCGGCGCCAGCGCCGCGTTCGCCCAGCTCGAGCTGCCGCGCCCCAGCCCGAAGGCGAGCGTCATGCAGCAGGTCGGCATCACCGAGATGACCATCACCTACTCGCGCCCGGGAGTGAAGGGCCGCGCGATCTGGGGGGAGCTCGTCCCCTGGGGCGAAGTCTGGCGCACCGGCGCCAACGAGGCGACCACGATCACCTTCTCCACCCCGGTGACGATCGCCGGCACCGCCGTTCCGGCCGGCACCTACGGCCTCTTCACGATCCCCGGCGAGAAGGAGTGGACGGTGATCCTGAACAAGGCGGCCAAGCAGTGGGGCGCCTACGAGTACAAGCCCGAGGAGGATCTGCTCCGCTTCCCGGTCACGCCCACCGCCGCCCCGTTCACCGAGCGGCTGACCTTCACCTTCCCGAATACCACCCCGGACGGGACCGACGTGACGCTCACCTGGAAGGAGCTGGCGGTGAGCTTCCACGTCGCGGTGGACGTCCACGCCCTCGTGCTCGACGGCGTCCGCAAGGCGATCGCCGAGGCGAAGGAGGACGACTGGCGCACCCCGCTGCGGGCGGCGACCTACTGCCTCGACAACGGCGTCGGCCTCGACGAGGCGCGCGGCTGGGTCGAGCGCTCGCTCGCGGTCCAGGCCTCGATGGGCGGCCTCCTCGCCCAGGCCCGCTTCGCCGCGCTCGATGGCGACAAGGCGGCGGCGGTCAAGCTCGCCCAGCGGGCGATCGCCGTCGGCAAGCAGGCCGATCCGAAGACCGATACGACGATGGTCGAGCGCTTCATCAAGGAGTGGAGCCAGTAGCCCCGCGGCGGAACGTCCAGCTCCGCCACCTCCGAGGCGCCCCGCCAGCCGGCCGGGCGCCTCGGCTCTTTTCAGGCCCCGGAGCGCGGGCCGAGGCGTCGCCGGCAGGGGCGATCAGGCGAGCGAGCCGCCGGCGTAGAACCGCTCGAGCCGGGCGTCTTTCTCCCGGAAGCGCTCCGCCAGCCAGGCGGCGAGCGCCTCGGGAGCCGCCGGCAGCTCGGCGAGCGGGTAGCGGCGGACGTCGAGATGCACCTCCCGCATCCGCCCCTTGGCCCACTGCCAGAGGCTCGGCAGCCCGCCGACGTAGCCGATCGTCACGTCGTAGACCGCGACGACGTGCCCCGCGAGCCCGGTGACCGAGGCGACGAACCCCTTCGCGCGCGGCAGCAGCACGTGGCGCGGCAGCTCGCGCGCCTGCGCGGCGGCGTACTCGCGCGCCTGCGCCAGCCGGGCCGCGGTGAGGCGCGTCCCCTCGACGAAGGAGACGAGCCAGACGGGCACCTTCGCCCCGCGCAGCTTCGCGAAGACCGCCTCGATCCGCTGCCGGTCGGCGGTCCAGTCCCGCTTCACGAAGAGGCAGTCGAGGAACCGCAGCCCCCAGCCGACCCCCGGCCAGTGCCGCAGCGACCGCTTCACGAACCACTTCATGTCGCCCAGGCGCCGCTCCCGCCGGGCGAGGAGGAAGAGCACCTGCACGTCGGTCATCGCCTGATGGTTGACGATCAGCAGCGCGTTCTCCCGCGGCAGCTCGGCCTCGCCGGTGAAGACCACCCGCGTGCGGTGTACGGCGAGCGTGACCCGCGCGCACGCCCCCCAGAAGGTGTTCGCCGCCCACCGGTTGAGGCGCCGGAACGAGGCGCGCGAGAACGGCCGCACCACGAGCGAGGCGGTCTGGAGGAGGTTGAGCGCGAGCAGCGAGGAAAAGAGCGCCACCGCGACGATCACGCCGCGGCAGGCGACGAGCAGGCGCCGGGGCCAGGGGCGTTCGCGGCCGAGAGGGGGCAGAGGCATCGGGTTCTCCACCGGACGCCCTGTCCGAACCGGCATCCGCAGCGAAGGGAGCCTATCCGATCCGGCCGCCTCAGGCCTCCGGGCTGCGCAGCGTGACGTGGTGGAGCTCGCTCCGCGCCCAGAGACGCATCCGCGGCCCCCAGGTGCCGGTGCCGCGGGAGACGATCACGGTGGCGCCGGCCACCTCGGCGCGCCCGGAGATGACCGGGTAGGCGAGGCGGACGAACGCCCCGAACGGCCAGATCTGCCCGCCGTGGGTATGGCCCGAGAGCACGAGCCCGGCCCCTTCGCCCGCGGCCCGCTCCAGGTGGAGCGGACTGTGCGAAAGGAGCACGACCCCGCCCGGCGGACGGCCGGCGAGGGCGGCGGCGATCGCCGCGCCGTCGGGGTCGGTGCGCCGGCGCATCGTCAGATCGTCCACCCCGGCGAGCACGAGCCCCGGGCGCGGCTCGACCCACCGGTCGCGCAGCACCTCCATCCCGGCCTCCTCGAAGTTCGCCACGCTCTTCTCGACGCCGCGGAAGTACTCGTGGTTGCCGGTCACCGCCCAGACCCCGAGCGGCGCGCGGAGGCGTCCGAGCAGCGGGATCAGCTCGTGATGGTTCGGCCCGTGCCCCTCCAGGATGTCGCCGCCGACGAGGATCAGGTCGGGGGCGAGCGCGGCCACCTCCTCGACCCGCGCCGCGAGCCAGCGGGCGCCCACGAGGTTGCCGAGGTGGAGGTCGGTGAGGAGCACGAAGGTGGTGCCGTCGGCCGCCGCCGGCAGCCCCGCGAGCCGGACCTCGTGCCGGACGAGCCGCGGCGGGCGGAGCGCCTGCCCGGTGGCGACGAGGGTGAGCAGCAGCGCCACCCCGAGCGCGCCCACCCGCACCGCCGGCGCCAGCCCCGGCGCGAAGCGCCCGAAGCCGGTCACGACTTCGGCGGCGAGCAGACAGGTGAAGGCGAGGAGGAAGAAGCCCATCCAGGTGGCGCCGATCCACTCGAGCGCCGCCGCGAGATGGCCCGGCATGGCCCACTCGACGAGGCGGGCGAGGACGTAGCTCAGCGCGAGGAAGACCGCGGCGGTGACGAGCCCCCAGCGGGGCAGCCGGCCGGCGATCCCCGGCAGGGAGGCGAGCCGCCAGACGAGATAGACGTGGGCGGCGATCCAGGATCCGAGAACGACGAACGGCATCGGTGAGACTCCTTCCTTCGACCTGTCCTTCAACGCACCAGCGGCAGCAGCCAGCCCCGGGCCTTCTCCATCCGCCGCCGCACGATCTCGACGCGGCGGCGGTAGGCGCGGCTCTCGCTGCCCGGGTGCCACGCCGACGGCTTCGGCAGCGCCGCCGCGAGCGCCGCGGCCTCGGGCGCGGAGAGCGCGCTCGCGCTCTTGCCGAAGTACTGCCCCGCCGCCGCCTCGGCCCCGTAGAGCCCCGGACCGAGCTCCACCACGTTCAGGTAGAGCTCGAGGATCCGCGCCTTGCCGAGCGTCCGCTCGAGCTCGCGCGTGAGCAGCGCCTCCTTCGCCTTCCGCCACGGGTTGCGCGACGGCGAGAGCCAGAGGTTCTTCGCCAGCTGCTGGGTGAGCGTCGAGGCGCCGCGCGGCAGCCTGCGATCATCCCACGCCGCGGCGAGCGCCGCCTTCATCTCCCCGGTGGCGAAGCCGCGGTGGCTGAAGAAGTCGATGTCCTCGGCCACCAGCACCGCGATCTTCAGCTCCGGCGAGATCCGCCGCGCCGGCACCGGCCGCCACGCCACCCGGTCGCTCCGGCCTGCGGCGCGCTGCCGGGCGCGGTACCGCTCGATGAACGCCGTCGTCGCCGGGTCGCCCTCCCGCAGCGCCGCCACGTCTGGCCAGGTCGCCCACTCGAAGCCGGCGAACCCGGCGAGCGCCATCGCCCCGGCGAGCGCCAGCCGCGGGAGCCACCGGAATCGCCGCTTCCCGGCCATCCGGGGAGAGTATCCCGCTCCGGCGCCGCTTGCAGGTAGACTCCGCCCGTGCAGATCATCGTCAACCCGGCGGCGGCCGGTGGCCGGCTGGGCAGGCAGTGGCCGCGTCTCGAGCGGCGCCTCCACGACCTCGGCATCCGCCTGCCGACGGTCTGGACGGAGGCGCCCGCCCACGCCACCGAGCTCGCCGCCGCGGCGGTGCGCGACGGGTACGAGGTGGTCGTCGCCGCCGGCGGCGACGGGACGATCTGCGAGGTGCTCGAAGGGCTCCAGCAGGCCGGCGGCGGGACGCTCGCGATCCTCCCCCTCGGCACCGGCAACGACGCGGCGCGGGCGGTCGGAGTCCCCCGGCGGTTCGCGACCGCGGCGCGGCTCCTGCAGCACGGCGAGCCGCGCGCGGTGGACGTCGTGCGCGCCGGCGAGCGCTCGGTGCTCAACGCCATCGGCGTCGGGCTGCTCGGCGAGATCAACGTCAACGCCTCGCGGATGAAGGCGGTCCGCGGCATCACCGCCTACTTCACCGCCGCCTCCGCCACCCTCTTCCGCTACCGCTGCCCCGAGATCGAGCTCAGGGACGGCGACGGCTTCCACTACGCGGGCCCGATGACGATCCTCGCGATCCAGAGCGGGCCGACCACCGGCGGCGGCTTCCGCCTCTGCCCCGGCGCCCGCACCGACGACGGCGAGTTCGACATCACCCTCGTCTCCCACACCGGCGTGCCGGCGCGTCTCGGTGCCGTCACCCACGCGCTGCGCGGCACCCTCGCCCGCAAGACGTTCACCACCGAACACCGGGGCCGGCGCCTCGAGCTGCGCTGCGAGGTGCCACTCGCCTGCCACTGGGACGGCAACCCGGGCGCGATCGAGCCCCCCGGCATCGTCTTCGAGCTCCTCCCCGGCGCCCAGCAGGTCCTCCTCCCGCCCCGCCCGCCCGCGGCCTGACGGCACGGCGCCGCTGGATTGCCTAGAATGGCCGCATGAGCGAGCGAGAGACCCCGTCCGGACGCCTGATCGAGAACGAAGAAGAGCTGGCGGCGATCGTGCGCGCGATGCGCACCATCGCGGTCGTCGGCATGAAGGGGGACGACCGCCCCGACGAGTCGGCCCACGCCATCCCCGCGATGCTCCAGGCCCGCGGCTGCCGCGTGATCCCGGTCAACCCGAAGCTCGAGCGCGCCCTCGGCGAACGCGCCTGGCCCGCGCTCGCCGCCATCCCCGAGCCGTTCGACCTCGTCGACGTCTTCCGCCGGATCGACGTGATCCCGGCCCTGGCCGACGAGATCCTCGCCCTTCCCGCCGACCGCCGCCCCCGCGTCGTCTGGCTCCAGAGCGGCATCCGCCACGACGAAGCCGCCGCCCGCCTCACCGCCGCCGGCATCGACGTCGTCCAGGACGCCTGCCTCGGCATCTACGGCAGCCGCTACCTCCCGCCCCCGGCGGGCTGAAA
>JAAYLR010000031.1 GCA_012521815.1 Acidobacteriota bacterium
CACCGCCGCGAAGCTCTGGGGAGCCCGGGATCTGCTGCGGGAGGCCCGCCGGATCGGTCTCCGCCGCGCTCGGCGGGGGCCGGTGACGGAGGTCGTGACCCACGACGTGGCGCTCGACCGCCTTCCGGCCCTCACCAGCTGGCCGGAGGATGGCGGACCCTTCCTCACCCTGCCGCTCGTCTACACCGAGCACCCGGACGGTCAGGGGCACAACCTCGGGATCTACCGGATGCAGATCCACGGCCCCCGTCTCGCCGGCATGCACTGGCAGATCGGCAAGGGGGGCGGCTTCCATCACGCCGCGGCCGAGGCGCGGGGCGCCGAGCTGCCGGCGACGGTCTTCCTCGGCGGGCCGCCGGCGCTGATCCTCGCCGCGATCGCGCCGCTGCCGGAGAACGTGCCCGAGCTCCTCCTCGCCTCGCTGCTCGCCGGCGAACGGCTCCGGCGGGTGCCGGGGCCGGGGGCGCATCCGCTCGTCGCCACGGCCGAGATCGCCCTCGTCGGCCGCGTGCCGGCCGGGGTACGCCACCCAGAAGGGCCGTTCGGCGACCATTACGGCTACTACTCGCTGCGCCACGACTACCCGGTCTTCGAGGCCGACTGGCTCTGCCGGCGCCGGGACGCGATCTTCCCGGCCACCGTCGTCGGCAAGCCGCGGCAGGAGGATTTCTTCATCGGCGACCTCCTCCAGGAGCTGCTCTCCCCCCTCTTCCCGCTGGCGATGCCGGGCGTCGTCGATCTCTGGTCGTACGGCGAGACCGGCTACCACGCGCTCGCCGCCGCGCGGGTGCGGGAGCGGTACCGGCGCGAGGCGCTGGTCTCCGCCTTCCGGATCCTCGGCGAGGGACAGCTCGCGCTCACCAAGTTCCTCCTCGTGACCGACCGCGCCATCGACCTGCGCGACTTCCGCGCCACCCTCACCCACCTGCTCGCCCGTACCCGGCCGGAGACCGACCTCTACGTCTTCTCCCACACCGCGATGGACACGCTCGACTACACCGGGCCGGCGGTCAACGAGGGGTCGAAGGGGGTCTGGCTCGGGCTCGGCGATCCGGTCCGCGAGCTGCCCGGCGAGTTCCGCCCGGCGGTTCCGCCGCCGCCCGGGAGCGGCCCGGTCGAGGTCTTCTGCCCCGGCTGCCTGGTGATCGGCGCCCCGCCGTACGCCGCGGAGCCGGAGGCCGCCGCCCGCCTCGCGAGGCATCCGGCGTTCGCCGGCTGGCCGCTCCTCGTTCTCACCGACGAGCCCCGGCGCGCCGCCGCCTCCGCGATCAACTTCCTCTGGACGACCTTCACCCGCTTCGAACCGGCCGCCGATCTCCACGCCGCCGCCACCGCCATCCGCCGCCAGCACCTGGTCTTCACCCCGCCGATCGCGATCGACGCCCGGATGAAGCCGGGCTATCCGGACGAGCTCGTCTGCGACCCGGAGACCGCGGCGCTCGTCACCCGCCGCTGGCGCGAGTACTTCCCCGCCGGCGGGGTCGAGATGGGCGACTCCGACACGGCCCACCTCGATCCGGGCGGAGGCGCGCCCTTGCGGTTCGTCTGACTCCTCGCCGTCCGTCTGGCGCCAGCCGGCGGCGGGAGGCGGTCGGGGAGCCGGCGGCCAACGCGATAGGATCGCGGGGTGCCACGACATCTCTTCGTATCGTGCGGGCTCGTCCTCCTCGCCGTCGGTTGCGGTCTCGCTCACCCCGCCGCCGGCCAGGCGGAGCCCGATCCCGAGCCGGTGATCGAGCGCCTCTCCCCGGCGGCGGCCAAGGCCGCCGTCGACGCGGGCGAGGCGGTGCTCCTCGACGTTCGTCACGTGGACGCCTACCGGCGCCGTCACGCCGCCGGCGCCCTCCACCTCGCCGCGGATCAGCTCCCGCTGCGCTGGCGGGAGCTGCCGCGCGACCGGCGGCTCATCCTCTACTGTTCCTGACCCGGTGAACGGGTGAGCGCCCGGGCGGCGCTCCGGCTCGCCGGGAAAGGGTTGACGCGGGTGGCGATCCTGGAGGGTGGCGTCGAGGCGTGGGCGCGAGAGGGTTATCCGATCGAGAGCACGCCCCCCGCAACGGAGAACGACCCGCCCCGGAAGGAGAACCGATGACGCCGGAGAGCTTTCTCACCCACCTGGCCCGCGCCCGCGCCGTCGGGATCCTGCGCTGCGACGATCGGAAGACCGCGGCGCAGGCGCTCGATGCGGCGATCAGCGGGGGGTTCTCGACGCTGGAGGTCACCCTCACGGTGCCCGAGGCGCTCGCCATCGTGCGCGACTACCGGCAGCGTCCCGGGCTCGTGGTCGGGGTGGGCACGGTTCTCCACCCCGAGGAGGTGACGGCGGCCGTCGAAGCGGGAGCGCAGTTCGTCGTCTCCCCCGTCTTCGACCCCGAGGTGGTCCGTGCCGCCGTCGCGCACCGGGTCGCGGTGATGCCGGGCTGCGCCACCCCGACCGAGATGCTCGCGGCGCACCGGGCCGGGGCCCCGCTCGTGAAGCTCTTCCCCGCCCCCGGCAACGGCCCGGCGTTCGTCCGGGCCTGCCTCGCACCCCTCCCGTTCCTGCGGATCATCCCGACGAACGGGGTGGACGCCGGCAACGCCCCGGAGTGGCTCGCCGCCGGAGCGTTCGCCCTCGGCTTCACCACCCCCCTCTTCGATCCGGCCGAGCTGGCGGCCGGCCGGTTCGACCTGATCCGCGAGCGGGCGCAGACGATCCTCGGCAAGCTTTCGAGCCGTTAGGGGACCGGAGGAGTTGGTTGCCTGTCCAATAGTTGACTAGTCAATGTTTGTCATGTATAGTACTTCCCATGACGAGCCGCCAGAGCCAGATCCAACGCGAGCTGCGCCAGACCCGCCCCTTCCGCTCCCCCGCTCACGAGGCGGTGGTGTCGCTGCTGCGCACCGCCGACGTGGTACGGCGCCGGCTCGGGGCGGTGGTCGAGCCGCACGGGATCACGATCCAGCAGTACAACGTGCTGCGGATCCTGCGCGGTGCCGGGGAGGCCGGGCTTCCGACCCTCGAGATCGCCGAGCGGATGATCGAGCGAACCCCGGGGATCACCCGCCTGCTCGACCGGCTCGAGCGCAAGGAGCAGGTCGTGCGCTGGCGTCCGGCGGCGGATCGCCGCCAGGTGCTCTGCCGGCTCACTCCTGCCGGCGCCGCCCTGCTCGCCGCGCTCGACGGGCCGCTGCAGGCGACCCAGGAGGCGCTGCTCGCGTCGCTCGAGCCCGCCGCGCAGGAGCGGCTCGTCACGTTTTTCGACCTGATCCGTTCGACGCCGGAACCGTCCCCGGCACCCTCCGACCCATCGGCCCGGAAGGGCCCCGAACCCGGGAGAACCAACCCATGAGCCAGACCGCCACCACCTATGTCGTCGATCCCGTCCACTCGAACGTCGAGTTCGTCGTCCGCCACCTGATGACCAACGTCCGGGGGCACTTCGGCTCCTACGACGCCACCCTCGTCATGGATCCGGCCGACCTCAGCCGCTCGTCGATTGAGTTCACGATCCAGGTCGCGAGCATCGACACCGCCAACAAAGACCGTGACGCTCACCTCCGCTCCGCCGACTTCTTCGACGTCGACAACCACCCGACGATCACCTTCCGCTCGACCGCGGTCCGCAAGACCGGCGACGACGGTTTCAAGGTGAAGGGAACGCTCACGATCCGCGGCGTCGCGCGCGAGATCACCCTGCCGGTGAGCTACCTCGGCGAGATCGTCGACCCGTGGGGGAACACCAAGGTCGGCTTCGAGGTCGCCACCCGCCTCGACCGGAAGGAGTACGGGATCAACTGGAACCAGGCGCTCGACCGGGGCGGCTTCCTCCTCAGCGACGAGGTCCGGGTCGAGATCGGCCTGCAGTTCGGCGTCAAGGGGTGAGCAGACGCCGGGACCCGGTCCTCGGTCCGGGCCCGGCTGCCGGATACGAAAGGGCCCCGGCCGGTCCGTGACCGCCGGGGCCCGTGACGTTTCCGTCGGCAGCCTGGCTCAGCCGCCCGGCACCCGGCCGGTGAGCAGGAAGTGACCGCGCCGGTTCTGCTGCCAGCAGCTCTCGTTCGCCTCCCGGCAGACCGGCCGCTCCTCGCCGTAGCTCGCGGTGCGCAGCCGCGATTCGGCGACGCCGAGCGAGACGAGGTACGCCTTGGCCGCCTGGGCCCGGCGCTCGCCGAGCGCGAGGTTGTACTCGTTCGTGCCGCGCTCGTCGCAGTGCCCCTCGATCGTGACGGTGAACTCGGTCCGCTGCCGCAGGAAATCGGCGTTCTTCGCCAGCCGTGCGCGGGCATCGTCACGCAGCTCGGAGCGATCGAAATCGAAGTAGACGTCGCCGAGCAGCCCGGTCTTGTAGGCGTAGGCGTGCGCCTCGACGAGATCCGCGGCGAGCGGATCGGGCACCGGATCGGCGGGCGGCGGCGGCGGCGGGGGCGGCGGCGGCTCGACCACCGGCGCAGCCACCGGCGCGGCCTCGGGAGGCGTCACCGGGGCCTTCTTCTTGGCGCAGCCGGTGAACGCGAAGACGACGGCGAAAGCGAGGACGAAGTACAGGGTGCGTGGGTTTCTCATGGCTTCGGGAGTATAGCCCGACTCGCGCCGTGAAGCTATCGTTCCGATGGGTGGCAGCGGCCGTATAACCAAAGTTGACCGGTTCCCGCGCGCCGCCGGTAGGATCCCGTCGTGCAATCGATCTACGCCCCCCGCCTGCGCACCGAGCGGGTGATCGCCGCCGGCCGGGTACTGCTCGCGGCCGGTTCGCTCTTCGCCATCGGGTGGGACCCCTCGGCGCTCATCAAGCACGCCGCCACGGCCTACTCGCTGATGCTCGGCTACTTCGGCTACTCGCTGCTCGTGGCCCTGCTGGTCTGGCGGGCGCTGGGCAACCTGCGGCTGCCGGGCCTCCTGACCCATCTCGTCGACCTCGGATTCTTCTCGGTCTTCCTCTACTTCACCTCGGGCCCGGCGAGCCCGTTCTTCGCCTATTTCGTCTTCGCCCTGATCTGCGCCACGCTGCGCTGGCAGTGGCGCGGCGCGGTCTGGACCGCGGCCGCCTGTCTCGCCGCCTTCGCGGGCGTCAGCTTCTATTTCGCCGAGGTGCTCGCGGACCCCTCGTTCGAATCGACGCAGACCATCATGCGCGTCCTCTACATGCTGGTGGTCGCGGGGCTGCTCTCCCATCTCGGGCGCCACGAGCAGCGCACCCGGCAGGAGATGACCGCGCTCGCGACCTGGCCACCGCTGTCGCCCGCCACCGGCGGCGCCGGCTTCCGGTCGCTCGTGGAACACGCCGCCCGCACCCTTCGCGCCCCGCAGCTCGTCCTTTCCTGGCGCCGGGGCGACGATCCGCGCCTCACGGTGCTGCGGTACCAGGACGGCACCTCTTCACCCGTGGCATCCACCAGCGGTTTCGCGGCGGGCCTCGCGCCCCCGGAGCTCGCGACGGCGACCTTCCTCGTCCCCGACGCCGAACGGGAAGCCCGGGCGCCGGTCCTCCTCCATCGCGGCGATCGCCTGGAACCGTGGCACGGCGTGGCCCTGCCCGCCGGACTGCGGGAGCTGCTCGGAGCCGGGCCGGTGATCTCGGTCCCCTGGCGCGGTCAGCTCGCCTCCGGACGCCTTTTCGTGGGCGGCCGCCCGTACGCGGATGCCGACGGCCTGCTGCTCGCCGAGGTCGTCACGGAGCTGATGGGAGCGCGGATCGAAGCCGCGCTCCTGCTGGAACAGACTCGCGAGGTCGCCGCCGCCGAAGAGCGGATGCGCCTCGCCCGCGACCTCCACGACGGCATCCTGCAGTCGTTCACCGGCATCGGGCTGCGGGTGGCGGCGATCCGGCGGCAGCTCGGATCGCGGAATGCCGAGGTCGAGGAACGCCTCGCCGAGCTCCAGCGCCTGCTCGCCGCCGAGCAGCGCGATCTGCGCTTCGTGCTCCAGGATCTCGAGCCGCCATCGCAGGCGGGCTCCGACTCCTCTCTCGAAAGCCGCCTCGCCACCCTCGTCCCGAGGGTCGAGCAGGCCTGGCAGCTCGAGCTCGTCCTGGACGCCGTGCGCCTCGAGGAGGAGCTGCCCGAGGAGCTTGCCCGCGAGGCCTACTTCCTGGTGCGCGAGGCGGTGCTCAACGCGGCCCGGCACGGACGGGCCCGCCGCGTCGAGCTGCGGCTCGCGCGCGAAGTGGACGGTGGCCTCCTGCTCTCGATCCGCGACGACGGCCGCGGCTTTCCATTCCAGGGACAGTTCGACCTCGCCACGCTCGCGGCGATGGCGGCCGGTCCCCGGAGCCTCCGCGAACGGGTCGCGGCGCGCGGCGGCGACCTGCTCCTCGATTCCGGCCCCGCGGGCGCGACGATCACCATCCGCCTGCCCCTCTCTCCGGAGGAGAAGCCGCAGTGACCATCCGCATCGCCCTCGCCGACGACCACCCGATCGTGCTCGACGGTCTCGAACAGCTCTTCCTGTTGGAAGGCGACTTCACGGTGGTGGCCCGTTGCCGGGACGGCGAGACGACGCTCGCGGCGCTGCGCGAGCTGCGTCCCGACGTGCTCGTGCTCGACGTCCGGATGCCGCGCGGCGACGGAATCGAGGTGCTCGCCACGATCCAGCGCGAGGAGCTCCCGACCCGCGTGCTCGTCCTCACCGCCGCGGTGGACGACGAGCAGGTGGTCGCGCTGCTTCGCCACGGGGCGCACGGTCTGGTGCTCAAGGAGACCGCCCCGGATCGTCTCGTGGCGGCGGTGCGGCACGTCCACGCCGGCGGCCAGGAGCTCGATCCGGCGCTGGTGACCCGCGCGGTGGAGAACCTCGTGCGGCGCGACCGGGCGGTGCGCGAGGTGGCCCGCCTCCTGACCCCTCGCGAACGGGAGATCGTGCGCATGGTCAGCTCGGGGATGCGCAACCGCGCGCTCGCCGACCAGCTCGGGATCAGCGAGGGAACGGTGAAGATCCACCTCCACCGCATCTATGAAAAGCTCCAGGTAGCCGGGCGGCTCGAGCTCGTGCTCTTCGCCCAGAAACACCACCTCGACTGAGTCCGCGGCAGCGCCGCGCGGCTCGCGACCGGAGGGACCGATGCCACTGCCCATCTCCAGGAACCGCCTCGGAGCCGCCGCGCTCCTGCTCGTCGCCGCCCTTGCCACGGGCTGTGCCCGGAGCGTTCCGGCCCCGCGCTCCACGGCCGCTCCCCTGCCCTTCCCCGCGGCCACGGCCATCCAGTGGCAACGGGTCGCCGCCGAGTTCCCGGCGCTCACCCGGCAGGTCTACCTCCAGGCCACCGAAGCCCTGGAACGGGTGGCCGCGGGGCGGGAACCCGGCACCTGGGCGATCTCCCTGGATGCCGACGAGACGATCATCGACAACTCCCTCTACGCCCTCGAACGCCAGCGCGAGGGTCGCCAGTCGTACACCGCGGAGAGCTGGGACGCCTGGGTGCGGCGGCGGGAGGCCACCCCGATCGCCGGCGCGGCGGCGTTCCTCGCCCGGGTGCGTGAGCTCGGCGGCATCATCGCGATCGTCACGAACCGGCTGGAGAGCCAGTGCGCCGACACCGCCGCCAACCTCGACGCGCTGGCCCTCGCCTACGACGTCATCCTCTGCCGCCCCCCCGGCCCCGACGGTTCGAAGGAGCCGCGCTGGGAGGCGTTGCGGGCGGGCACCGCCGTCACCGACCTCGGACCGGTCGAGATCCTGCTCTGGCTCGGCGACAACGTCGGCGACTTCCCCGGCCTCGACCAGAGCCTGCGGCACGCCCCGGCGGCGGCGTTCGGCGATTTCGGGAAGCGCTTCTTCGTCCTGCCGAACGCGGCCTACGGCTCCTGGGAGAAGATTCCGGTCGAGTGACGGGCGCTTCCCCGGCGGCGCGGGCCTCCGGGAGCCCCGGGGAAGCGGGCTAGAATCGGCCCAGCGCCGCCGTCCTGAGGGCGCGGGGAGGGGAGCCTTGGACCGTCTCGCGACCATCGATACCGCCACGCTCGACGACCTCGCCCGCATCAAGGCCGAAGAGGAGACGCTGCTGGCTCGCCTCGAGCGTCTCGAGGCACGGCGCGAGGCGACCTCGCCACCCGTTTTCACCCGAATCGAGGGGGATTACCGCCAGCGCCTCGGCGAGCTCGCCGCGGAGGCCCGGCCGCTCAAGGAGCGGGCGGCTCAGGCGTTCCAGAGGCTCGGGGCACTGCAGGAGACCCTCGCCGCCGAGGCCGCGGCGGCCCGGCTCGATCTCGAGGAGCAGGAGGTCCGGCACGCGGTCGGCGAGCTCGACGACGAGACCTTCGCCGCCCGGCTGCAGGCGGCGGAGGCCACGGTGCGCGAGCGCGAAGGCGTGCTCGCCGAGGCCGAAGCGCTCCGGGAGCGGTTCGTCGGCGCGGTGCGCGACGGCGCCGAGCTGGAGCTTCCCGACCCGACTCCGCCTCTGCCGGAGCCCCTGCCTGAGCCGGAGCCATCCGGCGATCCGGAGAGGATCACCTGGCCGGCGGCGAGCGCCGAGGTGCTCCTCCCCCCGGACGTCGCGCCGGAGAGCCTCGTGGAGCTAGCGTCGGAACCCGAACCGGAGACGGAGGACGACGGCACCGTGATCCTGCCGCGCCAGACGGCGGAAGAGGAGGCCGGACAGAGCCGCTCCATCACCCTGCGGGTCTCTCCCGCCCGGATCATCTGCCAGGAAGAAGGGTACGAGGAGGAGTACCTGCTCGCACCCTCGACGCTCATCGGCCGCAATTTCGAGTGCCAGATCCGCATTGCCCATCCCGCCCTCTCGAGGCGCCACGCGCAGATCGATCTGCAACCCGACGGCAGCTACCTGCTCATCGATCTCGGCTCGGAGAACGGCACGCTGGTCAACGGTATCCGGG
>JAAYLR010000002.1 GCA_012521815.1 Acidobacteriota bacterium
GCCCACGAGATGCTGGACCGCGCTATCAAGTTCGGCGGGATCCTTGGCGCGGATGTCCTCATCACCGGCGGCGGGCAGATCGAAGGCGCGTCCCTGGAGGAACAGGCGGCGGAGTTCGTAAAGGTCTTCCCGCCCTTCCTGGACAAGGCCGAGAAGGCGGGCATGAGCACCTCGATGTACGCGGTCCACGGCAACAGCTTTTTCACTTGCCTGGAGGCGTATGAACTGGTCTGGGAGCACCTGCCGCAGGTGGGGATCAAGTACGATCCGGCCAACTGGTGCCATCACGGCGCGGATTACCTCGAGGTTGCGCGCAAGCACGGGGACAAGGTGGGGTATGTCCACATCAAGGAACACCTGTACATCGACGGCGAACTGGCATCCCAGCCCCCGGCGGGCATGGGCGACATCGCCTTCCCGAAGGTGCTGGCTGCGGGCCTCTCGGGCTTCTATCTCGCGATCTACCTGCTGCTCTGGGTGCTGATCCTGCGCGGCATCGCGATCGAGTTCCGCTCCCTCATCCGCGACGCGATGTGGCGCCGCTTCTGGGACGGCACCTTCGCCGCCGCCTCGCTGCTCGCCCCGGTGCTGCTCGGCGCCGCCCTCGGCAACGTGCTGCGCGGGGTGCCGCTCGGCGCCGGCGGCTGGTTCACCCTGCCGCTCTTCGACTCGTTCTCGCCCGCCGGGGCGCTCGGGATCCTCGACTGGTACACGGTGCTCACCGGGCTCACCGCGCTCGCGGCGATCGGTCACCACGGCGCGCTCTTCCTCGCCTGGAAGACCGACGGCGTGGTCGCCGACCGCAGCCGCGCCGCCGCCGGCTGGCTCTGGTTCGCCACCGTCGGCCTCTGGCTCCTCGCCACGCTCGCCACCCTGCAGGTGGCGCCGGGGCTGCTGCGCAATGCGCTCGCCCGCCCCCTCGCGCTCCTCTGCACGCTGCTCTTCCTCGCCGGGCTCGCGGTGAGCTTCACCGCCCGGCGGCAGGGGCGCGAGCTGCTCGCCTTCCTCGGCTCGGCGGCGTTCCTGGTCGGCCTGCTCGCCGCCACCGCGGCGGCGCTCTATCCGACCTGGCTCGCCTCGACCCTCGATCCGGCCTGGACCCTCACCGCCCGGAACGCCGCCGCGGCATCGCAATCGCTGCGGGCCGGGCTCCTCTGGTGGCCCCCCGGCTTCGTGCTGGCCGCTGTCTACTTCGTCGTCCTCTTCCGCCTCCACCGCGGCAAGGCGCAGGCGGCGGCGGAGGGGGAGGGGTACTAGAAGGTCACGGGGGCGCCGGCGGGCGGCGACCCCCCGGGGTGGCCCCTCCCTACCCGCCCGCATGGTGCCGGGGGCGCGGCTCCTGCCTACGATGGAGGCGGTCCACAGCCGTGGACCGGGGCCTCTGATGAACCCATGCGGCGCCTGTGAGGATCCGAGATCCGGAGGGGGCTGTGCGGCCTGCGGCCGCGCGGCCGTGAACGTGCGTCCCCCGGGAGCGCTCTCCGGAGCGCGCCTCGTCGGGGTCGCCGCGCTCGTCTTCCTCGTGCCGCTGCTCGGCGCGCTCGCCGGCGCGGGTCTCGCCGCCACCCGCGGCGGCGCGGCCGGCGCCGCCTTCGCCGGTTTCGTGGCCGCCGCGCTCGCGGTGGCTCCGCTCGCTTCCCGTCTCGCCCGCCACCAGGAGGATCCAGGATGAGCTGGCCGTCGCGCCGTGCCCGGACGTTCCCGCACGGTGTCCACCCCCCGGAAGAGAAACAGTTCGCCCGCGACGTGCCGATCGAGGTGGTCCCCACCCCGGCGGCGGTCGCGATCCCGCTCCTGCAGCACCTCGGCGCCCCCTGCCAGGCGGTGGTGGCGAGCCGCGCCACGGTGGCGCTCGGCGACGTCGTCGGCCGCGCCGAGGCGCCGGTCTCCGCCCCGGTGCACGCCTCGATCGCCGGCGTCGTCCAGCGCGAGTCGGTCGCCACGCTGCCCAACGGCCGCCACGTGACGACCGTGCCGATCAAGGCCGCAGGCGAGCAGCTCGAAGGGCAGGCGCTCTACGACGCCCACTTCGGCGGCGACTGGCCGCTCGCCGGCCTCGACGAGATCGCGCCCGCGGAGATCGTCGCCGCGGCCGGCGAGGCGGGCCTCGTGGGGATGGGCGGCGCGGCCTTCCCGACCCACGTCAAGCTCGCCCCGGGCCCCCGGCGGCCGGTCGACACCGTGCTCGTCAACGGCTGCGAGTGCGAGCCGTACCTGACCGCCGACGAGCGGCTGATGCGGGAGGCGGCGCTGCCGGTCCTCGTCGGCGCGAAGCTCGTGGCGCGGGCGGTCGGGGCGAAGCGGATCGTCGTCGGCATCGAGGCGAACAAGCCGGAGGCGATCGCCGAGATGCGCCGCGTCGCCCCCGAGCTCGGGATCGAGGTCGGGGTGGTCGCCACGAAGTACCCGCAGGGGGCCGAGAAGCAGCTCGTCTACGCGCTCCTGCAGCGGATCGTCCCCGGCGGCAAGCTGCCGCTCGACGTGGGGGTGGTGGTCAGCAACGTCGCCACCGCCGCCGCGCTCGCCCGCGCGGTGCTGCGCGGCGCGCCGCTCACCCACCGGGTGATGACCGTCGCCGGCCACGGGGTTCGCGAGCCGAAGAACCTGCTGGTGCCGATCGGCCTGCGTCTCTCCGAGGCGATCGAGGCCGCCGGCGGGCTCACCGACGACGCGGCGCGGGTGATCGCCGGCGGGCCGATGATGGGCTTCAGCGTCGCCTACCTCGATGCCCCGGTCACCAAGGGGACGAGCGGGCTGACGGTGCTCGCGGCGCGCGATCTCGACGCCGAGCCGGAGCGCGCCTGCGTCCGCTGCGGACGGTGCGTCGATGTCTGCCCGATGGGGCTCCTGCCGACCCGGATCGCGCTCGCGGCGCGCTACGGCGAGTGGGAGCTGGCGGGCTCGTACCACGCGCGGCTCTGCGTCGAATGCGGCTGCTGCGCCTTCGCCTGCCCCTCCCGGCTGCCGCTCGTGCAGCTGATCCGGGTCGCGAAGGCGCGGCTCGCGAAGATGACGGCCTGAGACGGGAGGACGACGACGTGACTGCCGAACCGGTTCGCATCGCTCCCGCTCCCGCGCTCCACGTGGCGCCGGGGCCGCACCTGACGGTCTCGGACTTCACCGCCCGCCGGATGATGGCCGACGTGCTCCTCGCCCTGCTGCCGGTGGCCGGGGTGGCGGTCTGGATCTTCCGCTGGTACGCGGTCCTCCAGATCGCCGTCTGCGTCGCCGCGGCCCTCCTCGCCGAGGCGCTCTTCTCGCGGCTCCGCCGCCGGCGTGCCCCGCTCGACGACCTCTCCGCGGCGGTGACCGGGGCGATCCTCGGCCTCTCGCTGCCGTGGAGCGCCCCGTGGTACGTGGGCGCGATCGGCGCCTTCGCCGCCATCGGCCTCGGCAAGGCGGCGTTCGGCGGGCTCGGGCAGAACATCTTCAACCCGGCGATGGTGGGGCGCGCCTTCGTGATGGTCGCCTTCGCCGCCTCGCTCGCGGGCGGGGCGTACGTGCGCGCGGAGGCGGCGCTGCCGATCCTCACCCAGGCCACGCCGCTCTCGCTCGCGAAGGGGACGGCGGGGGCGGTGGCGCTGCCCGGCCTCTGGCCGCTCTTCCTCGGCAACGTGAACGGCTCGCTCGGCGAGACGAGCGCCCTCGCCTGCCTCGTGGGCGGCCTCTACCTCTGCTGGCGCCGCTCGGCGGCCTGGCAGATCCCGGTCTGGACCCTCGCCGGGGCGGCGGCGGCGGCGGTTGTCGCCAACCTCCTCGACCCGGCCACGCCGCTGACCGTGCTCCATCACCTCTTCGCGGGCGCCCTCTTCTTCTGCGCCTTCTTCATCGCCACCGATCCGGTGACGAGCCCGCTCTCGCCCCGCGGCCGGGCGGTCTTCGGTTTCGGGGTCGGGGTGCTCGTGGTGCTCATCCGGACCCTCTCCTCCTATCCGGAAGGGGTCGTCTTCGCGATCCTGCTGATGAACTCGGTGACCCCGCTGATCAACCGCGGCACGGTCCCGAAGCCGTTCGGCGGCGCGGTCGAGCTGCCGGGAGGTGCCAAGTGAACCCGCCGCGCGCCTCGTTCTTCAGCCAGTCGTGGCTGATCCTGCTGCTGGGCCTCCTCTTCGGCGGCGCCCTCGTGGCGGTGCACACCAACCTCTCGCCGGTGATCGCCGCCAACCAGCGCGCCGAGACGCTGCGCCAGCTCCCCGGCCTGGTCCTGCCGGCGGCCGAGCTCGCCGGCGCGGAGATCACGGTGAGCGGCGACCGGATCGCGGTCCGCCGGGCGAGCGGCGAGACGCTCGACCTCGCCGTGGCGGAGAGCGAGGTCGCCGGCCATCAGCTCTATACCCTCGCGGCGGCCGGCGGCGCGCCGCTCGGCTACGTGGTCCGCGGCATCGGTTCGGGCTACGCCGACGACATCGACCTGCTCGTCGGCCTCTCGGGCGACCTCGAGCGGCTCACCGGCCTCTTCGTCCTCTCGCAGAAGGAGACCCCGGCGCTCGGCGACGAGATCACGAAGGAGCCGTTCCGCCGCTGGTTCACGGGGGCGCCGGCGACCGCGCCGCTCGTGGTGGTCAAGAGCGCGGCGGAGGCCGAGAGCGCTCCCGGACGGGTGCTCGCGCTGACCGCCGCGACGATCAGCTCCCGCTCCGTCTGCGACATCGTCAACGCCACCGTGGCCGCGGTGCGGCCGCAGCTGGCCGCCGCGGCGAGCGCCGCCGCGCCGGCCGAGGAAGGAGAGACCGATGGCGGTCGCTGAGCTCGAACTCCCGGCGGCGGTCGACGACGGCCCGACCGCGGCCGAGCGCTTCATCGCCGGCATCCTGCCGGAGAACCCGACCTTCCGGCAGCTGCTCGGCATGTGCCCCACGCTCGCGGTCACCGCGGCGATGAAGCCCGCCCTGACGATGGTGGCGGCCACCGCCTTCGTGCTGATCTCGGCCAACGTGATGGTGAGCCTGATCCGGCACCTGCTCAAGCCGCATCTGCGGATCCTCGTCTTCACGCTGACGATCGCCACCTTCGTGACGATCGCCGACCGGCTGCTCGCGGCGTACCTCTACCCGATGAGCGTGGCGCTCGGACCGTACGTGCCGCTGATCATCGTCAACTGCATCATCATCGCCCGCTGCGAGGTCTGCGGCAGCAAGCAGGGGCCGTTCACGGCGTTCGCCGACGCGGCGGGCAACTCGCTCGGCTTCCTCATCGGGCTCGGCTCGGTGGCGACGGTGCGGGAGATCCTCGGGATGGGCACCTGGTTCGGGCTGCCGGTCCTCCCCGCGGTCGTGCCGCGCTGGGTGATCATGGTGATGCCGCCGGGCGCCTTCATCGCGCTCGCCCTGCTGCTCGCGCTGGTGAACTGGTACCAGGCGCGCCCGAAGCGGCGCGCGGAGGTCTAGGACGATGGAGCTCTTCGCCAACCTCCTGCTCATCGCCGTCGGCGCGGCGCTGATCAACAACTTCGTCCTCTCCTACTTCGTCGGCATCTGCCCGTTCCTCGGCGTCTCGCGCAAGCTCGACACCGCGCTCGGGATGGGGCTGGCGGTGACGTTCGTGATCACGGTGGCGGGCTTCCTCTCCTGGACGCTGACCGAGTTCGTGCTCCGCCCCGGGGCGCCGCTGGCCAACGCCGTCTGGCACGCGGTCGGCGGCCCCGGCGACGCCGACCTCTCGGTGCTCGCCTACATCGCCTACATCTTCGTCATCGCCGCCTCGGTGCAGTTCGTCGAGATGTACGTCAAGAAGTTCTTCCCGCCGCTCTACAAGAGCTTCGGCGTCTTCCTGCCGCTGATCACCACCAACTGCGCGATCCTCTTCGCCTGCCTGCTCATCATGAAGGAGGTGGTGGGGGGCAACTGGGGGCTGGCCGAGTCGCTCACGCTGCCGATCTTCGGCGGCCTCGGCTTCACGCTGGCGATCGTGCTGATGGCGGGCATCCGGGTCGAGCTCGACCTCGCCGATGTCCCGCGGCCGCTGCGGGGAGCGCCGATCGCGCTGCTGACGGCGGGGATCCTCGCCCTCGCCTTCCTCGGCTTCACGGGGATGGGGGCGAACCTGAAGCAGGCCCTGACGCCCGCGGCCGCCGACGCGCCGGCGGCGGTGGCGTCCGTGGAGGTGGACCGATGACCGGCGAGACGATGGCCCTGGTCGGGCTCGGATCGGGAGTGATGCTGCTGCTCGCGGTGGTCGGCGGGGCCGTGCTCGGCTGGGCCGACCGCCGCTTCTTCGTGCCGGTCGACCCGCGGGTGGAGCGGATCAACCGCGCCCTGCCCGGCGCCAACTGCGGCAACTGCGGCTTCGTCGGCTGCGGCGAGTACGCCGAGGCGGTCGCCGCGGGCGGGACCGCGCTGACCCTCTGCGCCCCGGGCGGCCCCGCGGTGGTCGGGGCGCTCGCGGCGATCATGGGGGTCGAAGCGGAGCAGACCTGGCCGTACCGGGTGATCGTGCACTGCACGGCGACGACCGGGATGCGGCTGCGCCGGCACCCGTACCAGGGGGAGCCGACCTGCACCGCCGCGAACCTCGTCACCGACGTGCAGGGGTGCATCTACGGCTGCCTCGGCCTCGGCGACTGCGAGCGCGCCTGCACCTACGACGCGATCCACGTCGTCGACGGCGTGGCCGTGGTCGACTACACGAAGTGCACCGGCTGCGGCGACTGCGTCGACGCCTGCCCGCGCGGCATCATCAGCCGGGTGCCGTTCAAGACCGACCGGATCCTCGCGGTCGGCTGCGCGAACCAGGACTTCGGCAACGACGTCAAGGCGGTCTGCACGATCGGTTGCATCGGCTGCAAGGCGTGCGCGAAGCTCGCCCCGTCGCTGGTGATGAAGGGGAACCTGCCGGTCATCGACTATGACAAGTACGAGCCCGGTTTCGATTTCCTCCCCGCGATCGACAAATGCCCGGCCGAGTCGCTCGTCTGGGTCGGGACGCCGAGCCCGAAGGATCTCGAGGCGCTCGCCGACGTGGAGATGCCCGTCCGGGCCGAGGCGACGTTCGACACCACGGTCGACCAGACCGAGTGGCGCGGCTGAGGGCGGGCGCCGGCCGGGGTCTCACCGCCCGGCCGGCAGCGCCTCGCCGGCGAGCAGGCGGACGAAACCCGGATCCTCCGGGGTCACGAGCCGGGCGATCCCCGGCGTCGCGCTCGCGTGCAGCCGGCCGTCGTCGTCCCGGAAGACGAGCAGCGCCTCCACCGTGCCGGGAGCCGGCAGGAGCGGGAGCCCTTCGGGGCCGAGCACGGCGAGCGCCGTGGCCCAGGCGTCGGCGGTGGTGGCGTCGGGCGCCACCACGGTGACGCTCGCCGCCCGGTCGGCGGGCTGGCCGCTCCGGGGATCGACGATGTGGCTGTGGCGGCGCCCCTCGATCTCGACGTAGCGGGCGTAGTCGCCGCTGGTGCAGACCGCCCCGGCGCGGAGCCGGAGCGTTCCCCAGACCGCCTCGCTCCGCGGATCGCGCACCGCGATCTCCCACGCCCCGCCGTCCGGTGCCGTCCCGAAGACCGCGAGGTCGCCGCCGACCTCGACGAGGCCGCCCGCGAGGCCGCGGGCGCGGAGGCTCTCGAGGGCGCGGTCGATCGCGTACCCCTTCGCGATCCCGCCGAGATCGACCTGCACGCTCGCCGAGCGCTTGCGGGCCCCTTCGGCGGTGAGCTCGAGCTGCTCCCAGGAGGAGGCCGCCCGGGCCGCGGCGATCTCCGGCGGGGTGGGGAGCCGCCCCGCCTCGCCGGCGCGCCGCCAGAGGGTGACGAGCGGCCGGCAGGTGATGTCGAAGGCGCCCGCGCTCTCCCGATGGAGCTGCCGGGCGCGGTCGAGCAGGGCGCGGCTGTCGCGGGAAAGCGGTACCGCCACGTCCGCCGCGGCGGCGTTGAGCCGGGAGATCTCCGAGGCTTCGATCCAGGTGCTCAGGGCCGCCTCGAGCCGGCGCAACTCCCGTTCGGCCGCGGCGAGGGCGGCGGTGCCCCGCGCCTCCTCGCGGGCCGGGACGACCCCGCCGAGGGTGCAGCTCGTGCCCATGATCCCCACCGGCCGTCGCTCGACGAGCACCGGCGCGCCGCCGGCGCCGAGGCGCCACCAGGCGAAGGCCGCCAGCAGGGCGAGGCCGCCGAGGACGAGGGCGGTGAGCGGGAGCCGCGGGGGAGTGGCGGGGCGCATGGCGGCTACGGGCGCGTTGCCGGCGTCCCGATGAGGGCGATGGAAGAGGAAGGGAGGAACGGAAGCGGGGACATGGCCTCTCCGCAGGGCGATCGTCGTCCCGGAGCGGGATCGAGCGTACCAGCGTCCGAGACCCGTTGAGACCGCCGCCCGGGGGGGGTTGACAGAAAGAATCAACTGCATAACCATATGCGGGTATGGTTATGTATAGGAGCTCAGCCATCCCCATCTTGGCGCTCTCCCTCCTGCTCGGAGGGGGAGCGGCAGCGGGAGCGGCCGGGGCGGCACGCCCGGTCGATCTCGCCACGGTCATGCGTCAGGCCCGGGAGCAGGCGCACGAGGTGGCCGCGGCGCAGGCGCGCCGAGAGGCCGCCGACGCCCGTGCTTCGGAGGCAAAGGCGTACCGCCTTCCGCAGCTGCGTCTGCAGGAGATCTACGCGCGGACCGACTCGCCGGCCGAAGCGTTCGCCTTCCAGCTCAACCAGGAGCGCTTCTCCTTCGCCGACTTCGTCACCGGCAACCCGAACGACCCCGATCCGCTCACCACCTGGATCACCCGCTTCGAGCTCGAGGTGCCGATCTGGACCGGCGGCGAGCTGACGAAGCGGGCGCGGCAGGCCGGCCTCGCCGCCACCGCGGCCGCCGACTCGGCCGCCTGGACCGCCGATCAGGCCGCCGTCAACGCGGCCGCGGCGTACGTGCAGCTCGCGCAGGTGCGCGAGCAGGTGGCGCTGCTCGAGCGGGCGCGGGAGACGGTGGCGGCCCACGTCGAGATCGCCCGGGCGTACGGCGAGCAGGGGATGCTGGTCCGCTCCGAGCTGCTGCGCGCCGAGGTGGAGCTGGCGCGGATGGACGACCTGCTCGCCGAGGCGCGCGGATACGGCCGGGTGGCGGAGGCGAACCTCGCCTTCCGTCTCAACGACCCGCCGGGCTCGGCCTACGAGCTCGCGCCGCTGCCCGCCCCCGCCGATCTCGCCGCCGGGCGCGAGGAGTGGCTCGCGGCCGCCGGCGGCCGGCGCGATCTCGAGGCGGCGCGGACGCTGCTCGCCGCCGGGGAGCTCGAGGCCGAGGCCCTCAAGGGCGGCCTGCTGCCCCGGATCGGCCTCGTCGCCCGTCACGATCTGGTGGACGACTCGCTCTTCGGCACCCACGGCGACTCGACCACGATCATGGCGGTGGCGAGCGTCGATCTCGTCGATCTCTTCCGTTTCGGCAAGCGCCGCAGCGCGATCGCCGCGGCCCGGGCCGAAGCCGAGGCGGGGCGGGAGGACGTGGCCCGCTTCGAGGCCGGGGTCCGGCTCGAGGTCGCGCAGGCGTACGAGCTCGCCCGGGTGGCGCTCGAACGGCGGGCGACCGCGGTGCAGGCGCTCGCCGCCGCCGAGGAGGCGGTGCGGATCCTCGAAGAGCGTTTCCGCGCCGGGGTGGTCAAGACGATCGACCTGCTCGATGCCGTCACCGCCCGGCGGGAAGCCGAGATGCGCGAGCTCGTGGCGCGGGCCGATGCGCACCTCGCGGCGGTGCAACTCGCGGTGAAGGCCGGCCGGGCGCCGGAGAGCGTGCTTTCAGAGAGTCAGAACCCGACGATCGCAGAGGGAGGAGTGCAGTGAAGATCCGAATCGGAGTCATCCTTCTGGCGGCGGCGCTGGCCGCTGCCTGCGGCAAGCAGGAGGCCCCGGCGGGCGGGGAAGCGCCGCGTATCAGTGCCCGTCTCGCGACCGTCGAGCGCGCCGAGCTCGCCGCGCGCACGGAGATCGCCGGCACGGTCGTGGCGGAGAAGGCGACCGCGGTCTCGAGCCGGGTCATGGCGCTGGTGACCGCGGTGCCGGTGCAGCTCGGCGAGAGCGTGCGGGCCGGCCAGACGCTGGTGGCGATCGACGCCACCGCCGCCGAGGGGCAGGTGGCCCAGGCGCAGGGCGGCCTCGCGCAGGCCGAGGCGGCGCTCGCGCTCGCGCAGCGCAACTACGAACGTTTCCAGGCGCTCGCCGCGAGCGCGGCGGCCTCGGAGCTCGAGCTCGACCTCGCGCGGATGCAGTACGAGCAGGCGCGGGGCGCGGTCGAACAGGCCACCGGCGCCGTGAGCGCCGCCCGTTCGGTGGCCCGCGAGTCCCGGGTGGTGGCGCCGTTCGCCGGCCGGGTGGTGCAGAAGCTGATCGAGGTCGGTGACCTCGCCGCCCCGGGCCGGCCGCTGGTGATGCTCGAGTCGGCCGCCGGGCGCCGGATCGCGCTCGCGGTGCCGGAGCGGCTCGCGACCCGCCCCGATTTCGCGGTGGGGGCGCCGCTCGCGGTGCGGATCGACGCGCGGCCCGAGCTCGGCGAGATCGAGGGACGGATCGTCGAGATCTCCCCCGGGCCCGATCCGCTGACCCACTCCTACACCGTGAAGGTCGCCGTCGAGCTGCCGGAGCTGCCGGCCGGCGCGGCGGCGCGCGGGCTGCTCCGCGGTGAGACGCGGGCCACTGTGCTCATCCCGGCCGACGCCGTGGTCTACGCGGGCGGTCTGACCCTCGTGGTCGTCCGGGATGCCGACGGGCGGGCCCAGACGCGGGCCGTGAGCCTCGGCGAGCGGCTCGCCGACGGCCGCATCGAGGTGCTCGCTGGCCTCGCGGGCGGCGAGGAGGTGGCGCTCGGTCTCGCCGCGGCGCCGCCGGCGGGCGCGATCCTCGAAGGGAACCGGTCATGACGACGGGCGAGAAGAGGCCGCCGGGCCTGCCGGAGCGGACCCGGCGCGAGGCGCTGCGCCTCAAGATGACCCGCAAGCCGCTCGGCATCTCGGGGCGGGTGGCGCAGGCGTTCCTCGATTCGAAGCTGACGCCGCTGCTCGTCGTCGCCTCGCTCCTCCTCGGCGCCTTCGCGGTGATGGTCACGCCGCGCGAAGAAGAGCCGCAGATCAAGGTGCCGATGGTCGACGTCTTCGTCCAGATGCCGGGCGCGACCGCTTCGGAGGTCGAGCAGCGGCTCGTCACCCCGCTCGAGAAGGCGCTCTTCGAGATCCCCGGCGCCGAGTACGTCTACTCCACGACCCAGCCCTCGGGGGGGATGATCATCGTCCGCTACGAGGTCGGGACCGATCCGGACACCGCGGCACTGCGCGTCCACGCGAAGCTCGGCGAGCTGGCCGCCTCGCTGCCCGAAGGGGTGCCGCCGCCGCTGGTCGTCCCCCGCGGCATCGACGACGTGCCGGTGCTCGCTTACACCCTCTGGTCGGAGCAGGCCACACCGCTCCAGCTCCGGCAGGTCGCCCAGGAGCTGCGCTTCGAGCTGGCCCGTCATCCGCGCGTCGCGCAGGTGACGGTGCTCGGGGGCGAGCGGCGGGTGGTCTCGGTCCGCTTCGATCGGGAGCGGCTCGCCGCGCACCACGTCTCGATCCTGCAGGTCTACCAGGCGCTCGCCGGCCTGAACTGGAAGCTGCCGGCCGGCGCGTTCGCGACCGGCAACCTCGAGACCGAGGTGCAGGTGGGCAACCTCTTCCGCTCCGCCACCGAGGTCGCCAACGCGGTGGTCGGGGTCTACGGCGGCCGTCCGGTCTATCTGCGTGACGTCGCCACCGTCGAGGACGGCGCCGACGAGCCGTTGCAGTACGTCTGGATGACGGCGGGCGCCGGCGCCGCGACCAAGGGCCTGCCCGGCGGGCTCGACGTGCCGGCGGTGACGGTGGCGGTGGCCAAGAAGCCCGGCACCAACGCGGTGGAGCTGGTCCAGGAGCTCGACCGGCTCGTCGACCGGCTCCACGGCCCGCTGGTGCCCGCGGGGATCGAGCTGACGAAGACCCGCGACTACGGCTTCACCGCCGACGAGAAGTCGAGCGAGCTGATGAAGCACCTCTGGATCGCCACCTTCTCGGTGGTGCTCCTGATGGCCTTCGCCCTCGGCCGCCGGGAGGCGGTGGTGGTGCTCGTGGCGGTGCCGGTGACCCTGGCGCTGACGCTCGCCTCCTCCTATCTCTTCGGCTACACCCTCAACCGGGTCACGCTCTTCGCGCTGATCTTCGCCATCGGCATCCTGGTCGACGACGCGATCGTGGTGGTGGAGAACATCCATCGCCACTATCAGCTCGGCTGGACGAGTCCCCGGCAGGCGACGGTCTACGCCACCGACGAGGTGGGCAACCCGACGATCCTCGCCACCTTCACGGTGATCGGCGCGCTGCTGCCGCTCGCCTTCGTCTCCGGGCTGATGGGGCCGTACATGCGGCCGATCCCGATCAACGCCTCGGCGGCGATGCTCTTCTCGCTGATCGTCGCCTTCGTGGTCTCGCCCTGGCTCACCTTCCGGCTCTTCCGGAAGCACGTCGCGAAGCTGGCGGCCGGCGGCGAGCCGCACGGCGAGACGAGCGAGGAGAGCCGCCTCCACCGGCTCTATCAGCGGCTCTTCACGCCCCTGCTCGAAAGCGCCCCGAAGCGGTGGACGCTGCTCGCGGCGGTGGCGCTGCTGCTCGCCCTCTCGGTGTCGCTCTTCCCGTTGCGGCTGGCGATCGTCAAGATGCTGCCGCACGACAACAAGAGCGAGCTGCAGATCGTCGTCGACATGCCCGAGGGCACGACGCTCGAGCAGACCGCGGCGGTGGCCCGCGAGCTGGCGATGGTGGTGCGGACCCTCCCCGAGGTCACCGACATCCAGACCTACGTCGGCACCTCCGCGCCGTTCAACTTCAACGGCCTGGTGCGCCACTACTACCTCCGCTCCGGGCCGCTCGTGGCCGACCTCCAGGTGAACCTCCTGCCCAAGCACGACCGGAGCCAGGAGAGCCATCCGTTCGCCAAGCAGCTCCGGCCGCTCCTCGCCCCCGTGGCCGAGCGGTACGGCGCCAACGTGAAGGTGACCGAGGTGCCGCCGGGGCCGCCGGTGATCTCGACTCTCGTGGCCGAGATCTACGGGCCTTCGATGGCGCAGCGGGTGGCGCTCGCCTCCGAGGTGCGGGAGGTCTTCCTCGCCACCCCCGGCGTCGTCGACGTCGACTGGATGGTCGAGGAGGAAGGGCCGCGGCTCGATCTCCTCGTGGATCGCGAGAAGGCGGCCCGCGCCGGGGTGAGCGCCGAGGCGCTGGTGCGCACGGTGCGGGTGGCGCTGGCCGGCGCCGAAGCCGGCAGGATCGCGGACGATCGCTCCCGCGAGCCGGTGCCGGTGATGCTGCGGCTCGACCGCGCGCAGCGGGCGGGCGCCGACGGTCTGCTCGGCATCGACGTCCACGGCGCCGCCGGTCAGCTCGTTCCGGTGGGTGAGCTGGTCCGCGCCGAGCCCTCGGTGCGCGAGCGGTTCATCTACCACAAGAACCTGCGGCCGGTGACCTACGTGGTGGCCGAGGTGGCGGGGGCGGCCGAGTCGCCGGTCTACGCCATGCTCGACATGGGCGACCGGCTCGAGGCGCTGAAGGACGGCACGGGCGCCGCGCTGCCGGTGGCGTTCACCGGCGCGCCCGCCGACGCCACCCAGACGATGCTGCGCTGGGACGGGGAGTGGCAGATCACCTACGAGGTCTTCCGCGACATGGGGATCGCCTTCGCCGCGGTGCTGGTGCTCATCTACCTGCTCGTGGTCGGCTGGTTCCGCTCCTTCGTCACGCCGCTGATCATCATGGCGCCGATCCCCCTCACCCTCGTCGGCATCGTGCCGGCCCACGCCGCCTTCGGCGTCTTCTTCACCGCCACCTCGATGATCGGCTTCATCGCGCTGGCCGGGATCATCGTCCGCAACTCGATCCTCCTCGTGGACTTCATCAACCTGGAGCTCGAGGCGGGCGAGCGGCTGGAGGCGGCGGTGGTCAAGGCGGCGGCGGTGCGCTTCCGGCCAATCGTCCTCACCGCCGCGGCGCTCGTCGTGGGCGGCGGCGTGATCCTGCTCGACCCGATCTTCCAGGGCCTCGCCGTGGCCCTGATCTCGGGCGTGCTCGTGGCGACGGCGCTCACCCTGGTGGTGATCCCGCTGCTCTATTTCATGTACGTCCGGGCCGTCGGGGTGGCGGCGGTGGTGCCGCCCGCCGACGCCGACGTGAACGAGTTCTGAGAGGAGACCTGAAGATGAAGCTCAACGAGATGCTGCGCGCGATCGGCGGTTTCTTCGTGCTGCTGTCGGTGGCGCTCGGCTGGTGGGTCCATCCCGCCTTCTATCTCTTCACCGCCTTCGTCGGGCTCAACCTGCTGCAGTCCGCCTTCACCTGCTGGTGCCCGATGATGGCCCTGCTGCGCCGTCTGGGCGTGCCGGAGTGACGCCGTGAAGCTGCTGATGATCGTCGTCGACGAGGCGAAGAAGGAGGAGCTCGCCGTGGTGCTGGAGGAGGCGGGCGTGGTGGGGTACACCGAGATCTCCCGCGCCGTCGGCATGGGGCTGACCGGCCCCCGCCTCGGCTCGCGCGCCTTCCCCCGCACCTCGGCGGTGGTCTTCACGATCCTTCCGCCCGCGGCGCTCGACGCCCTGCGGGAGAAGATCCGGGCCTTCTGCGCCCACTGCGGCGAGCGCCTGAAGATGGTCGCCTGGGACGTGGAGGAGGTGGAGCTTTGACCGCCGAGCAGGAGCTGGTGCTCGACCGGATCGCCGAGCGGCTCAAGGCGCTCGCCGACCCCACCCGGCTGCGGATCCTCCACTTCCTGGAGGACGGGGAGCGGTGCGTCTCCGAGGTCGTCGATCGCGTCGGCGGGAGCCAGGCGAACGTCTCGAAGCACCTGGCGATCCTCCGGCGGGCCGGTCTGGTCGACTGCCGGCGGCGGGGGCTCAACGTGCTCTACCGGGTCACCGACGCCACTTCCCTCTCGATCTGCCGTACGATCTGCGCCGTGCTCGAGCGGCAGGCGGCCGAGCGCCACCATGCCCTCGTCGAGGGGCGTACGGCGGTGGGAGGATGAAGAAGATGCGGGATCTGCTGATGGTGCTCGGGTTCATCGTGATCTGGTATCTCGTCCAGGTCGTGGTGCTGCCCCGGCTCGGGGTGCCTACCTGAGCGGTCCCCAACCCGGCCGGGCGCCGGGACGGGAAGACGAGTTGTGCAACGAAGCCGGAGCCCCGGCAGGGGACCGGCGTGGAAGAGGACGGCACCGCCCCCTGAGGCGGTTCCATCCGGGAGTCAGAGAGAGTGCCACTCTACGAATACCGTTGCCGCGCCTGCGGCCATCGTTTCGAAGAGCTCCAGCGGCTCGGCGAGAGCGCCGAGAAGGTCACCTGCCCGGAGTGCGGAGAGCGTCAGGCGGAGCGCCAGCTCTCGACCTTCGCCGCCGCGGCCGCGAGCGGGTCGCTCGGATCGTTCTCCTCGGGCGGCCGGGGCGGCTGCGGCAGCGGCTTCACCTGAGGGGTCTGAGACCGGCGGCCCGGGTGGCCGCCCCGCCTCAGACAGACGAAAACACCTTCCGGCCCGCGGGCCGGGGAGAGGGGATATCGGAATGGTCCGTGAAACCGCCGTCGCCTTCGAGGCGACGTCCAGCCTCGGCTTCGCCGAGACGGTCGCCCGGGCCCGCGAAGCGCTCCAGCAGGAGGGCTTCGGGGTCGTCGCGGAGATCGATCTCCAGGCGAAGCTCCGGGAGAAGCTCGGCGTCGAGGTCGAGCCGAACCTGATCCTCGGCGCCTGTCACCCGCCGTCGGCCCTCCGTGCGGTGCAGGCCGTGCCGGAAGTTTCCGTCCTCCTGCCGTGCAACCTCTGCGTGGCCGTCGAGGAGGGACGCACCGTGGTGCGGGCGATGAACCCCGCGAGCGTGATGGAGAAGCTCGCCAACCCGGCGCTCGCGCCGGTGGGCAGCGAGATCGGCGCGGCGCTCAAGCGGGTGGTGGCCGCGATCACCGGCTGAGCGGCGGGCCCCACGGAAACTGCCATGAGCTCCCCGGCCATGCGAAACCGCACTGCGCACCCCCATCCTGCCGCCGCCGTGCGCGGCCTGCTGCTCGCCGCGCTCGTCATCGCGGCGGCAGCCTGTTCGGTCGCCCCCGCTCCGGTTTCCCCTCCGGCCCCGGAGCCGGCTCCGGCTCCGGCCCCCCGGGCGGCGGTCGAGCTGCTCGGCACCGTCCAGCTCGACCCGGACGACGGCTCCGCGGCTCGCCTCGGCGGGCTCTCGGGGCTCGCCTGGGTGGGCGGCGACGAGTTCGTCGCCATCAGTGACGACAAGGCCCACCACGGGCCGGTCCGCTTCTACCGGCTCGAGGTCGGCTGGAGTGACGGCGGCGGGGCCCGGGTGGCGCCGCCGGCGTGGACGGAGCTGCGCACGGCGACCGGGGAGACGCTGCCGAGCGAAGGGAGCGACTGCGAGGCGATCGCCGTCGCGCCCGACGGTGCGATCTGGGTCTCCACCGAAGGCTGGGTCGAACGGGGGGTCGCCCCCTGGATCGCCAGCTTCGATCCCGCGGGGCGTCAGCTCTCCGCGCTGCCGCTGCCGGCCGGCTTCGCGCCGGCCGCCGACGGCAGCGCCGGCGTCCGTGACAACCTCGGCTTCGAGGCGCTCGACCTGACCCCCGACGGGCGCTACCTCTTCGCCGGCATCGAGAACGCCCTGGTCCAGGATGGGCCCTCCACCCTCGAGGGGAAGGCGAGCCCGGCGCGCCTCCTGCGCTACGACTTCACCAGCCGGCAGTGGGACGGCGCCTGGATCTATCTGGTCGATGCCCCGCACGCGGTCCCGGCTCCCGGCGATTTCCGGGTCGGCGGCCTCGTCGAGCTCGTGGCGCTCGATCCGGAGAACCTGCTCGCGCTCGAACGCTCCTACGTGAAGGACCATGGCAACCAGGTCCGCCTCTTCCGCGTCCGCCTCGCGGATGCCGAGGAGGTCTCCGGGCGCGAGGCCCTGGCCGGTGCCCCGCTGCCGCGGCCGGTGGCCAAGGAGCTGCTCCTCGATCTCGGCACGCTCGGCATCGAGATGGACAACTACGAGGGGATGGCGCTCGGCCGCGAGCTCGCCGACGGCCGCCGGCTCCTCCTGATCGTCTCCGACGACAACTTCTCGCCGGAGCAGGCGAACCGGCTGCTCCTCTTCGCAGTCGATCCCGCGGTGCTCTGAGCCCGGCGCCGGCGGCGTGGACGCGCCGCCGCGGCGCTATGATCCGCCGTCGTGAATCGCCGCTTCGCCCCGCTCCCGCTCGTCGCGCTCCTCCTGCTCGCCGGGGTGGGCGCCCCCGCGCGGGGTGCGAACGCGATCCCGGCCGTCCGGGCGCCGGGCGCGGAGCCGCTCGCGGCGGCGCTCGCCGCCGAGGCCCGGACGACCGCCCGGGCGGCGCGGCAGCTCGGGATCCACGTCCGCGATCTCGAAACCGGCACCGAGGTCCTCGCGGTGGCCGCCGACGAGCCGCGGATCCTCGCCTCGAACACCAAGCTCCTGACCACCGCGGCGGCGCTCTCGGCGTTCGGTCCCGGCCCGTTGTTCGAGACCCGGCTCCTCGCCCGCGGGGTGGTGAGCGGCGGCGAGCTCGCCGGCGACCTCGCGGTGATCGGCGACGGCGATCCGAACATCTCCGGCCGCGAGCACGACGGCGACGTCTACGCGGTCTTCCGCCGCTGGGCGCAGGCGCTCGCGGCGCACGGGATCCGGCGGGTGACGGGCGAGCTGCTGCTCGTCAACGGCCTCTTCCCCGGCCCCCGCATCCACCCCGGCTGGCCGCGCGATCAGCTCACCAGCTGGTATTCGGCGCCGGTCGACGCCCTCACCTTCAACGACAACTGCGTGCTCGTGCAGGTGCGGCCCGGCAAGCAGCCGGGCGACCGGGCGCGGGTGGAGGTCCAGCCCCGCCTCGGCTACTTCCGGATCCTCAACGAGGCGACCACGGTGGCCACGCGGCAGGAGGCGCGGCTCTTCGTGGGGCGCGCCGGCGAGCGGGACACGATCGTCGTCCGCGGCACCGTCGCGCAGGGCACCGGCGCGTCGGAGGAGTGGGTGGCGGTGGCCGACCCGCCGGCCTACTTCGGCCATGCCCTCGCTGCCGCGCTGGCCGAGGAGGGGATCGTGGTCGCCGGCCGGCCGCGCGAGGTCCACGGCCTGCCGGCCGGCGAGTGGGAGGAGATCGCCCGGCACCAGAGCGATCTGCTGCCGACGATCGCGGTGACGAACAAGAAGAGCCAGAACCTCTACGCCGAGCTCCTGCTCCGCACCCTCGGGCAGCGGCGCGCCGGCGAGGGGAGCTGGGAGAAGGGAGTGCAGACCGTCAGCGAGTTCCTCGTCGGCATGGGGGTGTCGCCCGGGAGCTTCACCCTCGCCGACGGCTCCGGTCTCGCCCGCGGCAACCGGATGACGCCGCGGGCGATGACGCAGCTGCTCGCCGCGATGTTCGCCTCCCCCCACGGGCGGGAGTACGTGCTCTCGCTGCCGCACAGCGGCGAGGCGGGGCTCCGCTGGGAGCGGCGGCTCGCCGAGCCGCCGTATCGCGGCAACGTCTTCGCGAAGACCGGGATGATCCGCGGCGTCTCGACGCTCTCGGGCTACGCCAAGGGCCGCTCCGGCAAGGTCTACGCCTTCTCGATCCTCTGCAACGAGATCCGCGGCCTCGCCGAAGCCCAGCGGGCCCAGGACCGGCTGCTGCGCGTCCTCGTCGACCGCGGCTAGCCGCCCGCTCGCCGGCGCCAACGGCGCGGGCGGCTCCGAGCCGGATTCCCGGGCGATCGCGGCTTGGGCGCCCGGCAAGGAACCGGTAAGCTTTCCCGCCGATGCACATCCCCGACGGTTTCCTCGATCTGCCGACCGCCACCGGCGCCGCCGTGCTCGCCGCCGGTGGGGTGGCGGTGGCGCTGCGCGAGACGCGGCGACGGCTCGAGCCGCGGCAGGTGCCGCTGATGGCCCTGACCGCGACCTTCGTCTTCGTCGCCCAGATGCTCAACTTCCCCGTCGCCGCGGGGACCTCCGGGCACCTGATCGGCGCCGCTCTCGCCGCGGCGCTCGTCGGGCCGGCGGCGGCCGTCCTGGTGCTGACCACGGTGGTCGTCGTCCAGTGCCTCGTCTTCGCCGACGGCGGGCTCCTCGCGCTCGGCGCGAACCTGCTCAACATGGCGCTCCTCGCGCCGGTCGCCGCCTGGGCCGCCGGCCTGCCGCTGCGCCGCACGCTCCCCGGCCTCGCGGGTCGCCTCGCCGGCGCCACGTTCGGCGGCTGGGTGGCAGTGGTGCTCGCCGCGGCGGCCTGCGCCGGCGAGCTCGCCCTCGCGGGCGCGGCGCCCTGGCGGACGGTGGCGCCGGCGATGATCGGCGTCCATCTCCTGATCGGCGCCGGTGAAGGGGTGATCACGGCCCTGGTGCTGGCCGCGATCGCGCGCGCCCGGCCCGAGCTGGTGACCGCTGCCGGGGCCGGCAGCGCCCGCCGGTTCCTCCGGACCGGCGTGCTCGTGGCCCTCGCCCTCGCGCTCTTCGCGGCGCCGTTCGCCTCGTCGCTCCCCGACGGGCTCGAAGCGGTGGCCGAACGGCTCGGCTTCGCCGCTCTGGAGCAGCCGGCCGCCCTCCCCGCGCCGGCGCCCGACTACGCCCTCCCGGGCCTCGCCTCGCCGCTCGCGGCCACAGCCGCGGCCGGAGTGCTCGGCGCGCTGGGGATGCTCGGGGTGGCGCTCCTCCTGGGACGCGCGCTCGCGCGTCCCCGCGAGGCCGGGAGCGCGTGAGGCCCGACTTCCTCGACCGCCACGCCCGGCTCGCGAGCCCGATCCACCGGCTGCCCACGGCGGTCAAGGCGGGGGCCGCCCTCCTCCTGCTGATCGCGCTGGCGCTCGTGCCGCCACGCCAGCCCTGGCTCTTCGCGCTCGTCGCCCTGCTGCTCGTCGCCGTCGCCGGGGCGAGCCGGATCCCGCCGCGCTTCCTCCTCGGCCGCCTCCTCCTGCTCGAACCCCTCGCCCTCGGGGTGGCCGCGCTCGCCTTCCTGCAGCCCGGTGGCTGGCGCCACTTCCTCCTCCTCGTCGGGCGCTCGACGCTCGCCCTGGGCGTGGTCCTCCTCCTCTCGCAGACGACGCCGTTCGCCGCTCTCCTGCGCCTGCTCCGGCGCCTCCGTCTCCCGGCGCTGCTCGTGACCCTGCTCGCGCTCATGTACCGCTACCTCTTCGTGCTCGCCGACGAGGCCGAGCGGCTCCAGCGGGCGCGCGCGAGCCGTACCTTCAGCCGGCGGCGGGGGCGCGACTGGCGCGCGATCGCCGCCGTCGCCGGACGGCTCTTCGGGCGGGCGAGCGAGCGCTCGGAGAGGATCTACGGCGCGATGTGCGCGCGCGGATGGCGGCCGTGAAGGCGCTGGAGGTCACCGGGCTCTCCTACCGGTATCCCGACGGCACCCCGGCTCTCGACGGCGTCTCGTTCGCGCTCGCCGAGGGGGAGTCTGTCGGCCTCATCGGGCCGAACGGCGCGGGCAAGTCGACCCTCCTGCTCCACCTCAACGGCCTGCTGCCCGACGTGCCGCCGGCGGAGCCGGCGGTGCGCGTCCTCGGCCAGCCGCTCACCCGCGACCGGCTGCCCGGGGTCCGCCGGGAGGTCGGCCTCCTCTTCCAGGATCCGGACGACCAGCTCTTCTGCCCCACCGTCCGGGAAGACGTCGCCTTCGGCCCCGAGCAGTTCGGCCTGGCCGGCCCCGATCTCGCCGCCGAGGTCGCGCGCTGCCTCGCCACCGTCGGGCTCGCGGGCTACGAGGACCGGCTGCCGCACCACCTCTCGCGCGGCGAGAAGCGGCGCGTCTGCCTCGCCGGCGTGCTCGCCTGCCGCCCCCGCCTCCTGGTCTTCGACGAGCCGACCGCCGATCTCGATCCGCGGGGAAGGCGGGATCTGAAAGCCCTCCTCGCGGGCCTCCCGGTGACGAAATTGATCGCCTCGCACGACCTGGAGATGATCGCCGCGCTCTGTCCGCGCGTCGTCCTCCTCGACCAGGGCCGGGTGGTGGCCGACGGCCCGGCAGCCGAGCTGCTCGCCGACGAGCCCCTGATGCTCGCCCACGGGCTGGAGCGGCCGCCCGGGCTCTCCCGCCGCCACCCGCCCGGCTGAAGGCACGCTTCCGTGCGGCTCTTCACGCCCGGCCGCCGAGCAGGCGGGCCGGGAGGAGGAGGAGGGCGCGGAGGAAGGCGAAGACCCCTTCGATCGCCATCCCGAGAAGGCGGAGCGGCAGCAGGAGGAGCCAGACGATCGGGTAGGCGACGAGCGCGAGGAGCGCGAGCGGCCAGCAGAGGAAGAAGAGCAGGAGCCAGGCGAGGAAGGTGAGCATCGGATCGAAGCCTCCATCGCGGATACGCACGGATCATCCGGAAGGTTCCGGCCGGGAGACATCACCGCGTCCACCGGCCCGCGATAGACTGCCGGCGTCGGGAGGAGAGATGAGCGAGGCGACCCTGGCGGCGATCGACGGGGCGGTGGCGAGTGCCGGTGAGCTGCTCGGGGAGCTCTGCGCCATCTCCTCCGAGAGCGGCAACGTGGCGGGCCTGCGCCGGGTCGCGGAGCGGCTCGGCGCCGAGCTCGAACGGCACGGCCTCGCCGTCGCGATCGAAGTGGCCGACGACACCGCCCAGCCGCTCCTGCTGGCCGCCAGCGAGGAGGCTGGCGATCAGCCTCTGCTCCTGCTCGGACACCTCGACACCGTGCTGCCGGCCAGCATTCCGCGCCACGACGGCGAGCGGCTCGTGGCGACCGGGGCGCTCGACATGAAGGGCGGGCTGGCAATGCTGGTGGGCGCGCTCGACGTGCTCGCCGCGCGCGACGAGGCCCCGCCCGGCGACCTCCTGCTGCTCGCGGTCCCCGACGAGGAGGTGGGTGGCGAGATCGCGCAGCCGGCGGTCCGGCGCTGGGGCGAGCGGGCGCGGGCGGTGCTGGTGCTCGAGCCGGGCGAAGGGCGAGCCGGCGGCGAGACCATCGTCGCCGGCCGGCGCGGCCTGACCGAATGGACGCTCACGGCGACCGGCCGCGCGGCGCACTCGGGCCTCGCATACTGGCAGGGGCGCTCGGCGCTGACGGCGGCCGCCGACTGGAGCCTGCGCGCCGCGGCGCTCTCCCGCGCCGACGGCGGTCCCACGGTCAACGTCGCCCGGCTGCTCGCCGGCTCCGCCGGGTTCGTCGACGCACTCGCCACGCAGCACGACCTCCTCGGCAGCTCCCGGCAGCGCAACGTCGTCCCCGACCGGGCGCTCGCCGAGGGAGAAGCTCGCTATCTCTCGAGCGCGGCCGGCCGGGAGGTCGTGGCGGCGCTGGCGGCCCTCGCGCGCGAAGTCGGCGCGGCGCACGAGGTCGAGCTCGCCTTCGCGACCGGCACCGCCTGGCCGCCGGTCGACCCGGGCGGCGCGGGGAGCGCGCTCGTCGCGCGCCTCGTCGCGCTCGCCGCGGCGCGGGGCCTGCGGCTCGAGATCGAGACCGATCGGGGCGGGATCTCCTTTCCCAACTACCTGAGCGACCCCTCGCGGGTGCCGGTGCTCGACGGTCTGGGGCCGGTCGGCGGCGGCATGCACACGCGCGAGGAGTGGGTCGATCTCGGCTCCTTCCGGCGGCGGGTGCTGCTGCTCGCCGACCTGCTGGCCGAGCTGCGCCGCTGAGCCGCGCTCCGGGCCGCCGCGCGAGGACCGAACGCATGGACGCTCCGACACCGACGCCGAGCCGCGGTTTCCGCATGCCCCACACGCTGGTGATCGTGGGCTCTCTGGTCGCCCTCGTCCTGGTGCTCTCCTGGCTGCTGCCGTCGGGCCGCTACGAGCGGATCGAGCAGGACGGGCGCCTGCTGACCGTGCCCGGCACCTACGAGCGGATCGACAAGCAGTACCTCGGGCCGCAGTGGCTGCTGATCGCGCCGATCCGCGGCTATCTCGACGGCGCGCTCATCATCGCCTTCCTGATCCTGATCGGCGGCGCGTTCAGCGTCATCCAGGCGACCGGCACGATCGAGTTCGCGATCCGCAGGATCACGGTGGCGCTCACCGCCCACCCCCGGCTCGAGAAGCTGATGATCCCGGTGCTCGTCACGATCTTCTCGCTCGCCGGCTCGGTCTTCGGCATGGCCGAGGAGGTCATCCCGTTCGTGCTGGTCTTCGTGCCGCTCGCGCTCTCGCTCGGCTACGACTCGATCGTCGGCGTCGCGATCCCCTTCCTCGGCGCCGCCGCCGGCTTCGGCGCGGCGTTCTTCAACCCGTTCACGGTCGGCGTCGCCCAGGGGCTCGTCGGGCTGCCGCTCTACTCGGGGCTCGGCTACCGCCTCTTCACCTGGCTCCTCACCACCGGCGTGATGATCGCCTGGATCGTCGTCTACGCCGCGCGAGTCCGGCGCTCGCCCGCGCTGAGTCCGGTCCGGGAGCTCGACCTGGCGCGGGATCAGGCCGCCTTCCGCGTGGACGGCGCGCCCGAGCCGTGGACCGCGCGGCGGCTGGCCGTGCTCGGCATCTTCCTCGGCAGCATGGTGGTCCTGGTCTGGGGGATCCTCGAGAAGAAGTGGTTCATCGAGGAGATCGGGGCGCTCTTCCTGGCCATGGGGCTCGTGATGGGCGCGGCCGCGGGGCTGAAGGCCGACGAGATCGCGCGAAGCTTCGTCGCCGGCGCGAAGGAGATGGTCAATGTCACGCTGATCATCGCCTGCGGGCGGGCGCTGCTCATCCTCGCGCGCGAGGGACAGGTGCTCGACACCATCCTCTTCTACAGCTCGCAGGCGATCTCGAGCCTGCCGACGGTGATCGCCGCGCAGGTGATGTTCGGCGTCCAGGCGGTGATCAACTTCTTCATCCACTCGGGGACGGCGCAGGCGGCCCTGACC
>JAAYLR010000032.1 GCA_012521815.1 Acidobacteriota bacterium
CGGGCAGGTCGCCGTTGTTCGTGCGCACGTTCGGGTAGAGCCAGAGCGAGACCGGCAGCGGGCAGGCGGCCCCCTGCCCCGCGAGCTCCTCGACCCAGCCGGCGGCCATCTCCCGCCGCGCCTGCCAGCGCGGGTGGTCGGCGACCGCCGCGTCCGGCAGATCGACGAGCACCGCGATCCCCGTGTCCGTCGCCCGGGGCTGGAAGACCCGCTCGATCAGCGCCACCAACTCTTCGCCCTGCAGCCTCTCGCTCATCGTCGCCTCCCGATCCGGCGCCTCGGCCGGCCGCCGCTCATCATCGCAGAGAACGCGCCGGGGCCGCGCCGTCGTCCCGTCTTCGCAGTCCGGGGCGGAGCCGTCAGGGATTCGGCTGGCGGGGATCGGTTTTCCGCCGGAGCCGGCATGGGAGCGGATAGGCTCGCCGCGCGGCGCGAGGGTGCGGGCCGGGAAGGGCCGCGAGGAGGAACGATGACGAGCGAGACGGCACGCCCCTGGGTGCTGGTGACGGGGGCCTCGGGGGGGATCGGGCTGGAGCTGGCCTGCGGTTTCGCGCGGGACGGGCATCCGCTGGTGCTCACGGCGCGCAGCACCGAACGGCTGGCGGCCGCGGCCGCGGCGTGCCGGGAGCGCGGGGCGCCGCGGGTGGAGACGATCCCGCTCGATCTCGGGGCGCCGGAGGGGGCGGCGGCGCTCGCCGCGGCGCTCGCGCGGCGGGAGATCGTCCCCGGGGTGCTGGTCAACAACGCCGGCTACGGGCTGCTGGGCGAGTTCGCGACGCTTCCCGTGGAGGACGAGCTGGCGATGGTGCGTCTCAACGTCCTCGCCGTGGTCGAGCTCACGAAGCGGCTGCTGCCCGGGATCCTCGCCGCCGGGCCGGCGGGCGGGATACTCAACGTCGCCTCCACCGCCGCCTACCAGCCCGGGCCGTACATGGCGAGCTACTACGCGACCAAGGCGTTCGTGCTCTCCTGGAGCGAGGCGCTGGCGGTGGAGCTCGCCGGCCGCACCCGGGTCACCTGTCTCTGCCCCGGCCCGGTGCTGACCGGCTTCCAGGAGCGGGCGGGCATCTCGACCGGGATCCCGCTCTTCTCGGGCCTCGTGCCGCTGCTCGGGGTCGGGGCGGTGGCGCGCATCGGCCTCAGGGCGTTCCGGCGCGGGCGCGCGGTCGCCGTGGCGGGGTTCGTGAACCGGGCCGGCGCGGTGCTCGTGCGCCTCCTGCCGCGCGGGCTCGTGGCAAGAATCGTGGGCCGCCTCCAGCGGCGCAGCGAGGCGTAGCCGGGCCCCGGCGGACCGCGGGGAGCCGCCTCCGGCCCCGTCGGCAGACCCGTCTCGGGGTCTGCTGCTAGAGTGACCTCTCCCATGCCCAAGCGAACCGATCTGCGGTCGATCCTCGTCCTCGGCTCGGGGCCGATCGTGATCGGTCAGGCGTGCGAGTTCGACTACTCGGGAACCCAGGCCTGCCGGGCGCTGCGGCAGGAGGGGTACCGGGTGGTGCTGGTGAACTCCAACCCGGCCACGATCATGACCGACCCGGAGTTCGCCGACGCCACCTACGTCGAGCCGCTGGTGCCCGAGGTGGTCGCGCGGATCGTGGAGCAGGAGCGCCCGGACGCGATCCTCCCCACCGTGGGCGGGCAGACCGGGATCAACCTCGCCCTCGCCCTGCACGAGCGCGGGGTGCTCGACCGGTACGGCGTCGAGCTGCTCGGCGCCGGTGTCGAGGCGTTGCGGGTGGGGGAGGATCGCAACCTCTTCAAGCGGGCGATGGAGGAGATCGGCCTGCGGGTGCTGCGCAGCGGCTACGCCGGCAGCCTCGCCGAAGCCCACGAGGTCGCCGGCGAGCTCGGCTTTCCCCTCATCGTGCGCCCGAGCTTCACCCTCGGCGGCGAGGGGGGCGGGGTGGCGTACAACCGCGACGAGCTCGAGCAGATCGCGCTCGCGGCCCTCGCCGCGAGCCCCGCCGGCCGGGTGCTGCTCGAGGAGTCGGTGCTCGGCTGGAAGGAGATCGAGCTCGAGGTGATGCGCGACCTCGCGGACAACGCGATCCTGGTCTGCACGGTCGAGAACGTGGACGCCATGGGGGTCCACACCGGCGACTCGATCACCTGCGCCCCCCAGCAGACGCTCTCCGACCCCGAATGCCGGGCGCTGCGCGACGACGCCTTCGCGGTCATCCGCCGGGTCGGGATCGCCGCCGGCGGCGCCAACATCCAGTTCGCGGTCGATCCGCGGAGCGGCGAACGGGTCGTCATCGAGATGAACCCGCGCGTCTCGCGCAGTTCGGCGCTGGCCTCGAAGGCGACCGGGTTCCCGATCGCCAGGATCGCGGCCCGGCTGGCGGTCGGCTACACCCTCGACGAGCTCCCCAACGAGGTCACCGGCGGCACCTGCGCCGCCTTCGAGCCGGCGCTCGACTACGTGGTGGTCAAGATCCCGCGGTGGGCGTTCGAGAAGTTCCCCGAGACCGGCACCACGCTCGGCACCGCCATGAAGTCCGTGGGCGAGGTGATGGCGATCGGGTCGAGCTTCCGCGAGGCGCTGCGCAAGGGGCTCGCGGCGCTGGAGCTCGACGGCACCCTGGCGGCGCGGGAGGCGCGGATGTCCGATCCGGTGCGGCTGCGCGAGCGGCTCGCGACCCCGAGCTGGGAGCGGCTCTTCGCGGTGATCGCGGCGCTGCGCCAGGGCTGGCCGGTGGCCGAGGTGGCGCGGGCGACGGCGATCGATCCCTGGTTCCTGCGCGAGATCCGCGAGGTGGTGCGGCTCGAGGAGGAGGTCCGCTGCTGGGACGTGCGGACGCTGCCCGACGGGCTGCTGCGCGCGGCGAAGGAGGCGGGGCTGGGCGACGCGCGGCTCGGCCTGCTCCTCGGCTGCGGGCGGGACGCGGTATCGGCCGAGCGCCGGCGGCGGGGCATCCATCGCGTCTACAAGCGGGTCGACACCTGCGCGGGGGAGTATCCGGCGGCGGTTCCGTACCTCTATTCGACCTGGGGGGCGGAGGACGAGGTCGAGGCCACTGGCCGGCGCAAGGTGATGATCCTCGGCTCGGGTCCGAACCGGATCGGTCAGGGGATCGAGTTCGACTACTGCTGCGTCCACGCCGCCTTCGCCTTCTCCCGGCTCGGCTTCGAGACGATCCTCGTCAACTGCAATCCGGAGACGGTCTCCACCGATTACGAGACCGCCGACCGGCTCTACTTCGAGCCGCTCACCCACGAGCACGTGATGGCGATCTGCCGGCGCGAGCGGCCGGAGGGGGTGATCGTGCAGCTCGGCGGCCAGACGCCGCTCAAGCTCGCGAAGGGGCTGACGGCGGCCGGGGTTCCGATCTGGGGGACCCCGTGGGATGCCATCGACCTCGCCGAGGACCGGCGCCGCTTCGGCCGCCTCCTCGTCGAGGAGGGGATCCGGCAGCCGGAGCACGGCACCGCGACCACGCGGGACGAGGCGCTCGCGGTGGCGCGGGAGATCGGCTTCCCGGTCCTGGTGCGGCCCAGCTACGTGCTCGGCGGGCGGGCGATGGCGGTCTGCTATGACGAGGCGACGCTGTTACGCTACGTCGATCAGGCGGCGGAGGTGGCCGGCGGGCATCCGGTGCTGCTCGACCGTTTTCTCGACGACGCCACCGAGTTCGATGTCGACCTGATAGCCGACGGAGAACGGGCGGTGGTCTGTGGAATCCTGCAGCAGATCGAAAAGGCCGGGATCCACTCGGGCGACTCGGCGGCGGCGCTGCCGCCGTACCGGACGCCGCGCGAGGTGCAGGAGGAGATGGGCGACGTCGCCCGGCGGCTGGCGCTCCGGCTCGGGGTGCGAGGGCTGATGAACGTCCAGTTCGCCTGGCCGGAGGGCGGCCCCCTCCACGTCCTCGAGGTCAACCCGCGTGCCTCGCGCACGGTGCCGTTCATCGCCAAGGCGGTGGGGTTGCCGCTCGTCGACTTCGCCTGCCAGGTGATGGCCGGCCGCACCCTCGCCGAGATCGGCTTCACCGCCGAGCCCCGGGTGCCCGCCCGGTTCGTCAAGGCGCCCGTCTTCCCCTTCCGCCGTTTCCCCGGAGTCGATCCGATCCTCGGCCCGGAGATGAAGTCGACCGGCGAGGTGATGGGCGTCGCCCCCGACTTCGGCACCGCCTTCGCCAAGGCCTGGCTCGGCGCCGGCAACCGGCTGCCGCTCGCCGGCCGGGTCTTCGTCTCGGTGCACGACCGGGACAAGCCCGGGCTGCTGCCGGTGGCCCGGCAGTTCGCCGGGCTCGGCTTCACCCTCGCCGCCACCGGCGGCACGGCGGAGTTCCTGGAAGAGGAGGGGCTCCCGGTCGAACGGGTGCGCAAGCTGCACGAGGGGCGCCCCCACGTCATCGACGAGCTGATCAACGGCGACCTCCACCTGGTGATCAACACCGCGTCGGGTTCGGTTGCCCACGCCGACGACGTCGCCATCCGCCAGCGCGCGCTCCAGCACGGGGTGCCGTGCATCACCACCCTTTCCGGGGCGATGGCCGCCGCGGCGGCCATCGCCGCGCTCGGGGCCGCGCAGCTCGAAGCCGTACCCCTGCAACGGCTGGGTGCCCAGGGATGAGCGCCATGGCAGACGGTGGACCCCCGACCCCCCGGCTGGGAGAAGGAATCTTCACCGGCAACCGGGCGATCCAGCTCCTGATCGATCCGGGGAACGGCGCGATCGTCGACGCGAGCGACGCGGCCTGCGCCTTCTTCGAGCGGCCGCGGGACGAGCTCGTGGGCGCGCGCCTCGCCGAGTTCGACCTCGCCGGAGAGGAGGGTATCCGGGAGGCGATCGGCGCGGCGATGGCGGGCGACGCCTATCACTCCGCCCGCCGTGTCCGCCTCCCCTCGGGGGTGATCCGGGAGATGGAGGCGTTCGGCGGGCCGATCACGATCGGCGGGCGCCGGCTCATCTACACGATCGTCCACGACGTGAGCCTGCAGCGCAGCTACGAGGCCGCGCTCCGGCGGCAGACCGCGGTCTTCGAGGCGGCGATGGACGGCATGGCGTTCCTCGACAGGGAGGGGCGTTTCCTCACGCTCAACCCCGCCTACGCCCGGATCTACGGTTTCGACTCGCCCGGTGAGCTCGAAGGGGAGCTCTGGCTTCTCCTCCATGACGAAGAGGAGAGGCGGCGACTCGTCGAGGAGGTGGGATCCGAGCTCTCCACGACCGGCAGCTGGCGCGGCCGCGCCAGCGGACGGCGGCGTGATGGGAGCAGCTTCGATCAGGAGCTTTCCCTCAGCGTCCTGCCCGACGGAGGTCTCGCCTGCGTGGTCCGTGACATCTCCGAGCAGCTCCGGACGGAGCGGTTGCAGCGGGCGCTCCTCCAGGTGGCCGAGACCACCCATCGTGCGGAAGATACCGAGGAGCTCTATCCGGCGCTCCACGCCATCGTCGCCGAGCTGATGTACGCCCGGAACTTCTACATCGCCCTCTGGCATCCGGAGACCGGCGAGGTGAGCTATCCGTACTGGGTCGACGAACACGACCCGCGCCCCGAGCGAGAGCCGCTCGGGCAGGGTCTCACCGCCCAGGTACTGCGCACCGGTGAGACGCTCCTGGTCGATCCGGAGGTCCTGTCGGGTCTGGTCGGCCAGGGGCTGATCGAGCTGCGCGGCTCCATCTCGGTGGACTGGCTGGGGGTGCCGCTCCGGAGTGGCGGACGAACGTACGGCGCGCTCGTCGTGCAGTCGTACGGCGAGGATCAGCGGTACAGCTCGGAGGATCGCGACCTGCTCACCTTCGTCTCGCAGCAGATCGCGGTCGCGATCGAGCGCAAGCGGGCCGAGGAGGAGATCCGCCGCCTCGCCTTCCACGATCCGCTCACCGGCCTGCCGAACCGCCGCCTCTTCCGGGACCGGCTGGAGGTCGCGCTGGCGCGGGCGCGCCGGCACGGCGGGCGGGTCGGGGTGCTCCACTTCGACGTCGACCGGTTCAAGACGATCAACGACTCGATGGGACACGCGATCGGCGACCAGATGCTCCGGGCGGTCGCGACCCGTGTTGCCGAAGGGTTGCGTGGCAGCGACGCCGTGGCCCGGCTGGGCGGGGACGATTTCGCAGTGCTGGTCGACGATACCGCCGACGCCGCGGGCATCCGGCAGGTGGCGGAACGGCTGATGTCCGCGCTGCGGCAGCCGTTCGTGGTCGATGGGCGCGAGCTCTGGACGACGGTGAGCATGGGCATCAGCGTCTTCCCGGACGATGGCGCGACCGCCGAGCGCCTCCTCGAGCAGGCCGACGTCGCGATGTACCGGGCCAAGGAGAAGGGGAGCGACGCGATCGAGTTCTTCACGCCGGTGCTGCGCGAGCGGGCGAGCGAGAACCTCGCGCTCGAAAGCAGCCTGCGCGTGGCGCTCGCGGCCGGGGATCTCGATCTCCATTTCCAGCCGATCGTCGACTGCCTCTCCGGACGGGTGCGGGTCTGCGAGGCGCTGGTCCGCTGGCAGCGCGCGGGAGAGCTCGTCCCGCCGGAGAAGTTCATCCCGCTCGCCGAGGTCACCGGCCTGATCGTGCCGCTCGGCAGCTGGGTCCTGCGCCGCGCCTGCGAGCAGGCGCGGGGGTGGCAGCAGGCGGGCTTCGTCAACCTCACGGTGAGCGTGAACCTCTCGACGCGCCAGCTCCAGCACGCGGATCTGGTCGACGAGGTGACCCGGATCCTCGCCGAGACCGGCCTCGCGCCCGGGGCGCTCGAGCTGGAGATGACCGAGAGCCATGCCCTGCTCAGCGCCGAGCTGACCACCCGGGTGCTCGCCCGGCTGCGCGCCCTCGGGGTCCGCCTCGCGATCGACGACTTCGGCTCCGGCTACGCCTCGCTCTCCTACCTGCGCCGGCTGCCGGTGCACGCGGTGAAGCTCGACCGGGCCTTCGTGCACGGCATCCCGTTCGATGCCGACAACACGGCGATCGCCTCGGGAGTGATCGAGATGGCGCACGCGCTCGGTCTCGAGGTCGTCGCCGAGGGGGTCGAGACCCAGGAGCAGCGCGACTCGCTCGTGCGCTGGGGTTGCGACCGGCTCCAGGGGTTCCTGGTCAGCCCGGCGTTGCCGGCCGCGGAGCTGGATGCCTGGCTGCGGCGCAACGGCGGCCGGGTGGGCTTCTGGACGGCCTCCTGACCCCGCCGCTGCCGCCGTTTGCGCGGCCCGTGCTAAATTGATGGCTGCCGGCGACAGGGTCGCCGGCAGAGGACGCGATGGAACCACAACCCGACGAGAATCGACAGGGCTCCGAGGCGGGTATCCGCCTCGTGCAACTTGGCCGCGGCGATCGCGGCCGGATGGCGGCGGCCGAGCTGGAGCGCGACGAGTGCCAGCTGCTGCACGCCCTCGGCCTCACCGACCGCTGTCTGCTGAAGGTCTGCAAGCAGGGCGATCCGTGCATCGTCCAGGTGCGCGCGACGCGGATCGGCATCTCCCAGCGGCTCGCAGAGAGGATCCTGGTCGTTCCGGCCGAGAGCGAGTAGCGGCGGTGGCCGCCGAACCCGCCCTCGCCGCGCTGCCGGCGCGAGCCGCCTCCGGACGGCCGCGGGTCGCCCTGGTGGGCAACCCGAACACCGGCAAGACCAGCCTCTTCAACCGCCTCTGCGGAGTGCGGGCGAAGACCGCCAACTTCCCCGGCACCACCACCGATGTCCGCTTCGGCCGCAGCCAGCTCGGCGTCGAGGCCGATCCGTACGCGATCGAGCTGATCGACCTGCCGGGCCTCTACCGGCTCGGTCTCGACCTGCCCGAGTCGCGGATGGTCGACGACCTGCTCGCCGGGCGGGTTCCGTATCAGCGCCCGGACGCGGTGCTCGTGGTGGTCGACGCCACGAACCTGGTGCGCAACCTCTATCTGGTGGGCGAGGTCCTGCGGGCCGGCCTGCCGACGGTCGTGGCGCTGAACATGATCGACCTCGCGCAGCAGCGGGGTCTGACGATCGACGCCCGCCGCCTCTCCGACCTGCTCGGCTGCCCGGTGGTCCCGGTGGTCGCCCGGCGCGGCGTCGGGGTCGACCCGCTGCGGGCCTTCCTGCGCCGGGTGGTCGAGGAGGCGCTGCCCCCCCATCCGCTCGCCGAGCCGCCGATGCCCGACGCCGCCGGCGAGCTGCCGACCGCGCGCCTGGAGGAGTGGGCCGAGAAGGTGGTGGCGGCCTGCGTGGGCGGCTCCGGTGCCCTCGGCACCGCCAGCGACACGGTGGTCGAGCGTTTCGACCAGGCGTTCACCCATCCGGTGCTCGGGATCCTGATCTTCGTGCTGGTGATGGGCGGCCTCTTCTGGACGATCTTCGCCTTCGCCACCGTGCCGATGGATCTCATCGAGGCGACCTTCGCCTACCTCGGCGAGTGGGTGCGAGCCACGCTGCCGGCCGGGGCGGTGCGCGATCTGGTGGCCGGCGGGGTGCTCGGCGGGATCGCGGGGACGGTGGTCTTCCTGCCGCAGATCTGTCTGCTCTTCTTCCTCATCAGCCTGCTCGAGGACACCGGCTACCTGGCGCGGGCGGCGTTCGTGATGGACCGGATCCTCTGCCGCTTCGGCCTGCCCGGCTACGCCTTCGTGCCGCTGCTCGCCGCGCACGCCTGCGCGCTGCCCGGGATCATGGCCACGAAGCTGATCCCCGACCGGCAGGACCGGCTCACCACGATCCTCGTCGCACCGTTCATGAGCTGTTCGGCGCGCCTGCCGGTCTACGTGCTGCTGACCACGCTCCTCTTCCGCGACGAGCCGTTCAAGGCCGGGCTCGCGTTCGCCGGCTGCTACCTGCTCGGCGCGCTCGCGGCGCTCGGCAGCGCGGCGATCGCCCGGCGCACGATCCTGCCGGGGCGCTCCCGCCCGATGGTGCTCGAGCTGCCCACCTACAAGGTGCCGTCGCTGCGCAGCGCGCTCTACGTCGCCGCCGAGCAGGGCCTCTCGTTCCTGAAGACGGCGGGCACGGTGATCCTCGCGATCTGCATGGTGATGTGGTGGCTCTCGGCCTATCCCAAGGCCGAGGCGCCCGCCGACGCGATCGCGCTGCGAGCGCAGGCGGCGGCGACCTCCGATCCGGAGCGTGCCGCCGAGCTCCTGACGGCGGCGAACGGCGCCGAGCTGCGCTACCAGCAGGGGCAGAGCTACGCCGGGCGGCTCGGGCGGATCGTGCAGCCGATCTTCGCGCCGCTCGGCTACGACTGGCAGCTCTCGGTCGGGGTGATCACAAGCTTCCTCGCGCGGGAGGTCTTCGTCTCGACGCTGACCGTCCTGCTCGCGGGCACCGACGCCGGCGACAGCCCCGATGCCGGGGTGATCGAGCGGATCCGGGTGGCCACGCGCGCGGACGGCACGCCGCTGCTCACGCCGGCGGTCTCCGCCTCGCTCCTCGTCTTCTTCGTGCTCGCCATGCAGTGCCTGCCGACCCTCGTCACCTCGCGCAAGGAGACGGGGAGCTGGAAGTGGCCGCTCCTCCAGCTCGGCTGGATGTCGACGCTCGCATGGTGCTTCGCCTTCCTCACCTACCACGGCCTCGGCCTGCTGGGAGTCGGATGATGACCGGGTTACCCTGGGGAGACTGGCAGTTCTGGACGGTTTCGCTCGTCGCGGTGGTGGCGCTGGTCTTCTACCTGCGTCCCTATTTCTCGCGCAAGCGCGCCCCCCGCTGCTCGAACTGCGCGGCGCGGCTGGCGCCACCGCCGAAACGGCGCCGCGAAGGCGAGACCTCACGAGGCTAGGACCGGAGACAGACCGGCGCCGTTGCCGGCAGGAGACGAGACGATGGCCGCAACCCGCAACGAACGCGACAGCCTGGGCGAGATCGAGGTCCCGGCGGAGGCGTACTGGGGAGCGCAGAGCGAGCGCGCCCGGCGCAACTTCCCGGTCTCGGGCCTGGTCTTCCCGCGGCGGTTCTTCTGGGCATTGGGATTGATCAAGGCGGAGGCGGCGGCCGTCAACGCCGAGCTCGGGGTGGTGGCGCCGGAGCTCGCCGAGGCGATCCGGGCCGCCGCCGAAGAGGTGGTGGCCGGGGAGCTCGACGCCCACTTCCCGCTCGACATCTTCCAGACCGGCTCGGGCACCTCGACGAACATGAACGCCAACGAGGTGATCGCCAACCGCGCCAACGAACGGCTCGGCGGTGCCCGCGGGACGAAGAGCCCGGTGCACCCGAACGACCACGTCAACGCCTCGCAGTCGTCGAACGACGTGATCCCCACCGCGATCCACGTCGCCGCCTACGCCGCGGTGGCCGAGGAGCTCGAGCCCGCCCTCGCGATGCTCGCCACGGCGCTCGCGGAGAAGGCCGCCGAGCTCGACGACGTGGTCAAGATCGGCCGGACCCACCTGCAGGACGCGGTACCGGTGCGGCTCGGTCAGGAGCTCGGCGCCCATGCCCAGCAGATCCGCAACGGTCTCGCCCGGGTGGCGGCGGCCAGGCCGCGGCTCGCCGAGCTCGCCCTCGGCGGGACGGCGGTCGGCACGGGGCTCAACGCCCCGCCCGATTTCGCGAGGAAGGTGATCGCGCGGCTGGCGGCCCGCACCGGGTTCGCGTTCGTGGGGGCGCCGAACCGCTTCGAGGCGATCGCGGCGCGCGACGCCGCGGTGGAGCTCTCCGGGGCGCTCCGCACCGTTGCCGTCTCGCTCACGAAGATCGCCAACGACCTGCGCTGGCTCGCCTCCGGTCCCCGGTGCGGTCTCGGCGAGCTGGTGCTGCCGAGCCTCCAGCCGGGCAGCTCGATCATGCCGGGGAAGGTCAACCCGGTGATCCCGGAGATGGTCGTGATGGTCGCCGCGCAGGTGATGGGCAACGACGTGACGATCGGCATCGCGGGCGCGGGCGGCCATTTCGAGCTCAACGCGATGCTGCCGGTCATCGCCTGGAACCTGCTCCAGTCGATCCGGATCCTCGCGAACGCGAGCGAGCTGTTCGCCACCCGGTGCGTCGCCGGCCTCGCGGCCGACCGGGAGCGGTGTCAGGAGCTCGTGGAGCGTTCGCTCGCGATGGTCACCTCGCTCGTGCCGCGGATCGGCTACGACCGTGCCGCGGCGATCGCCGCCGAGGCGATGGCCACGGGGCGCACGGTGCGCGAGCTCTGCGTCGAGCGGCAGGTGCTGCCGCCCGACGAGCTGGCCGAGGCGCTCGACCCCCGGGGACAGACGGAAGGCGGAATCCAGACCGGCTGAAGAAGGAGGGTCCGGGGGCGGCCGGCCGCGGGCCGCGCGGCGCCCCCGGACCGGTCCGGCTCAGGGCGCCGGCGGGGCCGCGGCGAGCTGCGTGAGCGCCGCGGCCGGCACGGCAGCGGTCTGCGACGGCGGCTGCGGGGCGGCGGCCTGGTTGCGGAAGGTCGGCTGGTAGTCGGGGTCGCGGACCGCGAGCTGTCCCTCGCGCGCCAGGTCGATCGCCTCGCCGAGGATCCGGAGCGCCTCGCCCGGAGCGTGGAACCCCATCGAGTTCTCGGCCTCGATGAAGTCGAGGCGGAACTGCGCCTGCCGCTGGAGCTGGCGGGCGAGCGCGAGCTCGGCGTCGCTGCGTCCGGCCTCGCGGGCGGCCTTCAGGTCGCCGATCAGCTGGACGAGCGCGTCCATCGCCCGGCCGCGCATCAGGAAGGTCCGCTCCTGGATCTGCTCGGCGCGCGCCTTGAGCTCCTCTTCCGTCCACCGGTGGCAGGTCTGGCACGCCTTCGCCACGTTGAGCAGCGGGCTGCGGACGTGGTGATCGGAGATCTTGAGCGCCCCGACCCGCTCGTACGGCATGTGGCAGTCGGCGCAGGCGACGCCGGAGCGGGCGTGGATCCCCTGATTCCACATCTCGAACTCGGGGTGCTGGGCCTTGAGCACCGGCGCCCCGGTATCGGCGTGGAGCCAGTCGTGGAAGCCGGCCTCGTCGTAGTAGGCCTGGATCTGCTCGATCTTGATCCCCTTCGCCCACGGATAGACGAGCCGCTTCTCGGGTCCCTTGAAGTAGTACTCGACGTGGCACTGGCCGCAGACGAAGGCGCGCATCTCCTGCCGGGTGGCCATCGTGTTCGGGTCGTAGTCCGGGATCCCCTGCGAGGCCTTGAGCGCCCGGATCCCCTCGAGGAAGGCGGGGCGGGTGACGCGCAGCTGCATCGTCTGCGAGTCGTGACAGTCGATGCAGGAGACCGGATGCTCGAGGTACTGCCGGGCCTCGCTGTACGGCATCTGGTTGAGCCGCTCGAAGCCGGCGAAGACGTCGCCGTCGCCGAGCCGCTTGTAGACGACGTGGAGCGAGGCGTGGCAGTTCGCGCAGGTGCCGGGCTGGTTGACGACCTGCTGCCGCTCGGTGAACGCCTGGTCCTCGAGCATGTAGGCGTGCCCGCGCTCCTCGCGGAAATCGACCGCGAAGGCGTAGCCGTTCCACATCGTCACGAGGCGTGGATCCTCCTCGAGCCGCGACTGCGACACCACCGAGCGCGGGTCGGCGTCGGTCGGGGTGCGCGGCATCGCCTCGCTGCCGCCGAAGCGGGTCCGCACCTGGTCCACGGTACGGATGTAATGGTCGTACTGGAGGGGGAAGTTCTTCCCCCAGATCGCCGGATCGTCGGTGTCGTCGTCGAGCTCGACGACGCGGAAGAACGGGTTGCGGGCCTCCGCCTTCCGCTCGGAGATGTTCACCAGCAGCGCGACGACCGCGGCCCCGACGAGGGCGGCGATGATCGCCACCGCCAGCAGGCGGAGGGTGGCGGCTCCGGCTTCGGAGCGGGCTCGGAAGGGACTCATGGGGCGCTCTCCATCAGTGCAGGTGTCCGACGTTACGGTGGCAGTCGATGCAGTCGAGCGGACCGGTGTGGGCGGCGGGCCGGGCGTCGATGGCGGCCACGATCTCGCCATGACAGTTCCGGCAGGCCGCCTGCGTGACCCGGCGGTTGAGGCCGGTGATCCGGATCGGCTCGTGGAAGTTGCCGAGCGTGAAGGCGCGCGAGTGGTTCCAGCCGTTGAGTGCCTTGACGGCGTACTTGGCCACGAAGCCGGGGGGCGTGTGGCAGTCGTTGCAGACCGCCACCCCGCGGTGGCTGGCGGTGATCCAGCCGGAGAACTGCTCCTCCATCACGTGGCAGTTGGCGCAGGCCTTGGGATCGTTGGTGAGGTAGGAGGCGCCCTTGGCGTAGCCGAAGGTGAAGATGCCGATGCCCGCGACGGCCCCGATGAGGCCCGCGGCGACCGTGGCGATCAGGGATCTCGTACGCACGGCGGCATCTTATGGGACTCTTCGCGGCGGATCCCTGACGGGTGTCAGCTTTCGTGGCGCGGTGTCCGGTCCGGTCCGGGCCGGCGCCTCAGTCGAGCAGCTCGGCGAGCGCCTCGGCCTGGGAGCCCACGAGGAGCCTCTTGCCGCGGCGCAGGATCGGCGCCCGGAAGCTGCCGGTCGGGCCTTTGAGGTCGGCCGGGGAGACCTCGCTCGCGGGGCGGCGGTCGACCCGTTTGCCGCGCACGATCCAGACCGTCTCGACCGTGCCGAGCAGGGCGAGGACGTCCTCTTCGGAGAGCGGCGCCCTGGTGGTCAGACGCTCCTCGCGAACCTTCGTCTTGCGGGTGGAGAGCACCTCCCGGGTGCGCTTGCAGCCCGTTCAGGAGGGGCGGACGTAGAAGAAATCGACGGTGGCCATGGCCGGGAGTCTACCCCGGCCGCTCAGTCGCCGAGCAGGTCGGCCCAGAAGTCGTCGAGCTCGCGGCGCTCCTTCTTCGTCGGGCGGCCCGCGCCGGCGTCGCGGGTGACGAGCGGGCGGCGCCGCAGCCGCTCGAGCGAGTCGCGCGGCGGCCGGGGCGGGGAGAGATCCTCGTAGAGGCGCGGCACCTCGGCCTTCGGCAGCGGCCGCTCGGCGAGCTCCCGGACGACGAGGGTGCGCGACCAGTCGGGGAAAACCTCGATCTCCACGCGGTCGCCGAGCTGGAGGAGCCGGTGCGGCTTGACGGCGACCCCGTTGACCCGCACCCGCGAGAGGTCGCACGCCTTCGTCGCCTGCGTGCGGGTCTTGAAGACCCGGGCCACCTGGAGCCATTTGTCGAGGCGGACGGACATGGCGGGACTCTAGCAAGGGGCCGGGCGGTCCGGAGGGTGTGGCGGGGCTCGATCCCGCTTCCGGGTTGCTATGCTGACCCGAAGGAGCCGGGCCGATGCGGGTATCGCGCGACGAGTTCGAGACGCTGGTGGAGAAGGCGGTCGCCGGGCTGCCGGAGGAGTTCCGGCGGCTGCTCGACAACGTGGCGGTGATGGTCGAGGAGGAGCCGTCGGCCGAGGATCTCGAGGAGGTCGGGATCGATCCGGACGATCCCGATCGCGACGAGCTCTTCGGCCTCTACCAGGGGGTGCCGCTGCCCGAGCGGGACAGCTCCTACTCGGCGCTGCCCGACCGGATCGTCATCTACCGGGGTCCGATCCTGCGCTGCTGCGAGAGCCGGCGCGAGGTGCTGCGCGAGGTACGCGACACCGTCCTCCACGAGCTCGGCCACTACTACGGGCTCGAGGAGGACGAGCTGCCGTTCTGAGCGTTCGTGCCCCGCAACACCGCGCCGGGAGGGCGCCGGGGGCGCCTCAGGCCGGCTCGCCGCGCAGCGCGGCGACCTTGCGCGCCGCCTCCGCTC
>JAAYLR010000033.1 GCA_012521815.1 Acidobacteriota bacterium
CCCGGCGCCGGGACGACGGCCTCGTGCTCCGCGACGCCTGGATCTCGCCGATCGTCCGCTGCGCTCCGCCCGCCAACCGGCCCACCGCGGAGGAGATCGCCAACTGCCGGCCGTTCCTCGTGCGCGAGCTGCGTCTCCTCGCCCCACGGCTCGCGGCGGTGGTGGCGCTCGGCCACGCGGCGCACCAGGGCTGGCTCGCCGCCTGGGCGGAGGCGGGGGGAGCGGTGCCCCGGCCCCGCCCCCGGTTCGCCCACGGCGCGGAGCACGACCTCGGCGCGGGGCTGCGCCTCTTCGATGCATATCACCCCTCCCAGCAGAACACCTTCACCGGCCGCCTGACCCCGGCGATGCTCGACGCCATTTTCGCGGCGGCGAGGACCCACCTTCGGGGGTGAGCCCGCGGCGCCGGCGGTCGGCTAGACTCCGCGCGTGGCCACGCACCAGCTCATCCTCATCCTCGATTTCGGCAGTCAGTTCACCCAGCTCATCGCCCGCCGGGTGCGGGAGCACGGCGCCTACTGCGAGGTGCACCCGTTCGGCCTCTCGCTCGCGGAGATCCGGCGGCGGGATCCGGTCGGTCTGATCCTCTCCGGCGGCCCGCAGAGCGTCTACGACCCGGGCGCGCCGCGTGTCGACCCCGCGCTCTTCGACCTCGGCATCCCCGTCCTCGGGATCTGCTACGGCATGCAGATGATGGCCCACCTGCTCGGCGGGCGGGTGGAGCCCGCGGGGCGGCGGGAGTACGGCCGCGCGGAGGTGGAGGTGCTCGGCGAGTCGGTCCTCTTCGCCGGGCTCGGGCCGCGGGAGACGGTCTGGATGAGCCACGGCGATCACGTGACCGGCGCGCCGGCGGGCTTCGCGATCTCGGCGCGGACCGAAAACGCCGACATCGTCGGCCTCGAATGGGCCGCCCGCGGCCTCTTCGGCATCCAGTTCCATCCCGAGGTCTCCCACACGGTCTCCGGCGCCGCGCTGCTCGGCAACTTCCTCGTGCGCGCCTGCGGTGTGCGCGGCGACTGGGGGATGGCCTCCTATCTCTCGGAGGCGGTCGAGGAGATCCGCGCGCGAATCGGCGGCGACCGGGTGCTCTGCGGGATCTCGGGCGGCGTCGACTCGGCGGTCACCGCGGCGCTCGTCAAGCGCGCGGTCGGCGAGCAGCTCTCCGCGGTCTTCGTCGACACCGGGCTGCTGCGCAAGGGGGAGCGCGCGCAGGTGGAGGCGAGCCTCACGCAGGGCCTCGGCATCCCGGTGATCGTCGTCGACGCCGGCGCGGAGTTCCTCGCGGCGCTCGCGGGGGTGGTCGATCCCGAACAGAAGCGGAAGATCGTCGGCCGGCTCTTCATCGAGGTCTTCGAACGGGAGGCGGCGAAGCTCCAGGGGGTGCGCTACCTCGCCCAGGGGACGCTCTACCCCGACGTCATCGAGTCGACCTCGGTCAACGGGCTCTCGGTGGTCATCAAGACGCACCACAACGTCGGCGGGCTGCCGGAGCGGCTCGGGTTCGAGCTCGTCGAGCCGCTCCGCTGGCTCTTCAAGGACGAGGTGCGTCAGCTCGGCCGGGAGCTCGGCCTGCCGCCGGCGTTCCTCGGCCGCCATCCGTTCCCCGGGCCCGGCCTCGCGGTGCGGATCCCGGGAGAAGTCACCCCGGAGCGGGTGGCGCTGCTCCAGCAGGCCGATGCGATCTTCATCGAGGAGCTGCGCGAGGCGGGCTGGTACGACCGGGTCTCGCAGGCGTTCGTGGTGCTCCTGCCGGTGCGCAGCGTCGGGGTGATGGGCGACCACCGCACCTACGAGGAGGTCGCCGCGCTGCGGGCGATCGAGACCCACGATTTCATGACCGCCGACTGGAGCGCTCTCCCGTACGAGCTCCTCGGCCGGGTCGCGAACCGGATCGTCAACGAAGTCCGCGGCATCAACCGCGTGGTCTACGACGTCACGAGCAAACCGCCCGCGACGATCGAATGGGAGTGAGCGCATGTCTGCCGATCCGGCCCTTCCCACCCTCGCCATCGACGGTCTGTCGCTCGATCTGCCGCGCTTCGCGGCGGTCGTGCGGGGCGCGGCCCGCCCGGTGCTCGCCGACGCCGCGCGGGAGCGGATCGCCTTCGCCCGCGCGGAGATCGAGCTGGCGGCCAGCGGCACCGCCGCGGTCTACGGCGTCAACACCGGTTTCGGGAACCTCGCCGAGGTGCGGATCGATCGCGCCGATCTCGAGACGCTCCAGGAGCGGCTCGTGCTCTCGCACGCCGCCGGCATCGGCGAGCCGCTCGCCGAGGAGGAGGTGCGCGGCATGCTGCTGCTGCGCGCCAACACCCTCTCCCGCG
>JAAYLR010000034.1 GCA_012521815.1 Acidobacteriota bacterium
CTCCCGTGGCGAGCGAGCCGAACCTCTCGTCCGACCAGCCGAGGCGCGACGCGAGGCGGGCGAAGACCTCGTGGACGGAGATCTGCCCGAAATGGAGATAGGGCGAGAGCCCGCTGCCGACGTCATGGTCCGGAGAATGGCGCTCGGCGGCGTACCGTCGCAGACGGCGATCGAGGAACTGACCGAGCGCGGCGGCCGCCGCGGCGCTCCCGCCCCGTTGTCCGGTGGGCGCCACGTGGCGGTCGATCGGCAGACCGGCGAGCGCCGCGCTCTCACCGGCGAGCAGCTCGGGAGAGGCCGCCGGCCAGCGATCGGTGATCTCCGGAGGCAGGGCCGCGAGGCGCGGCAGCGCGAGCGCGGCGGTCGGATCGGAGATCGGCTGGGCGCGGAGATGGGCGCGCAGATGCCGCTGGAGGAAGCGGCGAAAGGCGGAGGCGCTCGGGAACGGCCGCGCCGCCGCGCGCAGCGGCAGGAGCCCGTTGCCGTCCACGACCTCGAACGCGACCGGCGAGCGGTGCGCCGCGGCCCCCACCATCCGCGGGAAGAAGAAACCGGGGAAATCGTCGGAAACCACCGCGAAGGCGCGCTCGGCGAGCGCCTGCACGAGCCCGTTGCCCTCTCCCGGCGCGGTTTCGACGTACGGGTGGTAGAGCAGCGGCCGGCCGGCGAAAGCGTGGGCGTTGTCGGCCATCCCGTCGAGCGCGAAACGGTGGAGCCGGGCGCTCGCCCAGTCGTAGTCGACGCGCAACGTCTCGAGCACGACGAGCGGGCGATGAAAACGCTCCGCGACCTCCACCGCCCGTTCGAGCGCGAAGTTCCACCCGGCGCGGTGCGCCGCGGTCATCCAGTAGACGACCCACTCTCCTTCGGAGTTCGGCGACCGGCCGTTGAGGTTGCCGAGGCGCAGCGGCGGAAGACGGGAGCCTTTCACGCCGTGCCTCCGGTCGCGGCGGGGGCGTCCTCAGATCCCCACCTGCGCGCCGAGCTCGACCACCCGGTTCGGCGGCAGATGGTAGAAGTGCGTCGCCGGGCGGGCGTTGCGGGCGAGGAAGGCGAAGAGGTGCACCATCCACCCCGGCGCCTTCGACTTCTCGTTGCGCAGCAGGGTCTCGCGCCCGAGGAAGTAGCTGACGTCCTTGCCCACCTGGAGACCGAACCGCTCGGCCCAGCGCAGCAGGCTCGGCACGTCGGGGCTCTCCATGAAACCGTAGTGGGCCACCACCTGGAAAAAGCCGGCGCGCAGCTCGGTGACCTGCACCCGCTCCGCGCGGGGCACCCGCGGCACTCCTTCGGTCCGGATCGTCAGCAGCACGACCTTCTCGTGGAGCACCTTGTTGTGCTTGACCTGGTGCAGGAGCACCGGCGGCGTGCCGTGCTCGAGCGAGGTCATGACCACCGCCGTACCCGGCACCCGATGGAGATGCCGCCGCTCGGCGTCGGCGAGGAAGAGCTCGATCGGCAGCCGCCCCGCCTCGAGCTGGTCGTTGAGCACCCGCCGCCCCCACTTCCAGACCCGCATCAGGGTGAAGAAGAGGAGCCCGACCCCGAGCGGCACCCAGGCGCCGTGGAGGAGCTTGGTCGTGTTCGCGAGGAAGAACGGCACCTCGATGGCGAGGAAGCAGCCCACCAGGGTGACCGACTGCCAGAGGCGCCAGCCCCAGACCTGCCGTGTCACCGCGAAGACCAGCAGCGAGGTGGTCATCATCGTGCCCAGCACCGCGATGCCGTAGGCGGCCGCGAGGTTGGTCGACTCGCGGAAGGCGAGCACCAGCGCGATGCAGGCGACCATCAGGATCGAGTTGATCTCCGGCACGTAGATCTGCCCGCGCGCCTCGGCGGAGGTGTGCACGATCGTCAGCCGCGGACAGTAGCCGAGCTGGATCGCCTGCTGCGCGAGCGAGAACGCTCCGGAGATGAGCGCCTGCGAGGCGATCACCGCCGCTGCCGTGGCGATCGCCACCGTGGGATAGAGCAGCAGCTCCGGGGCGAGGCTGTAGAACGGGTTGGGCACCACCTCGGCGCCCCGCTCCAGCACCAGCGCCCCCTGGCCGAAGTAGTTCAGCAGCAGGGCCGGAAAGACCACGGTGCTCCAGGCGAAGCGGATCGGCTTCGCGCCGAGGTGCCCCATGTCGGCGTAGAGCGCCTCGGTGCCGGTGAAGCAGAGCACCACCGCCCCCAGGATCAGGAAGCCGTGCAGGCCGTTGGCGGTGAAGAAGGCGACGGCGTGGCGCGGATCGATCGCCGCCAGCACCGCCGGGTGCCGCCAGATGGCGGGCAGCCCGAGCGCGGCGATGACGACGAACCAGAGCAGCATCAGCGGCCCGAAGATCCGGCCGACCGCCGCCGTGCCGCGCCGCTGCACCAGGAAGAGGCCGAGGAGGATCAGCACCGTGATCGGCACGACGGCCGGCTGGAAGACCGGAGTGGCCACCTGCAGCCCCTCCACCGCCGAGAGCACCGAGATCGCCGGCGTGATCATCCCTTCCGCGAAGAGGAGCGCGGCGCCGAAGAGCCCGAGGGTGACGAGGACGCCCCACCGGCGATACCCCTTCGTCCCCCGCGGCGGGCGCGGGACGTTCCGGGTCACCAGGGTGAGCAGCGCCATGATGCCGCCGTCGCCCCGGTTGTCGGCGCGCATCACGACGATCAGGTATTTCAGGACGACGACCAGCGTGAGGGACCAGAAGATGAGCGAAAGGACCCCGAAGACGTTGCCGGCGAGCACCCCCACGCCGTGCGGCGGCAGGAAGCATTCGCGCAGGGCGTAGAGCGGAGAGGTACCGATGTCCCCGAAGACGATGCCGAGGGCGGCGAGACTGAGCCGGCCGAGATCCTTCGGACCACGGATGACGGGCGCGTGAGAGTCCTGGTACGCCATCTCCGAACCCGAGGTCGGCTGCCGGTCGTCCATGGCGCGGGTCAGACTAACACGGCCGTGGCCGCCCGGTTCGCTGCGTACACTCCCTGCCCGGCGCCATGCCGCACGATCCGCCGACGGCGGCGATCTTCGCCGCGGTCTCCTCCTGCATGACGCTCGACGAGAGCCGGCCCTTCGCTTTCGCGCCCTCCAGCCGACTCGGGAGAGTGGCCCCGGCCGGCGCTCAGGAGGGCTCGTCGCCGGGGTCGGACATCGGCATGCCGAGCCGGGCGAGCAGCGCCTGCACGATGCGCGCGGTCACGCCCCAGATCTGGATCGCGCCGAAATGGTAGACCCGCACCTGACGCGGAACGCCGTTGAAGACGATCCGGCGATCCTCCACGAGCCGTGGGTCGGCGAGCGCCCGCAACGGCACCCGGTAGACCTCGGCGATCTCGCCGGGATCGGGCGTGAGCTGCAGCTGCGACGGCACCGCGCCGACGCACGGCACGATCCGGTAGCCGGTTGGCGCCTCGACCTCGTCGAGCTGCCCGAGGACGAGCACGCTCTCCCGAGGAAGCCCGAGCTCCTCCTCGGCCTCCCGCAGGGCGCCGGTCCAGGCGTCCTCGCCGAGCTCCAGCCCGCCCCCGGCGAACGCCACCTGTCCCCGGTGCTTCGCGAGGTGCTCGGCACGCCGCGTCAGGAGCGTCCAGAGCTCGCCGGCGTCGACGAAGAGCGGCACCAGCACCGCCGCCTCCCGCTGTTCGCCCGGAGCGAGGCGCCGGGGCGCGGGAGCGGCCAGCCGGGAGCGCACCTCTTCGATCCAGCTCGCGGGAACCGGGCGCTCGCTCACGGCTCGCCCTCCGCGGCGGGCACCGCCGTGCGCGCCGTCACGACGCGGAAACCGACCGGTGCCGTCAGCGCGCCCGCGAACTGCAGCCGCAGTGGATAGAAGAGGGCTTCGCCGCCACCCCACGGCGAGGCGTGCCGGACGCGGGGGCGGTCGAGGAGGAGATCGAACTCGATCCCGCCCGCGGGCCGGAGGATGGTGGCACCGAGCTCCGCTCCCCTGACCCGGAGCCCGCTCGGAGCCTGCTCATCGAAGGCGAGACGCAGCCCGGTGAGGCGCCGCGGGGAGGCGACGAGGAGAGTGCCGGCGCCGGGTCCGCGCAGCCGCAGCTCGCCGCCGGCGGCCGCCTCGATCGCCGGGGCGAAGGCGCGTACCGCGACTCCGGCCTGCTCCCGCTCCACGGCTCCCGGCAGCTCCCGCAGCGAGGTCTCGACCGGGAGCCGGGCGAGCAGCGGGGCGGCCGGGCCCCGGGCGAAGGCGAGCGTGGGATCGCCGCTGCGCGGGGCGAGCCAGAGCGGCCAGAGCGAAAGCCCCGAGGCGGCGAGCAGCACGATTCCGGGCAACGGCCGCCACGGCCGCTCGGGCAGCAGCCAGAGCGCAGCGTAGAGGGGCAGCAGCCCGAGCTGGGCCGGGCCGGCGACCGCCCCGGCCCAGGTGAACGGCTGGAGGAAGAGACGGAATCCGAGGCTCGCCCCCACGGCGGCCACGAGCGCGAGCCCGCCCGAGCCCCGCCGCGCCGCGGCCACGAGCGCCACCGCCGGGAGGAAGGCGAGCGGCCAGCCGGCATGGCGTCCGGCCACGGCGTAGACGAGGTTCCAGAAGAGGAGCGCACCGTCCGCCACCGGCTGCGGTGCCTCCCAGGGCGCGCCGGCGAGCAGTCCCACCGCCACCAGGGAGCCGAGCGCACCGAGCCCCGCCGCCAGCGCCGCCCGCCGCCGGGCTCCGCCCGTCACGCCCGCGAGCAGCGGCAGCGCCACGAACAGCGGCAGGAGCGTGAGGTCGGCCGAGACCGCGAGCCCGGCGAGGAGCCCGGCTAGCAGGTAGCGCCCCGTTCCGGAGCGCACCGCGCCCGGCTCCGGGCCGTCGTAGACCGCGGTCAGGCGCGTTCGGGAGCGCGGCCGTGCGAGCGCCGCCAAGGCGAGCGCGGAGAGGGTCAGCGCCGCCACCAGGGCCGCCGGAGCGGCCCGGAAGGGAGCGTGGAAGGCGATCGATCCGGCGAGCGCGACGAAGAGGATCCCGGCCGCGGCCGGGGCCTCCAGACGCCGGGCGAGCGCACGCCAGGCGAGCGTCACCGCCACGGCGAGCGCCAGCACTCCGGCCAGCCGCAGCCCCCGCCGGGGGGCGAGCCGCAGGGCGGGCGCCGCGAGCGCCGCCGGCGCCGCCGGGGCCGCGAACCGCTCGCTCCCCTGACGGTCGACGACCTCCACCCCTTCGGGCGGCTCTCCCCAGAGCGCGAGGAAGCGCTCCCGGTCGCTCTCGTCGTACCGGAGGTCGAAGTCGCGAGCGAGGCTCGTCGCCGCGAGGAAGAAGGTCGTCTCCCCTCCCGGCGCCGGCCGGGCGGCGCCGACGGGCGGCAGCAGCGCTCCCGCGCCGAGCGCGGCGAGCAGGGCGACGAGCAGCACCGGGGCCGCTTTCCTCACAGCTCCGCCTCCCAGACCGGCCCGCCGAGCGCGGAGAAGCCCGCGACTCCCAGCACGTGCGGCTCGATGCGCAGCCGCGCCGGTCCCGGCGGCCTCCGCACCTCGACCACGATCTCGGCGCCTTCGCCCGGCGCCAGATCGCCGGGCAGCGGCGGCCAGGGCCGGCCGGCGAGCAGGTCGCCCTCCGGGGTCCGGAGCTGGAGCTCGAAGACGACGCCGCCGGGGCCGCGCTCGCCGGCGAGCCAGAGCGCCGGGGAACGGTTCTCCAGCACGATCCGCAGGCGGCGGCGCTCCCCCTCGGCCCAGGGGAGGGTCGCGCCGGCCACCTCCAGGCGCCCGGGCAACCGGCTCCAGACGAGCGACGTCGGCGGCGGAACCCGGACGTCGCGATCACCAGGGGGCGTACGGCCAGCGAGATCCGCGATGGCGTCACGGAGCAGGCTGGCCGCTCTGGCGGGATCGTGTTCCGTGGCGACATACCGGCGCGCGGCGCGGCGCATCCCGGCGAGACGCTCTCCGGCCGCCAGCAGCTCCCGCATCGCGGCCGCGAGCCGCCCGCTCTCCCCCTCTCCCGGCGCCACCCGGACCGCCACCTCGGCGGGCAGCTCGGCGAACTGCGCGTAGTCGGAGACGATCACCGGCCGCCCCACCGCGAGCACGCGGAGCAGCGAGGCCGAGGTCTCGCCGGCGCTCGGGTAGCGGAGGTTGAGCGCGAGGTCGGCCGCCGCGATCGCCGCCTCCAGCTCGTCGTACGGCAGGAAACCGGTGAGGTGGACCCGGTCGGCCACCCCCGCCGCCCGCGCCTCGCGGTCGTAGAAGACGTAGGGCGAGAGCTCCCCCGCCACCAGCAGGTGCACGCGCTCGAGCCCGGGGGCGGCCAGCGCCCGGATCACCGTCTCGGTTCTCTTGATCGGCGTCTGGAAACCGAACGAGCCGATCAGCGGGGCGTCGGCCGGGATGCCGAGCCGCTCCCGGAAGCGGAGTCCCGTCGCCTCGTCGGCAGCCGGCGGCAGGGGGATGCCCATCGGCACCGCCCGCACCGCGAGCTCGGGATCCTCCGCCCTCAGCTCGGCCGCCGCCCAGGCGCTGTGCACGATCAGGCCGCGCTGCCGCCGGGCGAGCGTGCGGCGGGCGCCGAGCGCGAACTGCGCCGCGTTGCTGAACCCCCCGAAACGGACCGGGCGCGCGACCGTCTCTCCGATCCAGCCGTGGTCACGGGCGAGCTCGGTACGGTACGCCGCCGCGTCTCCCTTTCCCACGGTGCGGTCGAGCAGGAAGTGATGGAGCACGAGGTCGTGGAGCACGACCACGCCCGGCTCCGCCATCGCCGCCGCATGGACCGCCAGGTGGTAGCGGTTGTTGCCCATCTGGTAGAGCGGCACCCGTCCTTCGTGCGGCGTGCCGAGCGGTGCGGTGGCGTACCGGGCGGTCAGCTCCGCCTCGACCTCCTGGTCCGGAAGCAGGAGCAGCCGCAGCTCGCAGAGCGGGGCGAGATGCGGCAGCAGATCCCGGCTGTAGTCGGCGATCCCCGAGCGGACCGGCGGCAGCGGCGAGACGTAGTCGAGGCGCAGTGCGGCAGGAGGGGCCATCGCCGGGAGGCTAGCAGAGGCGCCGCGGCGGCGTGCGGCGCCTACTCCAGCGCACGGTCGAGCGCGATGTCGAAGCCGACTGCGAGCGCCGGAACGAGCTCGCGCCGCTCGTCGAGCTTTTCCCGGCGCCAGTTGAGCGCCGGCCGCATCTCCAGGTAGAGCCAGCGGCGCAGGATGTTCAGGCGCAGCGTCGCGCCGACGCCGTAGTAGCGCAGCGGCACCTCCTCGCCGGTCTCCCCTTCGGCGCGCAGGTGCCAGGCGACCGCCCGCCGCTTGCTCAGATCCTGATAGAGCGTCAGGGTGCTGAACCAGAAGAGGCCGTCGGTCGCCTCCGACCAGGTGCCGCTGTTCGTCCAGCGCAGCAGCGCCCGCGGGCCGAGGAGCCGCTCGAGATCGAGACGGCCGGTGCTCCCGAAGCCGTCGTCCCCGCGCCAGAAGACGGTGTGCCGGTAGCGGGCGAGGCTCTCCTCGCCGAAGAAGCGCGCCGTCGACCAGTTCCCCTTGACGTACGGTTCGAGCGGGAAACGGGCCCGCACGCCGACGTCGACGCCGAACTTCCCGTGCGTGCGGCGCGGCGGGCTGAA
>JAAYLR010000003.1 GCA_012521815.1 Acidobacteriota bacterium
CGTCTCGTTGACCGTCGAAGTCGGCCCCGGCGAGTGTGGCCCCGGCACGGTTCCCGTCCTCCTCGTGGACGAGAGCTTCGAGGCGGGCGAGGGCGGCTGGACGCACAATGCGACCGTGGGCACCGACACCTGGACGATCTCGACGGCCAACCCGCACGACGGCACGCAGCACTTCCGCGGCACCAACCCGGCCGCGTACTCCGACCAGCGGCTGACCTCGCCGCCGATCGTGCTGCCCGCCGGGCAGAACCCGCTCACCCTCGAGTTCTGGCACGTGCCGAACATGGAGAACAGCGGCACGAGCGCCTGCTTCGACGGCGGCATCCTCGAGGTGACGGCCGACGGCGGCAGCACCTGGACCCAGGTGCCCAACGCCGATCTGCTGGTGGGCCCCTATGTCGGCGCCATCTCCAGCAGCTTCAGCAACCCGCTCGCCGGCCTGCAGGCCTGGTGCGGGCCGACGACGCAGGCGTACATGCACACGATCGCCGACGTCAGCGCTCATGCCGGGCAGACGGTGCAGTTCCGCTGGCGGATCGGCTCGGACAGCTCGGTGGGTCGTACCGGCTGGGATGTCGACGAGGTGAAGGTGCAGAGCTGCATGCCGACGGGCACCGGCGATCCGAACGCCAATGTGACCCCGGCAGCGCTCGCCGCGTCGCAGCTGCCGAACACCACGACCAGCCAGACGCTCAACGTCGGCAACACCGGCACCGGCGCGCTGATCTGGCAGATCGCCGAGGATCCGAACACCAACTGCGTCAGCCCGGCGGACGTGCCGTGGCTCAGCGCGAGCCCGCTCTCCGGGGCGACCGCTCCGGCCGGCAACGTGCCGGTGACGGTGACGTTCGACTCGACCGGGATCGCGGTGGGCACCCACACCGCCAACCTCTGCGTCACGAGCAACGACCCCGACGCGGGTCCGGGCAACGGCACGAACCTCGTGATCGTGCCGGTGACGCTGACGGTCCAGCAGCCGCAGGATCCGAACATCGACGTCAGCCCGGCGAGCCTCGCGGCGACGCAGGCCGCCAACACCTCGACCACGCAGACGCTCACGATCGGCAACACCGGCCTGACCGCCCTGACCTGGAGCCTCCTCGAGGAGCCGGCGAGCATCGTGGTCGTCGGCGAGAGCGGAGCGGCATCTCACCCGGTGACGCCGCCGGCGCCCGGCACCGACAGCAGCCGTGGCATCAGCTTGGACAGCAGGCCTCCGCTCGTCTACGAGTCGCCGGCCGACTTCAGCGAGGGGTTCGAGGACATCACCAACCTGCCGGGCTGGTACATGCAGAACAACTCGGCGCCGGTGGGATTGACGAACTGGTTCCAGGGGAACACCGACGTCTTCTCCGCCCATGCCGGCGCACCCACGTCCTACATCGGCGCCAACTTCAACAACACGGCCGGTGCGGGCACCATCAGCAACTGGCTGCTGACGCCGCAGCTCAACCTGAGCAACGGCGACACCTTCTCCTTCTGGACGCGGACGGCTGACGGCAGCATCTGGGCCGACCGCCTGCAGGTGCGGCTGAGCACGGCGGGTGCGAGCACCAACGTGGGCACATCGGCTACCGACGTGGGTGACTTCACCGAGCTGTTGCTCGAGATCAACCCGACGCAGGTCGGCACGGGTTACCCGCAGGTCTGGACGCAGTACACCGTCACCCTGTCGGGCCTCGCGCCCGGCGCCAGCGGCCGCTTCGCCTTGCGGTACTACGTGACCGACGGCGGCCCGAGCGGCAACAACTCCAACTACATCGGCATCGACACGGTGGAGTACACCTCCGCTGCCAGCCTGATCTGCGCCAACCCGGCGGATGTGCCGTGGCTGAGCGAGGTGCCGGCGAGTGGGACGACCGCTGCGGGCGACTCGACGCCGGTGACGGTGACGTTCGACTCGACCGGCCTCGCGGTGGGGACGTACAACGCCAACCTCTGCATCACGAGCAACGACCCCGATCCGGGCCCGGGCAACGGGACGGATCTGGTGGTGGTCCCGGTCGAGCTGGTGGTGACCGATACGCCGCCGGTCGAGCACACGGTGACGGCGATCGTGGGCACGCCTTCGGGCACGATCGTGCCGCCGTCGCAGCAGGTGATCGACGGCAGCACCGCGACCTTCACGCTGACGCCGGCTGCCGGCTACGAGATCGACTTCGTGGGCGGCACCTGCCCGGCGGGTACGCTCGCGGGCAACGTCTACACGACGGGAGCGATCACGGCGGACTGCGAGGTGATCGCGAACTTCCGTCCGGAGGCCGGCCCCGGTCCCTCGGTGCTGGAGATTCCGACGCTCGGTCCGGCGGGCGGGGCGCTGCTCGGTCTGATCCTGGCCGGTCTCGGCCTCGGCACGCTCCGGAGGCGGCGCGCCTGAGCCGCTGACGGCTGAGCCGCAGGAGTCTCACCGGCGGGCCGGGGGGCGACCTCCGGCC
>JAAYLR010000035.1 GCA_012521815.1 Acidobacteriota bacterium
GGAACTGGAGGGACGACGGCGATGAGCCTGATCAGCGACGCGCTCCGCAAGGCCCGGCAGGAGGCGGCCCGGCAGGAGGCGGCCCGCCGGGGGGAGGCCCCGCCCCAGCTGCCGCATCACATGCCGCTGAGGCGGCCGGCGCGGGCGCCCTGGATCGCCGCGCTCGCCGGCGGGTTCGCCGGCGCCGCGCTCCTCACCGCGGCCGGGCTCTGGTATTTCACCTCGCGGCACGTCCCCGCTCCCGCTCCCGCCCCGGCTTCCACGCCGGCAGCCATCGCCACGCCGGCACCGGCCCCCTCGCCTGTCGCCGAGATAACGCCGGTCGCTCCGGTACCGGCCCTCCCGGTGACACCGGAACCGGCAGCACCGCCGGAGGCGGCGCCATCCATCCCGCCCCCCGAGCCGACGCTCGCGCCCGACGCAAGCGCCGTCGCCGAGTCACCGGCATCGGCGCCAATCCGGACGCCGAGGCGCCGGGCGGAGCTGGCCGACGGCACGGTGCTCACCCTTCAGGGGATCGCGATCACCGACGGCCGGCCGGTGGCGCTGGTCAACGGCGTAGCGCTGGGACCGGGCGAGCGGATCGCCGGCTTCACGGTGACGACGATCGCCGCCACCGAGATAGAGCTGCGCCGGGACGGCGAGATCGTCGTCCTGGCGCTGCGCTGAACCTCGGTTCGTCGGGGGCGCTGCGACCCGCTTCGGGATCAGGTCCCCTGATCGGACGGCGGCGCCTCGGGCTCGTCGTCGCTGTCAGCGCCACCGATGCCACCCGTGCCGATGCCGATCAGGTACGGCACCGCGACCGGAGCCCCGTCCCGCGTGGCGGGCTTGAAGCGCCAGTTGCGCACCGCGTCGAACGCCAGCAGGCCAAGGGCGACCGAACCCTTGCGCCGAAGCAGGAGTGGCTGCGTGACGGTGCCGTCGGCCTCGACGATCACCTCGAAGACGTAGAAGCCGCCCATGTCCTTCATCCGCAGCGACGGCATCCGGATGCCGGGGCCCTTCGACCGTTTCGGCGGCTTGATCCCGGGCAGGTCGCCGACCGGCTCGTCCTTCCGGTACTGCTCACCGGCGGGCAGCTCCCGGCCGCGCACCCCCTGGCTCTGCAACGCCTGCGCCGGCTCGCCGTACGGGGAGAGGTCCATCCGCAGGAGGTCGGGCATCAGGCTCACGGCCTCGTACCAGTGCCAGCTCGCGTCGGCGGCGCGCCCGAGCCCCTTCTCGGCGATGGCGCGCATCGCGGTGAGCTGCACGAGCCCGCCGTCGAAGCGGCCGGTGTCGCCGTGCTGTTCGATCGTCGCCTTGTAGAGCTTTCCGATCGCCGCGTCGGCGGCCTGCCAGTCGCCGGCGCGCAAGTGGTGCTCGACCTGTTCGTACTGCTCCTTCCACTGCTCGGGGGTCAGCGCCAGCGCCGGCAGGGCGAGGAGGAGGAAGACGGTGCTCAGGGCGAATACTCTGGAACCGAGGGACGAAAACGGGTGTCGCATGGGAAGTCTCCTGGGCGCGACATGGAGTCGGGAAGCGCGCCAGCGCCTCTATCGTACACGGGCCCGGCCGGTCCGCCCCCGCCTGCCGGGGCGGGCTCGTTCCGGACGAACGTCATCACCCGGCCGGGGGCGCGGCCGCGGCTCCGGGAGCTACCGGAAATAGTCGCGCACCCGGGCGGCATCGATCCGCAGCGTCGCGCGTCCGCCATCGGGCGGCCGCTCCACCCCTTCCGGGCCCCACGGATCGAACTCGACCGGGTTGACGATCTCGCTGAAGACGTCGCGCAGCGCCCGGGCACCGGTGCGGTTCTCCTTGGCGGCCTGCTCGGCGATCAGCCCGGCGGCGAGATCGTCGAGCTCGAGGTCGATCCCGAGGCTCTCGAAGTACCGCTGCGAGCGGCGGAACGGCGAGTCGTACGAGTTGAGGAGGATCTCCTTGAGCACCGCCGGTCCGAGGTCGTTCATGACCACCACCTTGTCGAAGCGCGCCATGAACTGCGGGACCATGCCGTACTCGAACATGTCCTTCATCTTGAGGAAGTCGGCGAGCTGGAAGCGCGACTCGATCCGCACCCCGCCGTCGGCGGTCTTGACCGCCTCCGACTTCACCCGCTCGCCGCTGCCCGGACGCGAGACCCGGTTGAGCACCTGGTCGTAGAGCCCTTCGAAGGCCCCGCCGCAGACGAACATCATCCGCCCGGTGTCGATCTCGATCGTCGCCTCCCGCTCCCGCTCCCCCTCCCAGACGTGGGTGCGATACGGCACCTTCTCCCCTTCCATCAGCGTGAGCAGCCCCTGCTGGAGGACCACGCCGATCGGGTTCGGCTTGCCGGCGACCACCGTCGACATCTTGTCGATCTCGTCCACGCAGACCGTGCCCCGCTCCATCGCCTCCTTCAGCTCGGCGGCGGTCGGGCGCTCGCCGAGGAGCGTGCGCGCCCGCTGCTCGACCGCCGTGAACATCCGGTCGGGGCGGAACTCGGTGCGCTCGCTCTCCACGAGGAGGTTGGCGTTGAGGATCGTCACGGCGCGGAACGCACGGTAGGCGGGGATCGTGTCGTAGACGCGCTGGATGTTGTTCATCACCGTCGTCTTGCCGGTGCCCGAGTTGCCGATCAGCAGGATGTTGCCCGACACCTTGCCGGTGGTGTGCTTGTAGATCGCCACCGCGACGAAGCGCAGGGCGCGATCCTGGCCGAGCACCCCGCGGTGCAGCTCGGCGAAGAGGTCCTTCGGCGTGATCGCCGCGATCTCCTCGGCGACGGTGGGGGATTCGACGGTCAGGGTGCGGCGTTCAGCGGTCATCCGTTCCTCCAGGGCCAGATAGCTTATACGGAGCCTCGGGGCCGGACGTCCCGCCTTGCTCCCGAAGCCCTGGCACCCGGGTAGGATTCCGCGGTGCCGTTCGCCTACTTCTCCCGTCTCACCCGCGCGCAGCAGCGGATCTACCTCGCCTCCGACGCGGTCACCACGCTGCGTCTCTCCGATACCGGCGCGCTCGCGCCGCTCGTCTCCAACCTCGCCGACATGCTCGCCACGGGGAAACGGCCGGCGGTCGAGCGCGCGAGCCAGGCGCTGCTCGACGCGCTCTGCCGCCAGCTCGCGCTGCCGCCGGTCGCCGTCCGGGTGCTCGCCGCCCGGCCGAGCAACGACTACGGCGAGCTCCACGGCCTCTACGAGAGCACCTGCTCGCCCCCGCGGCTGACGGTCTGGATGCGCACCGCCGCGCGCGGGCAGGTCGTCGCCTTCCGGTCCTTCCTGCGCACGCTGCTCCACGAGCTGCTCCATCATCACGACTTCGAAGGCCTGCGCCTCGCCGAGAGCTTCCACACCCAGGGGTTCTTCCAGCGCGAAGCCGATCTCGCCCGCCAGCTCCTCACCGCGGCGGGGCTGCCACCCGTGGCGCGTTCCCGCCGGGGTGAAGCCCGCTGACGCTCCGCTTCCCCGCTGCCCCCTGCTACGCTCCGACTGTTGTCCACGGACTCCCTTCCCCCCGCCTTCGCGACCTCGCGGCTTGAACGCCGGTACCGGCTGGGAGAGGCGTGGGTGCCGGCGCTGCGCGGCGTCGACCTCGCGATCGGCCGCGGCGAGCTGGTCACGGTGGCCGGACCGTCGGGGAGCGGCAAGAGCACGCTGCTCCACCTCCTCGGCGGCCTCGACGAGCCCGACGCGGGACGGGTCTTCGTGGACGGCACCGACCTCGCGACGCTCGGCGAGCGGGAGCGCACCCTCCTGCGCCGCCGGCGGCTCGGCTTCGTCTTCCAGACCTTCAACCTCGTGCCGGTGCTCAGCGCGCTGGAGAACGTCGAGTACCCCCTCCTTCTCGACGGCCGGCCGGCCGGGGAGCGGCGCGACCGTGCCGCCGAAGCGCTGGCGGCGGTCGGCCTTGCGGCGCGGAGCGGCCACCGCCCCGATCAGCTCTCGGGAGGGGAGCGGCAGCGGGTGGCGATCGCCCGGGCCGTGGTCCACGCGCCGCTCGCGCTCCTCGCCGACGAGCCGACCGGCAACCTCGACTCGGCGACCGCCGCCGGGATTCTCGACCTGCTCCTCGCGCTGCGGCGGGAGCGGGGCACGACGATCGTGATCGCGACCCACGATCCCGCCCTCGTCGCCCGCTCCCCGCGCCGGCTCGTGCTGCGCGACGGGAGGATCGAGAGCGACAGCGCCGGGGAGGCGCCGCGATGAGCGCGTTCCGGCTCGCCTGGCGGAACCTCGGGCGGAACCGGCGGCGGACCGCGCTCTCGCTCGCGGGCGTCGCCGCCGGAACCGCGGCGCTGCTCCTGACCGCCGGCTTCGTCGTCTTCTCCTTCCGCGGGCTCTCGGAGGCGATGATCCACGGCGGCCTCGGGCATCTCGAGGTGGCCAGCGCCGCGACGGTAGCCGCGAGCGGCGCCACGCTGGAGCGCCCGCTCGCGGCCGGCCTCGACGACTGGCGGGAGCTCCAGGCGGCGATCGAGGCCCTCCCCCGGGTGCGCGCTGCCGCCCCCACCGTGCACGTCGCCGGGATGGGCTCCACTCCGGACGGCCGCACCGCGGCGTTCCTCGGCCTCGCGGTCGATCCGGAGCGGGAGCGGCGGATGGGGTTCGAC
>JAAYLR010000036.1 GCA_012521815.1 Acidobacteriota bacterium
GGGCTCGGTCGGCGACTGCTACGACAACGCGCTGGCCGAGAGCTTCTTCGCCACGCTCGAGTGCGAGCTGCTCGAACGAAACTCGTATCGCCATCCCGTCGACGCCCGGCTCTCCGTGTTCGACTACCTCGAGGGTTTCTACAACCCGCGTCGCCGTCACTCGGCCCTCGGCAACGTCAGCCCGATGCGCTTCGAGGCGCTTCACGCCGCACGCCACTCCGACGACGCGCCTCGTTTCCGTGGGACCGAGGGACCGCTGGAGCCCCTCCAGGGCTCCAGCAGCCCCTCCCAGCCTGTTCTATGATCCCAAGTTGTCAACCGTCCACCGAAACGGGGCAAGTCCACCCTCGTGTCCCGTCACCCCGACAGGTGGAACCTGTCATTCTGGTTCAGTCTGCTTCCGTCGCACACGCCTGGGTCCGGCTTCGCTATCCGTTGGGTGGCTGAGCCCAGGGCTGGCGACGGCCGGGAGCAGGTCGATAGAGGCGCCAGATTCCCCCAGTCGTCACCGGTTCGAGGCCGAGCGCCTGCTGCGCCCAGGCGTGGACCCGTTCGTCCCCGCTCACGATCACGGCATCGAAAAACCGGAGATCGGCGGACCGCACCCACATGGGATTCCATTCGAGACCCAGAGTCCAGTCGTGCCGCCGCGGCTCCCGGTAGACGACCAGCGCCACCGCGAAGTCGGCAAACGAAAAGTTGAGCTCACCGCCACGAGCCACCTGCGCCCAGGCGAAAGTCTGCAGATACGGGTCGGCCTTGAAAATTCGGTTCTGCATGAAGCTCAGGCCGAGGACCCTGGGACGCTTCGGGAGCGCTGCGATCACCTCGTCCATTCCGGTCAGAGAGGTCTGTTCGGCCGTGTGCCAGAGCAGGGTGGTCGCGGCCACGAAACACGCCAGGACCAGAGCCGGAACGAGTCGAAGGCCGGGGCCGCAACGCGGCGCCGGAGCGGCCAGGGATAGAACCGCGAGCGCGCCGGGCAGCCAGCGTTCTGCGAAGTAGAGCGTGTTGGCGGCTTTGTTCGGCAGGATCGCCCAGGCGGTCAGAGACAAAGCGGCGAGCAGCAGCAGGCGCCCGTCCCACGCCGCACGGCCCTCGCTACGACGCTGCCAGATACCGACGCCGAGCCAGAGCAGGACGCCGAGCAGCATCACCGGCTCGAGCGGACCGCGTATGCCTCCCAGGGCGGCGTTCGTGAAGCTGGTCGGCGAGAAACGAGAGATAAACGGATGCGGCCACGAGGTGTTGGAAGTGAACCCCCGGTTCACGATGCTCGGGAACCAGACCGCCGCCAGCGCTCCGATCGGCACCAGACAGAGTGCGCGCCGCAGCAGCTCGCGGATTCCGAGCCGGCGCCGGAGGCCGTCGATCACGAGCCACCCCACCCCGAAGAGAAACCAGAGAACGTGCGTCAGATAGAGCAGAGCTCCAGCGGCGAAGAACAGGATTGCCCGGCGCCAGGTAAGCCTCCCTGCCGGCATCCGGTCATGAAGCAGAAACCAGACGATGAAGGTAACCCAACCCGCCAAAAAGCTCAGGAACCCCCAGTAGAGAACGTGACTGAACAGGAAAACGGACGCCACCGTCGCGCTGACGGCGGGGCGCTGCCGGTTGGCATTCAGGGCGTGGAGCGCCACGACCCAGAGCCAGGCCACGAACAGGAAGCCGATACGGCCGGCCCCGAACGGCCCGCCGATAAGCCACCCGAGGCCGGGGAGGAGATAGCCGAGGCCGTAGGGGGTCAGCCACTGGATCCGGTAGAGATCCTGGTGCTCGCCGAGCGCCTCGCCGAAGAGCCGGATCTGCGCCGCGTGCTGTGGTAGATCGGTGATCGGCGGGAAACGAACGACGAGGAACGGCAGCGAGACGAGGAGCAGGCAGAGTGCCAGTTGCAGCCGTCGGGACGCGGACTCGTCGGGCGGCGGGAGCTGCCGGGATCCGTCCGGATGATGGTCGCTCAGGGAGACTCTCCTCCGTGCTGGCAGAGCGGCGCTGGCACTACCGCAGATCGGCCCTCGTGGACCAGCGGCGTTGGAGCACTCTCCTCACTCGGGCGACGACCCCACTGTGCCTACCCTTCGGAATCCTCCTCGCCCGTCTCCGTCGCCTTCGGTTCCGGCTCGGCCCGCAGCTTCCGGGCGGCGCGCCGCAGGTACTCCTCCGTCTCGAGCTTGGCTTGCTCGAGATGACCGGGATGCTCGTGGTGGTACATCGCCTCCGGCATCGTGCCGGTGAGCCAGCTCGGGTTCATCGGATAGACGTGCGGGTTGTAGACCACCGAATAGAAGTGCCAGACGAGGATCGCGAGGGTCGCGAGCCAGGCTTCCCAGTAGTGGACGACGAGGGCGACGTCGAGGAAGCCCTTCGGCAGGAACTGCATGACCCAGCTGTCGAACCAGAGCATCAGACCGGTGATCACCATCACCGCCGTTCCCCAGACGAGCGCCCAGTACTCCGCCTTCTCCACGTAGCTGAAACGCTGCTCGCAACCGACCTGCTCGCCGAGTCCGAGGTTGTAGAGCGTGCGCCGCCAGAGGAAGCGGAAGTCCTGCCAGTTCGGCAGCATGTCGCGCACGAAGCCGCGACCACGCGAGGTCAGCAGGAAGAAGAGGTGCCAGACCACCGTGCCCATGAAGAGCGTGGCGGCCACGCGATGGACGACGCCGCGCAGCTGGAACCCCCCCTCCCAGCCGAAGAAGAACCGGGAGACGAAGCTCTGATCGAAGCGGAGGGCGAAACCGGAGATCACCAGGACGGTGAAGGTGACGGCGAGGAAGAGGTGCTGCCAGACCTCGCCCGTGGTCATCCGGCGGACCTGAGGCCGTTGCCGCAGGAGGAGGATGAGCTGACGGCCGAGATCGAGCAGCCAGTGGAGCGCCATCAGCCCGATGATCACCACGATCGCGACGATGTAGACGTTCTCGACGATGTCCGCGACGGCGGTGCGCAGCCCCGCTCCGCTCACGCCATGGATCGGCGTTCCGACCATCCGTTCGGAGATGTTCGGATGGCAGGTGCCGCAGGTCTGCCGCAGGTTGTCGGGGTGGATCGAGGAGGTCGGATCGCTCGAGGGCAGGATCCGGTGGACTCCGTGGCACGAGGCGCAATTGGCGACGCGGGCATCGCCGGCCTTGGTCTTCAGACCGTGGTAGCTGTCGATGAAGGTGGTGAGACGGCCGCTCGGGATGTTGTACTTCTCGTTGAGGACCGCCGACTCGTGGCAGGGCGAGCAGGTCTCCTCGGCCACCCGGGCCTTCGAAACCGGAGAGCGCGGATCGCTCGGCGAGAGGATGCCGTGTTCGCCGTGGCAGCGGGTGCAGATCGGCGCGTCGACCTCGCCGCGAGCCACGAGCTTGCCGTGGATCCCCTCCCAGTACTCGTTCTCCACCTTCCCGTGACACTTGCCGCAGGTCTTCGGAATGTTGAAATGGTGAATGCTCGACTCGGGATCGCCGGGAGGCAGGATCCGGTGCGAGGTGTCGCCGGTCGAGTGGCAGTCCTTGCAGGTAGCGGCCACCGAGACGCCGCCCTGCACGGCCTTGCCGTGGACGCTCGAGCTGAAGACCTCGATCGGGTTGTGGAAGAGGAGCTCGTACTTCGTGGTCAGGTCGAGGTTGCTGTGGCAGTTGCCGCAGGTCTCGGGCAGGTTCGCGGGGTGGGTCTTCGACCGGTTGGACGACGACGGCAGGATGTCGTGACTCCCGTGGCAGTCCGAACAGTGCGGGATGTCCTCGCCGACCCCGATCCGCGAGCGGCCGTGCACCTGGTACGTCTCGGCGACATCCGTGTGGCAGGAGCGGCAGCCGTCACAGACGTTGCACTGCGCTTTGGGGATCTCCGGGTGCGGCACGACGTTCTGGTGCACGTGGCAGTCGAGGCACTCGAGGCCGTCGTGGATCGAGCGCGACAGCTCCTCGGCGAAGTCGATGCCGTGCTCGCTCGCGTCGTGACACTCGACGCAGGAGGCGGAGTCGACCCGCTCTCCTTCTTCTCCCCGGGCGAAGCCCGCACCAGCCACCACGAGCAGCGAGGCGACCAACAGAATCCGAGCGTTCTGAATCACCCTCAGGCCCTCCCCAGCGGAGATTGTGCAGCAGGGGAAGCAGATGTCAAGAATTGACAGGTCCCGGTTCCTTCATGTCCGGCGGCCTCCGCCCCCGGCAGGATGGTCGTGCGAAGGCACGGCGGCGCCGGATCGGGGCGGATACCCTCCCCGGTCATCGAGGCGACGGCCCGCGCGCTGGTGCGGTACGATTCTGCCGGTGGCCGTACCCGGACAGCTCGGTCGTCCGCTGCGGGCATCCTGACCGGCAGCGGATCGACCGCTGGTGATCTCGTGAAGGAAAGGAGGGCGACGATGGGAGGCGAAAACGGCAACATGCTGACGCGCGACGAGGCGCGCGAGCTCTACGCCCGCTTCACCGAGGCGCGCAACCGCGAGGAGCTCACGCTGCTCGACGAGGTCTACGCGCCCGACGTGGTGCTGCACGACTGCAGCGTGCCGGAACCGATCCGCGGCCTCGACGCGCTCAAGGCGTACTATCGCGGCAGCCACGAAGGCCTTCCCGGTCTCCGTTTCGAGCTCGGCAACCCGATGGTCGACGGCGAGTGGATGGCGGTGCGCTGGGTGTTGCACGCCAGCCATACCGGCAACCTTCGCGGGTTGCCGGCTACCGGCCGGGCGGTGCGGGTGGAGGGGATGATGGTCGACCGGGTGGTCGCCGGCCGCATCGTCGAGGAGTGGGTGGATTACGACACCCTGAGCCTCTTCTTCCAGCTCGGCTTCGCGCTCGTACCGCCCGAGAATGTACCGAAGGGGTGAGGCCCCCCTCTCCCCCTTGCCCTCCATGGTGACGAGTGGTCCGGCAGCCTGGGGCTCCCGCTCCCGGCCGGCTGGCGAAGGCTCGCTCCTGACGCGGCCGCGCTCGAAGAGCTAGAATCGCCGCAGTCCAGCGAACGGGGTCAACGGAATGGAGAGCCGGAGAGAAACGGTTCGGCGCTGGCTGGTCCGCGGGACGCGCAAACCGCTGGCGGTCGTGACGCCTCGCAGCGGCCTGCCTCCGGCGGTACCGCTGACCGCCGTTGCGCCGCGCGGGCAGCGGGCCCGGCTCGCCTTCGGCATCGTCCTGCTGGGCGCCGCCGTTTCGGCGAGCACGTTCTTCCTCGCCTCGCAGCAGTACGATTCCGCGGCGCAGGATCAGCTCGCCAGTCAGGCCAACGCGCTCGCCACCGCACTTTCCGTCGCCTTCTCGAGCAGCGATCTGCAGCTCTACGCGTTGCGCGGACTCTTCGAAGCCTCGGACGAGGTCCGTGCGGACGAATTCCAGCGGTTCGCCACCGGCATCATGGAGATCCATCCGGAGATCCGCCGCATCGCCTGGAACCTCCGGTTGCCACCCGCCTCCGCGGCGGCTCGCCGGCAGTTCCTCGACGCCCACGGCCTCGCCGGGATCGAGCCCTGGCGCCATGCGCCGGACGGCGACCGCGAGCCGGTTCCTCCCGGGAGCGAAGCCGTGGTGATCGCCCTGGCCTACCCGTTCGGAGAGAACCGCTCCCTGGTTGGTTTCGATCTCACCTCGGAACCGGGCGTCGAGGTCACCCTCCGGAAATCGGCCGGAGCCTCACGGCCGGTCCGGACCGGAGCCCTGGAGCTGCGACTGGGGAACCGCCCCGACGAGATCGGTGTCCATTCTTTCCTGCCCGTCTACGGCTTCGGCTCCTCGGCGCTGGCATCGTCCGGCACCCAGCCGGCGGGGTGGGTGAGCATCACGATCTCGCCGCAGGCGGTCGCGGATCAGCTCGCCGCGGAACGCTGGTACCGGCACGGTTGGGCGTTCACGCTCTGGGACTACGTGACCGGGCATCCCGTGCTCCTCGCCCACTGGGGGGGCGTACCGGCTCCGCCCGGCAGCGAGGGCACCTTCGACAACCATTTCGAGGTCGGCGAGCGACAGCTGCTGGCGGTGATGCGGCCGCTGTTGCCCCAGCGCCGGAGCCACGAGCCGTTTGGAATGGCCGGCTCCGTGCTCGGCCTCACCGTCCTGATCGGCTTCATGGTCTGGCGACTCGACCACCAGCGCAGCCTCGCGGACTGGCTCTCCCGGACCGACCCGCTCACCCGCCTCGCGAACCGGCGCGAGCTCGAGCGGGCGCTCGAGGAGGCGCTCGACAGCGGGGTTTCGGTCAGTCTGATCCTCGCCGACATCGACTTTTTCAAGAGCGTGAACGACTCGTTCGGTCACGCCGCCGGCGACCGCGTGCTGCAGCTCGTCGCCGACGCCCTGCGACGCTCGGTACGGGGCGGCACCGATCGCGTCGGACGGATGGGCGGCGAGGAGTTCGCGGTGCTGCTCTGCGGCCTGGAGGAAGAGGAGATCGTGCCGGTCTGGCGGCGGCTCCACGAGCAGATCGACGCTCTCGAACCGCAGCTGCCCAAGCCGGTGACCCTTTCCGTGGGGATCGCCTCGACCTGCCTCGAGGAGCCCGGCACCCCGCTGCGCTCCGGGGTCCTCTCCGCCGCGGACCGCGCCGAGCTCCTCCTGCGCAACGCCGACAACGCGCTCTACGAGGCGAAGCACCGCGGGCGCGACCGCGCCATCATCCTGCGCCACGGCGCCTTCGAAACCCCCGCCGAACCGCCCACGGCGACCACCTAGCGCCAGCGCCCGCCGCTACCGCCGCAGCCTGTCGAGGAGGACCTCGACTGCCCGTTCGAGCTGCTGGTCGCGGCCAGCGGCCTCCAGGGCCGGATCGTTGTCGACCTCGTGATCGGGATCGAGGTGCTTGTTCTCCGTGAAGTCACCGGCCAGATCGAGATAGCCGACCTCCGGGATGCCGAAGACCAGGTCCGGATCCTGGAGCCGCTCCCACCAGACCGAAGTGCAGGTGCCCGGCACCTGCATCCCGACCGTCTCACCGAGGCCGAGGGCCTTGTAGGCGGTCGGGAAACAGTGGGCGTCGGAGTAGTTCCCCTCGTTCATCACCACGACCGACGGCTTCGTCCAGCGCATTCCCGGCTCGACTCCGATCTGCCGCCCGCGCGGCACCGCGCGGTAGTAGACCTGCCCGGAGAGGAAGACGGTGAGCGGCTCGACGAGGTTGCCGCCGCCGTTGAAGCGGGTGTCGAGGACGATCCCCTCCTTGCCCACCGCGAGGCCGAAGATCTCCTCGAAGATCTCCCGGTAGGCGCCGTCGTTCATCCCCCGGATGTGGGCGTAACCGAGCCGGCCGCCGGAGAGCCGCTCGACCTCGGCGCGGCGCGAGCGGACCCAGCGCTCGTAGAGCAGCCGCCCCTGCTCCGGCCAGGAGATCGGCCGCAGGGTCTCCTCCCATCGCTTCCCGCTCGCCGGTTCGTGCAGGGAGAGACGTACCGGCTCTCCCGCCTTCCGGTTGAGCAGCGGGTACCAGTTCGCGCCCGGCGCGATCGCGGTGCCGTCGATCGCGGTGATCACGGTGCCCGCGGCGATCCGGCTCCCGGCCTTCTGGAACGGACCGCCTTCGATCACCTCGAGGACGCGCACCCCTTCCTCGCGCCATGCCGGGTCGGGGAAGAAGCCAAGCGCCGCGGTCGCGTCGGCATCCTGCCGCCGCGGGCGGTACCGGCCACCGGTGTGGGAGGCGTTGAGCTCCCCCTGCATCTCGGAGACGAGCTCGGCGAAATCGCGGGAGTGCTCGAGATGCGGCAGGAAGCGCGCGTAGGCGCTCTTCATCGCGGCCCAGTCGACCCCGTGGAGGTCCTCGACGTAGAACTTCTTCAGCGTCTGGCGCCAGACGTGCTCGAACAGCTCGGCGCGCTCGGCGGCCGGGCGCAGCTCCATCCGCGGAGCGATCCGCACCGGCGTCGTCTTGCCCGAATCGAGGTCGATGCTCGTCAGGCGGCCGTCGGCGAGCACCAGCGCCCGCTTCCCCTCCCGGTCGAGCCGGAGCACGGTGCCGCTCTCGCCGACAAGCTCGGCGCCGAGCTTGGCGACGAGCTCGGTCTTCCCGCTGCGGGGCGCGTGCTTCCAGAGGTCGTATCCCTTCTCGAAACGGGCGAGATAGACGAGGGTCTCGCCGTCCGGCGTGAGCTCGAAGCCGGCGAGGTCGGCCGAGTGGAGCGAGAGCCGGGCGATGCGGTCGACGATCCCGTCGAGCTCGAGCGTCACCGGCTCGGCGAGCTTCGGCTCGGACCGCTTCGCCTCCGGTCGGCCCCCCTCTTTCTCCTTCTTCTTCTCGGCCTCCTTCTCCCGGTCGACGAGCTGCGCATAGGCGGCCTCGTCGAGGCGGAAGCGGTCCCAGGCCCGGCGGGTGAGGAAGGCGGCGAAGACATCCTGTTCGCGCGCCTCTCCCGCCTGCTGGCGGGCGCCGTGGCGATCGGTCGCCCAGAGGAGCACCTCTCCCTGGCGCGCCCAGCGCGGCAGCACGTCCTCGTAGCCGCTCCGCGAGAGGTTGAAGACCGGCGCCCCGCCCGCGGCCGGGACGATCCCGACTTCGCTCGACCAGCGCCCCGGAGAGAGGAACTGGACGGCGAAGCTCCGGCCGTCCGGCGACCACTCGTACCACTGATCGCCGTCGGCGTAGGAGTAGTTCAGCTCGCCGGGGAGCACGGTGCGCACGGCGCCGGTGGCGAGCGTCACCACCCGGAGCGTCGTGCGCTCCTCGAGGTAGGCGACCTCCTTGCCGTCGGGCGACCAGGCGGGCTGGAACTCCTCGGCCGGGGTGGCGACCACCGCGCTCTCCCGCAGCGCGGTGGCGTTGAAGAAGGCGGTCTCCTCCGGATCGGTGCGCTCCGTGCGGTAGACGTTCCAGCTCCCGTTCCGCTCGGCGGCGTAGAGCAGGCTCCGGCCGTCGGGCGAGAAGGCAACGGAGCGCTCCTGCCCCGGGGTGTCGGTGATCCGCCGGGTGGCGCCGTGCTCGACGGAGGCGACGAAGACCTCGCCCCTGGCCACGAACGCGACCTCCTTGCCGTCGGGCGAAAGCGCGAACTCGCTCACCTGGGAGCCGGCGTCGACCGGCACGACCGTGAGCTCATGCCGGTCGGCGGCGGCGAAGACGGTGAGCTTCCGGCTCTCGGCGGCGCCGGCCGGGCGGATCCAGATGCTGCCGTCGTAGGCGTAGCAGAGATCACCGGCGTCCGAGATGCTGAGGAAGCGCACCGGATGGACGGGGTGATCGGTGATCTGCACCGGATGGTCCGGATCGTCGAGGTCGAGGCGCCAGACGTTGAAGCTGCCGCTGCGCTCCGAGAGGTAGTAGAGCGCCCGGTCGCCGGGAGCCCAGACGGGATGCCGGTCGTCGGCGCCGGCGGCGGTCAGGCGCCGGTGGCGGCCGCTCGCCCGTTCGTAGAGCCAGACGTCACGGGCGAAGGAGGAGTCGTCATGCTTGCGCCACTCCATCTCGTACCCCTTCTGATCGGAGTAGGCGAGTCGCTCCCCGGCGCGGTCCCAGACCGCATGGAGCGCCGGGGTCGAGAGCACCTGCTCTGGCATTCCACCCGCGAGCTCGACACGGTAGAGCTCCGGCTGGGCGGGGGTAGGAAACTGCACGTTCGTGGCGCTGTCGAGCCGCGCGGAGGAGAAGAGCACGGCACGGCCATCCGGGGTGAAGCTCGTCGGCAGGTCGTCGGCGGAGTGGAAGGTGAGCCGGGTCGCCTCTCCCCCGGTCGCGGGCATGACGAAGAGGTCGAAGTCGCCGTAGCGATCGGAGGCGAAGGCGATCTGCGTCCCGTCCGGCGACCAGACCGGCGCGGTCTCGTACGCCGCGGAGACGGTCAGCGGGGTCGCGGCACCACCCGCGGCCGGCACCCGCCAGAGGTCCCCCCGGTAGCTGAAGACCACGCTCTGCCCGTCGGGGGAGATCGCCGGCGTGCGCAGCCAGAGGGCCTCGCCGGCGATCGTGGCCGTGGCGGGCGCCGGAGCAAGCAGGGCCGCGAGCAGGAGGGTGAGCCCCGGCAGGAGATGAGCGAACCGCTGAATCCGAATCATCGTCTCGAGCTCCCGATCTGCGGGGCTCCGGTTCCGCGCTCTCAGTCGGAGGGGAGCACCCGCGGGGTGCTGGCGGCCCCGTCGCGACGGCGCGGCAGCGCCGGCGCCGTTCGGCGGCCGTCGAGCAGGAGGTGGAAGAGAGCCAGCACCGGCCGGTGCAGCAGCATCCGCGGCCCGGCGTGGCGCATCATGGCACGCACCCGTTCCCGCATCGCGGGGCGATAGCAGTGGACGGGACAGAGCTTGCAGGTCGGCTTCGCGGGACCGAACGGGCAGCGGGCGAGCCGCTCCCGGGCGTAGGCACCGAGCTCGTCGCACTCCGGGCAGAGCGCCCCTCGGCGTCCGCCGTGGAGATCGCGGCAGTAGAGCGCGAGCATCGCCTCGAAGGTCCGCTGCTCGCGGCGGAGCCGCCCCCGGAAGGGGCCGCCGGCGTCGCCCATGCGCCGCATCCCATCATAGGCGGCCGGGCCGCGTCACGCCCCCCTTGCCGCCGGTCGCTATACTTTTCCGATGCGCACCCTCGTGATCGGCGGTACCCAGTTCATGGGCCGGGAGGTGGTCGCCCGGCTCCTCGCGCGCGGCCACGAGGTCGCGATCCTCCACCGGCGGGACCATCATGACCTCGATCCGCGGGTCGAAAACCTCCAGGCCGATCGCGCCGACCTGCCCCGGGTCGCCCGGTTCCTCGGCACCGGCGAGTTCACCGGGGTGATCGACCTCGCCTACGACTGGCAGCGCGGGACGACTCCGGCGCAGGTCGAAGCGGCCGCCCGGGCCGCCGCCGCCGGGCCACTCACCCGTTACGTCTTCGTCTCGTCGATCTCCGCCTACGGCAGCGGGCTCGACCTCCGCGAAGAGGATCCGCTCGCTCCGGACGACACCCCGAACTCGTACGCCCGCAACAAGGCCGGGGCGGAACGCGCCCTCTTCCGCCTCCACGCCGAGACGGGCTTCCCCGCGGCCACGGTGCGCCCCCCGTTCGTGCACGGCGCGCACCAGCCGTTCTACCGGGAGCAGTTCTTCTGGGACCGGCTGCGCGACGGGCGGCCGATCGTGCTGCCCGACGGCGGCGGGACGCTCATGCACTGGGTCTGGGCCGGCGACGTCGCGGAGACCTGCGTCCGGGCGCTGGAGATGCCCGCGGCCGCCGGGGAGGCGTTCAACATCGGCCACGCGGAGCCGGTGACCCAGCGGGAGCTGGTGGCGGCGCTCGCCCGGGTCGCCGGCGTCGAACCGGAGCTGGTGCCGGTCTCACGCGAAGCGATCGGCGCCGCCGGCGGCCACCCCTCCCGGGAGCCGCTCTACTTCGGCGAGCACCTCGATCTGCCGGCGATGACCGAGGTCGTGGCGAAGGTCACCCGCCTGCTCGGGCTGGCCCCTTCGGGCTTCGAGACGGCTCTCCGGCGGGGCTGGGAGTGGTACCTGCCCCAACCCCGCCGTCCCGTCGACTACCGGTTCGAAGACCGCCTGCTCGGGCGGCGCTGAACCTTCCTCGCGTCCGGTCTCAGGCGCCGCGCATGGCGCGGACGGCATCGCGGCGGCCGCGCCAGAGATGCCAGACGGTCAGCCCCACCACCCCGAGGGCGAAGATCCCCATGTAGACGCTGCCGAAGCGCGGCAGGCTGGTGACCGTGAAGTTGGCGATCTGCTTCGTGCCGAAGACCGCCGGCATGAACGGTGCGACCCGCACCGGCGCCTTCGGATCGAGGTTGTGCCCGAGCACCCAGAGCTTGTAGACGAACCGGAAGAGCGAGAAGGCCGAGAAGTACGCCGTGATCACCGTCAGGTCGATCAGCGAGCGGATGCTGCCGACAGCGGCGACGCGCAGGGTCAGGATCGCCAGCACGCCGAGCGCGAAGGGGATCCAGTCGAGATCGGAGAGTGCCGCGCGGTCGATCGGCGCCATGCCGATGTAATGGTTGAGGGTGTTGATCTCCTGGATGTCGGCACCGTTGCGGCCGCCCTCGACCTTGTGGGCGTAGATGTCGAGCGTGAGCCCCTGCGGATACTGCGGCGCCAGCATCGAGATGTTCCAGAGCGGCGCGGTGAAGGTGAGCAGCAGCGGGATCACGAGCAGGGCGAGGGGCAACCGGGCCCCGAGATGCATCGGCTGCTGGACGAAGGCGTAGAACTTCTCGAGCGCGAGCTTCATCGGGTCGTCTCCTGTGACGGCGGAGCGAAAAGAGTGGAACGGTTCATACGAGATCGCCGCGGCGGAACCGGGCGCGGCCCGCCAGCCAGGCGAGGGTACCGGCCACGACCGGCCAGCCGATCCCGAGCGCGAACAGCCCCCCGGCGCCGAACCGCTGGGCGAGGAAGAAGCCGACCGGCCCGAAAGTGGCGAGCTCCGGATCCTGTCCGGAGATCAGCGCCATCCGCGCGCACTGCACCGGGTTGAGCGCGGCGAGGAAGAACGCGGTGCCTGCATGGAGGCGCCACTGGAGCATCACGGCGATGAGCGCGAAGTCGACCAGCGCCACCGCGCCCGCCCAGACGAGGAGGACGAGGATCGCCGCTCGCGCCTGGCTGGTGACGTACGCCGAGAGCGCCATGCCGAGGCCGGTGAACGCCCAGAGCAGCGCCGCGCCGATCGCGAGCGCCCGGCCGAGATAGGCCCAGGGGATCGGATCCCCGAGAGTCGCCCAGGTGATCGCGGGCAGCGCGAGGAGGATCGCCGCCAGCGGTACGAGCAGCAGGCCGTACCGCACCAGGGTGACCGCCGCGTAGTAGCCGCCGGGAGAGACCGGGTGGCCGAAGAGCAGCTCCAGCGCTCCCTCCTCGCGCGCCCGGTTGAGCGTCTGCCCGGTAGCCGAAAGGGCCAGCAGCGGCAGCAGCAGCAGCAGTCCGTGGGCGAAGGAGAGCAGCACCCGCCCGGTGCCCGTGAAGCCGAGCACGTTCGACTCCCGCAGCGCCGCGAAGACGAGCAGCGCCGCGAGCGCCGAATAGAGCAGCACCACCGCCACGGGCCAGCGCGAGCGCAGGACCTCGTGGACGTCGAGTCGCGCGAGCGCGACGAGCTCAGTGCGCCGCCGGCTCATGGGTCCTCTCTCCCGGCGGGTGCGCGGCTTTGCCGGGCCCGCTGAGCACGGCCTGCCGGGCTTCCTCGGGAGAAATCGTCCCCGGCTCGCGGCGGTCGACCGCGCCGAGGCCCCACCCCATCGGCGAGTAGTCGACGCGCAGGAACCCGGTCTCGGCCTCCGCCAGCCACCGCGGTTCACGCAGGTGGCGGAAGTAGACGGCGGCCGGCGGCCTGGACTGCTGCGCTTCCCAGAGGAAGAGGCAGCCGGGGTCGTCGAAATAGAGCACCTCGCCCTCGGCAGTGCGCAGTTGCGCCGCGAAGGGGGGCTCGGAGAGATGCATCCGGCAGTGGGCGCAGGCCTGGCGATCCCAGGCCGGCTCCACCGGGCCGGTCGGTGAACGCTGGAGCACGACCACGGCGGCCCCCGCCGCGAGCAGGACGAGAAGCCCGACCACCCCCCAAACGAACTTAGAGCTCATGATCCCTCCCGTGATTCGTCTACCGCGATCGACTCGAGATCGCGAACATGGAGATTGACGAGCCGGCCGTCGAGCATGCCGGCGAGACGCGGCAGGAGCTCGACCTTCTCCCGCTGAGCCACCGTCCGTCGCCACCAGCCGGCATGCCCGGCGGCGAAGCCGAGGTCGTCGAGCCAGCCGGAATCGGCGCCGGCGGCGAGCTGGACCTCGATCACCGACAGCGCGCGGGTGGCCAGGTAGTTCGCGGCCGGGCCGTCGAAACGGACGTGCCCCTCCTCGAGGCTCACGACGTGATCCACGAGGTGGCGCATCTCGTCGAGCCGGTGCGAGCAGAGGATCGAGGTCGTGGTCGCGGGCAGCTCGCCGAACATGTGGAAGAAGGTCTCGCGCGTCGCCGCGTCGAGGCTCGCGGTCGGCTCGTCGAGCACCAGCAGCCCGGCCCGGGCGCTGAGCGCGAGCGCCACCAGCAGCTTCTGACGCATCCCCCCGGAAAGCGCCCGCAACGGGACGTTCGCGATGGCGGACCAGCGCAGACCGAGCGCTTCGGCGCGGGTTCTGAGCTCGGCGAGGTCGAGGTCGCGCAGCGCTTCGACCGCGCGCGCGAGCTCGGTCACGCTGGCGGCGAGAGCGGGGGCGATCTGCGGCACGTAGGCGAGCTGGCGGGCGAGCTCGAGCCGCTGCCGCCGGGGATCGAAGCCGCCGACCCGGACCTCCCCTTCGTGTTCGAGCAGCCCCATCAGCACCCGCAGGAGCGTGGATTTGCCCGAACCGTTGGGCCCGACCAGACCGATCCGGAGGCCGGAAGGGATCGTGAGGTCGACGCCGGCGAGCGCCACGACACTGCCGAAACGGCGAATCAGGCCGCGGGTCTCAATCTGCACGCGTTCCTCCCGGCTCGGAGTCTTCCACTTTCCGGTACCGGCCGGCCACCGGCCGCGGGTCGACGAGCACCGGCGTCGGCTTCACCATCGGCAGCAGGTGGCTGGCGGCGTCCACGAGGAAGAGCGACGGCGAGCCACGAAAGTAGTCCAGTTGCGGATGCCGCGCCGCGAGCGTGCTGGAGAGGCTGCGCAGCTCGTAGGGGACGTCGCCGACGCCGTCGCCGTCGAGATCGTAGCCGGCGTAGTCGTCGAAATCGTTGCCCTCCCACTCGTTGCCGAGCGCGTCTCCCCCGCCGTCGACCCGCACCTGCACGGCGTTGCCGCGGAGGCTGTTCTCCCGGAAGACGTTGCCCCGCATCGAGGCGTGGAACTCGATGCCGATGTCACAGAGACGGATGGCGTTGCGGAGGATCAGGTCGGTCGTCCGCGGCTCGAAGGGAGAGTTGTCGACGAAGAGGCCGACGTTGTTCCGCACCAGGACGTTGTCCACGGCGCGGACGTCGCTCGCTTCCTTGAGGCCGAGGCCGATCCCGGCGGAACCGGCCGAGGCCGCCAGCAGGTTGTTCTCGAGCGTGATCTCGCGGGAATACATGACGAAGATGCCGACGACGTTGCCGACGTACCGGTTTTCGATCACCCGGTTACCGTGGCTGTACATGAAATGGGTGCCGTAGCGCCCGCCGATCACCTCGTTGCCGCGGACCTCGTTGCCGCCGGAGTACCAGATCACGATGTCGCGAGCCCCGGTGACCCGGTTGCCCACGATCCGCGAGTCGGTCGTCTCCCACATCCGGATGCTGTCGCCGCGAAGCCCGATCTCGGCGCGTCCGCTCCCATCGACCTCGTTGCCGACGACGTCGACGGCGCGGGACTTCTCGACGATGATGCCGAAGAGCGCGTTGCAGACCCGGACAC
>JAAYLR010000037.1 GCA_012521815.1 Acidobacteriota bacterium
CCCGCTCACCGGCACCTGGTTCGACCGGACGGCGGAGTGTCTGGTCCGGCGGAAAGGAAGAGCGGTCGGGGATCGGGAGTTCACGGAGGCGGAGTGTGTCGTGCTGACGCCGCTCCCGGCCTGGACACATCTCGAGCCGGAAATTCAACGGGAGCGGCTGCGGGAGCTGCTCGATCTCGCCCGGGTCGAGGCGGAGGCGCTGAAGAGAGAGACCGGGAGAAACCCTCTGGGGCGTGAGGCGGTGCTCCGGCAGGATCCGTACAGGGCGGCAGTGGGCAGCAAGAGAAGCCCGGCGCCGCTGGTTCATGCGGCGAGCCGAAGAGTGAGGTTGGCCTACCGGGAGGCGTACCGGCTCTTCACGCTCGCCTACCGCCGTGCAGCCGAACAGCTCCGTGCGGGCCTGACGTCGGTCGTCTTCCCCGAGGGCTGCTTCCCGCCTCCGGGACCGTTCCTGCGGCCGGTGGCGGCCTGACGCCGCTCCGGTTCTAGCACTTCAAGCCCGCTCAGGTCAGCAGGGCCGGTACGAGTCTGGCTCGGCAGGCACGAAAACCACGCTCGGGAGAAGAGAGCAGGTAGTCGGGAGAGATGGAGAGCCGGGCCGATGATCGATCGGAGGTTCCAAGCCTCTTCGGTCTCGACCGATCGGTGATGAGTGCCGCAAATCGCCTGTCAATTTCACAAATCGCCTGGCACCTTGGGGGGACAGAGAAAAAAGCGCCCGGCACGGGGCCGGGCGCGGGGTGCTGACGGGTTGTCGGGCGCGGTTACGGTCGCTGCAGCGCGAGCCGGCGCCAGCCGAAGAGGCCGAGCAGGGCGGCGAGCAGAGCCAGCATCCACGGACCGAGCGTCGGAATCTCGGTGACCGGCTTCTGCCGGGTCTCGACCGTGACCGTGTCGGACGAGCTCACCGAAACCTGGGTGGTCGTGTCCATCCCGGTCGCGATGGCGGTGTTCTGCACGCTCCCGGCCGTGACGTCCGCCGCCGTGATCACGTACGTGGCCGTGCAGGTCGTGCTGTCGCCCGGGTTCAACGTCCCCGGCAGGGCAATCGGGTCACAGTCCCCGATCGGCGACAGGCCGGGGAGCGGGTCGCTGATGCTGACGTCCTCGAGCACCGATGTCCCCGTGTTGGTCACGGTGAAGAAGTACTCGACGACGTCGCCCACCTCGTACGGTCCCGGCGAGCCGGCGCTCTTGACCAGCTGCAGGCCGGGCTCGGTCACCGGCGAGTCCGTCACGCTCGGCGGCGTGACGATCGGCGGCGGGTTCGGGTTGCCCGGCGTCGCCGGCGGCGTACCGGAGGCGGTGGCGCTGTTGATCACGACACCCGCCGCCGCGTCGTCGGCCGTCACCTCGTGGGTCGCCGAGCAGGTGGTGGACTCACCCGGGTTCAGCGTGCCCGGCAGGGCGATCGGCGCACAGGTGCCGAGGACCGCATTCGGATCATCGACCGAGACGTTGGTCAGCGGCAGGGCGCCGGTGTTCGTGACCACGAGGGCGTAGGTGATCGTCTGCCCCTGGCCGTACGGTCCCGGCCCGGAGGTCACGCTCTTGACGATCGTGAGCCCCGGCGCGCCGGTCGGCGAATCGGTCTCGCTCGGCGGCGTCACGACGGGATCGGGGTTCGGGTTGCCCGGCGTCGCCGGCGGGGTGCCGGCGACCGTCGCGCTGTTGTGCACGGTGCCGGCGGCCACGTCGTCGGCCGTCACCACGTGGGTCGCGGTGCAGGTGGTCGTCTGGCCGGCGGTGAGGGTGCCGGGCAG
>JAAYLR010000038.1 GCA_012521815.1 Acidobacteriota bacterium
GATCTGCTCCACCATGGCGGTGTCTCCTTCCTGGCTGGTGTCTCCAGCCTCGGTCTTGGTGACCGGAAGGTTACGCCGCCTTCAACTCATTTACACACCGGCTGAGGGTACCTCGCTCACGTCCGGGTAGACCCGGTCGCTCGAGGCAGGGATCGAGAGGAGATCCCTGGTCCGGATCAGCTTGCGCGCCAAATACTCGCGTATCGATACCTCGAGAACCTTGCCCACGACCGCTGACTCGCTCGGCAAAGGACGGATCGAGCCGTCCCGCAGGTAGAGCCCCTCGACATCGAATTGATAACCCTTCATCAAGCTCAGAAGGAGGGCTTTGAAGCTCTCTACGGGAACCGCTGGATCGAAGGTATTCATCTTTCAATGATACCTCGGGATGATGCCCGGATAGGTACCGAGGTCTCGTGGCGCCTGGTCGGCAACCGAACACCGGGGCACGTCCAGGCAAATGCCGCACAAGGACGAGGTAGACTCTCATCCGGGAGGTGACCATGTTTCCTCTTGCCGCCGTTCTTCTCGTCATTCTCATGGGAACACCAGCGCTGGCCGCGACCCCGCAGCCGGCGGCGCCCTCGAGCGAGCAGTGCGTGGATTGCCACCTCGAAAGGAGCCCGCAGATCGTCGCCGACTGGCGCGCGAGCCGGCATTTCGAGGCCGGGGTCGGCTGCGAGACGTGCCATCCCGCCGAGCACGTCGCGGACGCCGACAAGGGTGTGCTCGTCAAGCGCGGCAACGTCCTGCCGACGCCCGAGCTCTGCGCCGAGTGCCATTCCGAGCGCGTCGACCAGTTCAAGGCGGGCAAGCACGCGCTGGCGTGGACGGTGATGAAGGCGATGCCGACCGCGCACATGCTGCCCGTCACGCTGGGCGACGGGATGAAGGGGTGCGGCGGCTGCCACAAGATCGGGGTGAAGACCGACGACGAGATCCGCGAGCTGCGGAAGACCGGCGTCGGCTACGGCGTCGCCTCGTGCGACGCGTGCCACACGCGCCACACCTTCTCGGCGGCCGAGGCGCGGCAGCCCGAGGCGTGCCGGTCGTGCCACATGGGCTTCGATCACGCCCAGTGGGAGATGTACTCCTCTTCGAAGCACGGCGTGCGCCACGAGCTCCGGCGGATGCAGGTGCTGCCGGAGACGGCGGCCGCGCCCACCTGCCAGACCTGCCACATGCCCGCTGGCGACCATGGCGTTCGCACCGGATGGGGGTTCCTGGCGGTGCGGCTGCCGATGCCCGAGGACGAGGAGTGGGCCGCGGATCGGACCGTGATCCTGCAGGCGCTCGGCGTGCTCGACGCGGCGGGGAAGCCGACGGCGCGGTTCGAAGCGGTGAAGGCGGCCGACCTCGCCAGGCTGACGCAGGAGAGCTGGCAGCAGGAGCGCGACGCCATGGAGAAGGTCTGCACCTCGTGTCATGCGGGGTCGTTCGCGAAGGGCGAGCTCGCCAAGGGCGACGACATGATCCGGCAGGCCGATCGTCTGATGGCCGAGGCGATCCGTACCGTCGCCGCGCTCTACGCGGACGGCATCCTGAAGAAGCCGTCCGCGGCCGACTCGCCGTATCCCGACCTGCTCGAGTTCCACGACGCGTCGTCGCAGATCGAACAGAAGCTCTTCGTCATGTTCCTCGAGCACCGGATGCGCGCCTTCCAGGGCACGTTCCACGCGAGCCCGGATTACGCGCTCTGGTACGGCTGGAGCGAGCTGAAGCGCGACGTCACCGAGATCGCCGACCTGGCGCGGGAGCTCCGCCGGAACGCGGCGGCGGCCGTCGCCGTGAAGCAGTAGCTCCGCTCCCGGCGGCATCGTGACCCGGCGCCGGCGCGGTGAGGTCGTCCGCGCCGGCGTCGATCGACTGGTGCTCCGCCAGTAGCCTGGGGGCCCGTGACGGACCTCCCGTCCGCGCCGGCTCCGCAGTATCCTTGCGCCGGAACTGGGGATCGATGACGGGGAGTCGAGATCGCTTGCCGAGCGACGGCGGGGGCATGACGGCTGCGGGCGCGCAGGCGGCCGCGCGCGGAGCGCCCGGTCGGATCCTGTCCCATTACCGGCTCGGCGAGCGGCTCGGGGCGGGCGGGATGGGCGAGGTCTTTCGCGCCGAGGATCTGGCGCTCGGGCGGGCCGCCGCGGTCAAGATCCTCCCGTTCTCGCTCGCCCCCGAAGCCCGGGCGCGCCTCCTGCGCGAGGGGGAGGCGAGCGCCCGGCTGCAGCATCCTGCGATCGCCACCTTCTACGAGGCCGGAGAGGATGCCGGTGCCGTCTACCTCGCGATGGAGCTCGTGCCGGGTGAGACCTTGCGGCAGCGGCTGCAGCGGGGGCCGCTCGCCCGCGGCGAATTCCACGCGGTGGCGGGCTGTCTGCTCGAAGCGCTGGTGCACGCGCACGCCGCCGGCGTCCTGCACCGCGACATCAAGCCGGAGAACGTCATGCTCACGGCCGACGGCCTCGCCAAGCTGCTCGACTTCGGCATCGCCCGCCTGCTCACGGGCGGAGAGGGCGACGCGGAGGAGAAGACGGCCATCGCCCTGACCGGGGCGAGCGGGGTCGTGGGGACCCTCGGCTACATGTCGCCGGAGCAGCTCAGCGGCAAGGTCGTGGACGCGCGCTCGGACGTCTTCTCGCTCGGAGCGGTGCTCTGCGAGGCCCTGTCGGGCCGTCCGGCCTTCCCCGGCGAAAGCGTCGCCGAGCGGATCGTCGCGATCCTCCACGCCGAGCCGCGGATGGAGCTCGGGGAGGGAGCGCCGCGCGGGCTGCATCCGGTCCTCGCGCGCGCCCTCGCCAAGGATCGCGAGGCCCGATATCCGTCGGCGGCCGCGATGCTCTCCGATCTGCGCGCCCTTTCGGCGGGCGAGCTCGTGGCGGCGCTGCCCGACAGCCTGGCGGTCGTCGACTTCCGCAACCTTTCGCGAAACCCCGACGACGACTGGATCGGCAGTGGGCTCGCCGAGAGCCTGCGGGGTGACCTCCTGCGGCTTCCGGGGGTCTCCGTCGCCGCGCGCGAGAAGCTGCGCGAGCTCGGCTCCCCGCGGGGGGGCGCGGTGAGCGAAGAGGAAGAGGTCGCTCTCGGCCGGCGCCTCGGCTGCCGCTGGGTCGTTTCGGGCAGTTACGAGCGCACGGCGACCGAGCTGCGGGTCGCGGCGCGTCTGGTCGAGGTCGCGACGGGCGCCGAGGTCGCGGGCGAGAGGCTCACCGGCGCCCTCGAGGAGATCTTCCGTCTGCAGGATCGGCTCTCCACGGCGATCGCACGCGTCCTGCGGCGCAGCACGGAGAGCGCTCCCGTTTTGCGCCCGGCCCCGAAGATCGACGCCTACGAGCTGCACGCGCGCGGACGGCTGGCGTTCGAGCAGCTGGCCAAGGGCTCCCTCGACCGGGCCGGCGAGCTCTACGAGCAGGCGATCGGCGTCGATCCGCGGTACGCCCCGGCGCTGGCGGGTCTCGCCGCCGTCCACGGGATGCGCTTCACCTTCCGTACCGACGCGGAGGAGCTCGCGACCGCGGCCGGTTACGCGCGGCGTGCGATCGCCGCCGACCCGGAGCTCGCCGAGCCGCGCATCTGGCTCGGCTACGCGCTCCTGCGGCAAGGGGATTTCGCGGCGGGGCTCGCGGAGGAGCGGCGCGCGATGGAGCTCGACCCGACGTCGGTGACCGCGGCCTACTTCGGCGGCTGCTGCGCGGCGCTGCCGGGAGACCATCGCGAAGGGCTCGCGCTCTTCCGGCGCGTCCTCGAGCTCGAACCTCGTCATGGCTGGGCGTGGCTCGGTCTCGGCTGGTCCCATCTCGAGCTCGGAGCGAACGCCGAGGCGCGCTGGTGTCTCGAGAAGGCGGTCGAGCTCGAGCGGCGCGGCTCGCCGCACCCCACGGCCGGCGTGAGCGGCTATCTCGGAGAATGCCTGCGCCGTCTCGACGATCTCGACAGCGCGCGCCGGCACTGCCTCGACGGCCTCCAGGCCGTGGAGCGATCGGACAACATGTACCGGGACACCGTGCGCGGCGTCTGTCTCTGCGCCCTCGGGCGCACCGCGCTCGCCCAGGGGGACACCGCCGCCGCGCACGCCGCCTTCGTCCAGGCGATCGCCCACCTCCGCGGCCGGCCGCGCGGCCTCGGCGGGGGATACCTCCTCGTCCAGGCGCTGGCGGGTCTGGCCCGCGCCGGCGACGGCGAGGAGCCGTACGAAGCGGCGCGGAGCCTCTTCGACTCCCGGCACGGACACGATTTCTCCCTGATGTGGACCTGCACCGAAGACGCCACCCTGCTCGATCTCGCCCGGGCCGCCGCGGCGCTCGGCCGCCGCGAGGAGGCCGCCGCCCTCTTCGCCCGGGCCCGCGCCGCCGGCTCCGGCGAAGCCCTCCGCCTCGCGGCGCCCTGACGGGAGCGGCCGCGCCGGACCCTTTTCGCCGGGACCTTGCTCCGCCGGCGAGAGCTCCGCGCTGCTCCCGCTGCGCAACGGTGGAGCTTCCCGCCGCTTTCGGGGGGGGCTGCACCCGGTGGGGAGGGCTCCGGCGTGCCCGGCCGGGGCGCGTTTCGGGCCGGTATCTGGTAGAAAGAGGCGGCAGGCGGGGCAGGGAGGCGGTGCCGGAGCGGCCGGCTGGCGATGGCGATGCCACGCCCGGCTCCGGAGCCGGCTCGGGCCCGGAGAGCATTGACACGAACGGTTCTCGAAACCACGGGAAGCGAACGCAGGAGAGCGCGATGGCGACGGAAGTACTGATGCCGCAGATGGGTGAGTCGATCGCCGAGGGGACGATCACGAAGTGGCTGGTGCAGGTGGGGGAGCGGGTGGAGCGGGATCAGCCGCTGTTCGAGATCTCGACGGACAAGGTGGACGCGGAGATCCCGAGCCCGGCGGCCGGGGTGCTGCAGGAGATCCGTTTCGCGGCCGGGGCGACGGTGGCGGTGCAGACGGTGGTGGCGGTGATCGGGGAGGCGGGCGAGCAGCCGGCGGCTCCGGCTCCGGCGCCCGCCGTGGCGGCGCCGGC
>JAAYLR010000039.1 GCA_012521815.1 Acidobacteriota bacterium
GCACCGTCCACTCGTTGTCCGCGAGGTCGTAGACCGCGGCGGTCCAGGTCTCCTTGCGCTCGTCCCAGCGGGGCTCGGTCCCTGCGACCAGCCCCCAGCCGGTGGGGAGATAGCTGCGGATCTCGATCGGGAGGTAGGAGAGTCTCTCGGTGCTCATGGCGCGGATTCTGGCAGAAGCGCGCGGCGGCGAGAAGGGCGGGCCGCGGCGGCGCGGCGCTTCGTTGACCCTCGGGAAGGGGCGTTGCTACCATGCCCGCCGATACCTGACGGCCCGGCGGCCAGAACGGAAGGGAAGGCCCAGCGATGCGGATCGAGCTCAGCGAAGAGCAGCTTCTCCTGCAGGACACGGTGCGCCGTTTCGCGGCCGAGGTGGTGGCGCCGCGGGCGAAGGAGATCGACGAGAGCGGGGTCTTCCCGCGCGAGTTCTTCGCCCGGGCGGCCGAGCTCGGGCTCACCGGGGTGGCGGTTCCGGAGCAGTACGGCGGGGCGGGGATGGACGTCGTCTCCTACTGCCTCGTGATCGAGGAGATCAGCCGCGCCTGCGCCTCGAGCGGGGTGATCCTCTCGGTGAACAATTCGCTCGTCTGCGATCCGATCCTCGCCTTCGGCACCGAGGAGCAGAAGCGGGAGTTCCTCACCCCGCTCGCCGCCGGCGAGAAGATCGGCTGCTTCGCCCTCACCGAGCCGGACGCCGGGAGCGACGCCGCGGCGCTCCGCACCACGGCCCGGCGCGACGGCGACGACTACCTGCTCGACGGCAGCAAGGTCTTCATCACCAACGGGCTCGCGGCCGACGTGGCGATCGTCTTCGCCTCGGTCGATCTCAGCCGCGGCCACAAGGGGATCACCGCCTTCCTGGTGCCGATGGACACCCCCGGCCTGACCCGCGGCGGGCATCAGTACAAGCTCGGCGTGCAGGCCTCCGGCACCACCGAGCTCTTCTTCGAGAACCTCCGGGTGCCCGCCCGCTACCGGCTCGGCGACGAGGGGCAGGGCTTCCGGATCGCGATGGCGACGCTCGACGGCGGCCGGATCGGGATCGCCGCGCAGGCGGTCGGCATCGCCCGGGGGGCGTTCGAGGAGGCGCGCCGCTACGCGCGCGAACGCCAGCAGTTCGGCCGCGCGATCGCCGAGTTCCAGACGATCCAGTTCTACCTCGCCGACATGGCGGTCGAGATCGACGCCGCCCGGCTGCTGACCTGGAAGGCGGCCTGGAAGAAGCAGCAGGGAGGGCGCTACTCGCTCGAGGCGGCGCAGGCGAAGCTCTTCGCCTCGGAGGCCGCGCAGCGGGTCACGAACAAGGCGCTCCAGATCCACGGCGGCTACGGCTACACCCGCGAGTACAACGTCGAGCGCTACTTCCGCGACGCCCGCATCACCGAGATCTACGAGGGCACGAGCGAGATCCAGAAGCTCGTGATCGCCGAGCAGATCCTCCGGGCCTGAGAGGGCGCGGCGATGCCTCCCGGATCCGGACTCGACTTCGCGCTCACCGAGGAGCAGGAGCTGCTCCGCGCCGAGGTGCGCCGCTTCGCCGAGGAGCGGCTGCGCCCGGGGCTCGCCGAGCGGGACCGCAGCCACGAGCTGCCGGTCGCGGTGCTGCGGGAGATGGGGGAGATGGGGCTGCTCGGCATGCTCGTCGCCGAGGAGTACGGCGGCGCGGGCCAGGACCCGCTGACCTACTGCCTCGCGGTGGAGGAGGTGGCGCGGGTCTGCCCCTCGACCGCGGTGACGATGAGCGTGACGAACTCGGTCTGCCAGTGGCCGATCCAGCGCTTCGGCAGCGACGAGCTCCGCCGCCGGGTGCTCCCGGAGCTCGCTGCCGGCGCCGAGTTCGGCGGCTTCGGCCTCACCGAGCCGGGGTCGGGGAGCGACGCCGGAGCGATGCAGACCGTGGCCCGGCGCGACGGCGACGACTGGATCCTCGACGGGCAGAAGGCGTGGATCACGAACGCCAGCATCGGGAAGTGGTTCGTGGTGCTCGCGCGGACCGATCCGGCGGCGGGCAAGCGGGGGATCAGCGCCTTCGTCGTCGGCCGCGAGATGCCCGGCTTTGCCGCCGGCGCGCCGGAGGAGAAGATGGGCCTGCGCGCCTCGGTGACCGGCTCGCTCTTCTTCAACGCCTGCCGGGTGCCTGCCTCGCACCTGCTCGACGCGGAGGGACAGGGGCTGCGGATCGCCTTCGCCACCCTCGACCACTCCCGCCTCGGCATCGCCGCGCAGGCGGTCGGCATCCACCAGCGGGCGCTCGAGCTCGCGCTCGCCTACGCCCGGGAGCGGGTGCAGTTCGGGGTGCCGATCGTCGAGCACCAGGCGGTGCGCTTCACGCTCGCCCGGATGGCCACCGAGCTCGCCGCGGCCCGCACCCTCACCCGGCACGCGGCGGCGCTCTCCGAGCGCAGCCCGGAGGCGGGGCGGCTCGCCTCGGAGGCGAAGCTCTACGCCTCGGAGGCGGCGAACCGGGCCTGCTTCGATGCCCTGCAGATCCACGGCGGCAACGGCTTCTCCGAGGAGTACGAGATCGCGCGGCTCTACCGGGACGTGCGGGTGACCACGATCTACGAAGGCACGAGCGAGATGCAGCGGCTGGTCATCGCCCGCCATCTGCTCGCCGGCTGAGCGCGGCCCCCCCGCCGATGTCCGCCTTGCCGCGCATCGCCGCGATCGTCCTCAACTACAACGGGCGCGAGCTGACGCTGCTCTCGCTCGGCAGCCTCGCGAGGATCCCGCATCCGGGGCTCACGCTCGTCCACGTCGACAACGGCTCGACCGACGGCTCGACGGCGGCGGTCGTCGCCGCCTTCCCGCAGGTCCATCAGATCCGCACCGAGCCGAACCTCGGGATCTCCGGCGGGCTCAACCTCGGGATCCGCTGGGCGCTCGCTGCCGGTTTCGACTGGCTCATGCTGCTCAACAACGACATCGAGGCCGACCCGCAGCTCGTCGCCGAGCTCCTCGCGGTCGCCGAACGCGACCCCCGGATCGGCTGCGTCGGGCCGAAGACCTTCTACTACGCCGACCGCGCCCGGCTCTGGTCGGCGGGTGGACGGCTGCGCTTCCGCGAGGCGGTGACGAGCGAGCGGGGGATGGGGGAGCTCGACCGGGGCCGCTGGGATCGCGACGAGGAGGTCGCCTACGTCAACGGCTGCTGCATGCTGATCCGGCGCGAGGCGATGGTCGCCACCGGCCTCTGGGATCCGGTCTACCACGTCGGGGTGGAAGACGCCGACTGGTGCGTGCGGATGCGCCGCGCCGGCTTCACCTGCTGGTACGCCCACCGCGCCCGGCTCTGGCACATGGTCTCGCCGTCGGTGGGCGGCTACACGCCGGGCCGGACCTTCCGCACCGCCCGCTCGACCGCGATCTTCGTGCGCAAGTACGCCAACCCCCTCCAGTGGGCGAGCTTCCTCGCCTGGAGCGCGGTGGCGCTGCCGGCGGCCTATCTGCGGGAGCTGCCGCGGCGCAACACCGCGGCCGTCACCGCCAAGCTCCGCGGCCTGCTCGCCGGCCTGCGCGAGCCGTTGCCCCCGCTCCCGGAGCTGACCGCCGCCGAGAAGCGGGGCCCGGCGGCGGCGTAGGACGCCGGCTCAGCCCGCCGGCCAGACGCCGCTCCAGGCCGTGAACGAACCCCCTTCGAAGCCGTCCTGGAAGAGCGGCGCTCCGGCCGGGATGCAGGTCGAGCCGTAGAAGAGCCGCACGTCGTCCACGTACCAGCCCGTGCTCGCGACCGAGGAGTCGCTTCCGAACCGCCACCGGAAGGTGACCGTACGGCCGGCGAAATCGGTGAGATCGGCCTCGGTGCGGACGAAGGTGCTGCTGTTACCGGTCCAGGCCGGGCGGCCGCCGAGCGGGTTCGCCGAGCTGTTGAGCGTCGCCGGGTAGCCGCCGGCGACGAGGCGGTCGTTGTCGGCCGGTATGCCGCCGCCGCCCGCGAGGATGTCATACCAGTTCGTGCCGTTGAGCGACCATTCGAGCACGCCGCCGTCCCAGCGGTTCTCCAGCTGGTACCGGTGCCAGAACTCGAGCCTGAGGCTCGCCGCGGACGGCAGGGTGAGCGGGGAGGCCAGGCGCAGGCGCCGGTCGACCGAAGTGTTCGGGTCCGGCACGAACCAGCTGTGGGTGGGCGAATGGCTCGCGGCGGTCGCGAGCGACCAGTCGTTGGTGCCGCCGTCCGTCGTCCAGCGGGCGGTGCCGCTCTCCAGGTCGTCGTGGAAGAAGTCGACGTCGGGTCCGGTCGGCGTGGCGCCGCGGTGGACGAGGTTCGTCTCCTCGTTGCCGTTCGCGCAGAGACCGGTTCCCTGCCCGGTGCCGTCCTCGGCCCGAACGACGTACTGGTACGCCGTATCCGGGAAGAGCGCCGCGTCGTGGAAGGTGGTCGTCGTCAGGCAGCTCGCGAGGAGGTTCCCGGGGCCGGGGACGAACTCCGGATCGGTGCCGCGGTAGACGTTGTAGACGATCCCGCCACCGCAGCGGCTCGTACCGGAGTTCCAGGAGAGGTCGATGCCGCAGCTCTCCGTGCCCGAGTTGACCGCGGTGGCGATCCCGGCGAAGACCGGCGGCAGGCGGCAGGGCCCGGTCGTGACGGCCTCGACGCAGGCGCTCGCGGGGGATTCACACGGCTGCAGGTCGTCCACCGCCACGATCCGGTAGGCGTAGGAGGTGCCACCCGAGGCGGTGAGATCGCTGTACGTGGTGCCGGTGATCCCGCTCGCGAGCGGCAGGAACGCGCCCGCCGCCGCGCAGGTGCCCTCGCTGCGCAGGACCCGGTAGCTCGTGGCGCCCGCCGCCGGGCTCCAGGAGAGATCGATCCGGTTGTCGCCGTTCGGGGTGGCGGTGAGGCCGGTCGGCGTCGCGGGCGGGTTGCAGTCGGGACGTCCGTCGAGGGTCAGCGGGGCGAGGCCGAGCGGATCGAGCCAATCCCGGGCGCGCGTGGCCGGGGTCGAACCCGCCCGGTCCCAGGAGACCGGGAGGCTGCCGTAGTAGTCGGAGAGGCTCTCGCCGGTGGCGCCGCAGTAGGAGGGGCCGCCGTGGAGCTGGCCGAGGAAGCGCCGCGCCGCGTTGTAGAGCGGTGAGCCGGAGGAGCCGGGTTCGGTCACCTGGGGCGGGATCGCCTGGCCCGGGTTCGGCGGGAAGATCGGGGTCGGATCCCAGTAGGCGTGGACGTGCGTGCCCGCCCCCGGCGAGACCGGGTTGTTGTAGCCGGTCGTGGCGGTGTTCGTTTCGACGAAGGTGATCCGTTTCTCGTCGGTGTTGGGGTGGTGGATCGCGGCGCAGAGCGCGGCCGGTTCGGGGCCGCAGGCGTGGTCGCCGTTGCCGGGGCCGCCGGGGGCGGTGTACGGGGTGCGATCCCAGCCCGCCCAGTAGTGGTTGAACGCCGCAACCGGCGGGCCGGCGAGCTCGACGAGCGTGAAGTCCGAGCCGGAGTACTCGGCCCGGAGGTACGCGCCGGTGTGGAACTGCGAGAGGCTGCCGTTGCCGCCCTGGCCGCTCTGGGCGCTTCCCGGCACGCGGCAGGTGGAGTTCTCGTAGTTCCAGTAGACGACGAGCGAGGCCGCGTTGCTGGCGTGGACACCGCAGTGGTAGGCGGTCATGAAGAGCATCTTCTTGTCCTGGGCGGTGTTGTTGAGCAGCGAGCCGGTGCAGAAGGTGCTGCCGCCGGTGGAGATCACGCCCACCGCCCGGGCGACCTCGCGCCACTGGGCCCAGGGGGCCTCCGCGGTCAGGCAGGCGACGTCCATGTTGCAGGAGCCCGACTCGGGCTCCCGATCGAGCCCGAAGCCGCGGTAGCCCTGGTTCACCGAGCCGAGCTCGAGCTCGAGAGCGGCCACCTCGGCGGCGGGCAGGAGGAGCTCGATCACGAGATCCCAGCCGGGCACCACCGGCGTCCAGAGCTCGCCGTGCTCCGCGTTGTCCGCGGCGGTGAACGGCCGCACCACGTGCTTCTGATCGGCGGAGTAGATGAGCAGCCGGCCTCCCGGCGGCATCCGGTAGCGGGTGAAGCCGAGGTTGAGAGAGACCGCTCCCGGGGCCCCCACCCGCAGCCGCCAGACGAGACGCCCGTCGGGGAGCCACTCCCAGGAGCCGCGCTCGGCCGGGGTGATCCGCACCGGTTCGGGGATCGCGAAGCGGGGCGGCAGTCCCTCCGCCTGCCGCTGGACGTCCTCGGCCCGCACCGCGTCGAGATCGAACGGCGCGGTCACGTAGAGGTCGACCGCGTCGAGCGGCGAGAGCTCGAAGAGCGCCGCGGCGGGGCGGGCACCGGAGTCGGCGGCGAGGGCGGCGGAGGTGGCAGCGAAGAGGAGCAGACAGGCGGTGAGCAGGCGGGCGACGGACATCGGAACCTCCGGGAGAGGGTCAGCGACAGCGAAGGGTTGGGCAGAACGGTGGGGTCTCCGGACGCATGGACGACGCTGAGCAGGAACTCCAACCTACCACGTGGAATGAGATCGAGTCAGTCGTAGATCCCGTCGGCGTGCCAGGCGCCGGTGGCGGGATCGCGGCAGAGGCGGCAGAGGGTGCCGCCGGCGAGCTCGACGTCCCAGTACTCGCGTCCCAGGGGGTGATCGGTCCACCAGCCCTCTTCGAGCTGCCAGGGGCCGGCGGCGATGCGCACGCGCCCGGCGAGCTGCGGCCGTCCGGCCGCCTCCTCGCCGGCCAGGGGGCGGAGCTCGACGGGGCGGCCGTCGGGGGCGGTGTGGACTTCGAGCGGGAGCGGCGGACGCAGGGAGCGCACGGCGAGCAGGCCGCGGGCCGGAGGGGCCGGGCGCGCGGTCGGCGGGGGGGACGGCGGGGTGTAGGGGAGGAGTGCGAACCCCTCCGGACGGTGGGCGTCGAGGGGGTGCGGGGAGCCGACGCGGCCGGGGCCGAGGAGGGCGAAGAGGCGGGCGAGGGTGGTCGCCAGCCGCTCCGGGGAGAGATCGGGGGGACCGAAGAGGGAGAGCTGCGCGGCCCGCGGCGTCCCGGGCCAGGCGGTAAAGACGAAGGCGGCGACCGCGCCGCCGGGGGGGCGGCGCTCGAGGTCGAGGCGTACCAGGGTGAGGAGCGTCTTCGCCTCGCAGGTGGGGGCGGGCAGGGCGAGGGCGCGCTCGTCGTGCCCCTCCGGCTCGAGGCGGAGCGCGAGGCCGAGCCGCGCACAGCCGAGGCCGCTCCCTTCGAGGCGCTGGCAGAGGCGCTCGAGCGCCGTGCGGGCGACGAAGAGGAACGGCTCGAGGGCGGCGAGCGGCCACTCCAGCTCCAGCCCCTCCCGCAGCTCGGAGGGCGGTTCGCGGGGGACGAGCGGGGTCTCGTCGAGGCCGCGCGCGAGGCGGTGGAGCCGGGTGCCGGCCTCACCGAGTCGAGCCGCCACCTCGGCGGCCGGCAGGGCGGCGAAATCACCGATGGCGGCGAGTCCCCAGCGCGCGAGCTGCGCGCCAAGACCGAGCTCGGGGGCGAGCCGGGCGAGCGGCAGCGGGGCGAGGAAGGCGGCGTCCCCGCCGGGGGGGACCACCGTGGGGGAGCCGGGCGCCAGCGCGGCGAGGCGGGCGGTGAGCCGGCTGCCGGCGATCCCCACCCGCGCCGGCAGGCCGATCCGTTCGGCGGCGGCGGCGAGGGCGACGGCGAGGGTCCGCTCCTCCTCTTCCGGATGGCCGCCGGGGGAGGGGAGGCTGCCGAGGTCGGCCCAGACCGTGCCGTCGCCGCCATCCTCGACCCGCGGCGAGAAGCGTTCGGCGACCTCCAGGAGCGCCTCCCGGGCCGCGCGCTCCCCCTCCGCATCCCGGCCGCGGGCGACGAGGCCGGAGAGGAGGGCGCGGGCCTGGGAGAGGGTCATGCCACGCCGCACCCCGCCCTGGCGGGCCCGGCGGCTGGCCGCGACGATCCGGGCCTGGTCCCCCTGCCCCTCGACCACCGCCACCGCCTCGTGGCGCAGCTCGGGCTCGCTGCGCAGCCGCGCGGCGAGCGGAAAGAGCGGCACGCAGAGGCAGGCGAGGCGGGGCATCCGCTTCCCTCAGGAGGCGGCGGCCCGGAGGGCGGGGAGGGGCCCCTCCCCGGGGTTCGCAACTCGCCTGGCACCTTCCGGCGGGTCGTCGGCAACTCGGCTGGCACCTTCCAGGGCACCTTCCAGCGGGACGGCGAGCCGGAGGCGCTCCCGGGCGCCGTCCCGTTCCCGCTCCCCGCGGCGGGAGCGTTCGAGGATCAGCTCGCCGCTCAGGCCGGCGAGCAGGGGCGGGGCGAGCCAGCGGGCGCCGCGCCCCTCGCTGCGCAGCACCGCGGCGGCCGCGGCGCCGGTCACCCGGCGGGGAGAGGAGACGACGAGGGTGGTACCGGCGCTTCGGGCGGTGCGGGCGAGCCGCTGCCAGGTGGCCTCACCGGCCGCCGCCGCCGGGAGCGGGCCGTCGCCCAGGTCGAGCGCGACGAGCGGCCAGCCGCCGGCGAGCGCGATCCCGGTGGCGGCGAGGGCCTCCCGGAGGGTCGCGCAGCGGGTCCAGAGGAGGCGGGGGAGAGCGATCCCCGCCGCCCGCGCGTCGGCCGGCTCGAGGGCGTCAGCCCCGTCGACCAGCACCGCCCCTTCGCCACGGGCGGTGACGGCGGCCAGCAGGGAGAGGAGCGCCGCCCAGCGGCCGCTCGAGCGCCGGCCCACCCACTCCACCAGCTCGCCGGGGAGGAGCCCCCCGCCGAGGAGCCGGTCGAGGGCCGGCAGGCCGCTCGGCCACCGCTCGGGAGCGGGCACCGCATGCCGGGCGCGGACGAGTGCGGCGCCGGTTCCGAGCTGACCCGCGAGCGGATGGGGAGCGAGGCGGCGGAGGAGCTCCCCGGCCGCGCGGGCGGAGCCGGAAGCGTGCGGGCTCTCGGGGGCGAAAGCAGGGACGGGCACGACGACCTCGGAAAGCGGCGGGGATGGCTGCCGCTCTCCGAGGATGGCGTAATCAAGGCGTAAAAATCAAGAGGGGGAGAGCTCTCCGAGCGCGCGCACCAGGAGCAGGACCTCACGCTCCGAAAGGGGGAGGAAGCGGGCCTCGAACCGCCGGGGTCTCCCGGCGATCGGCAGCACGTAGCGGTGGGTCGCCACCCGTTCCCCCTCCAGCGCCTCGGCAAGGCCGGCGGTGATGGCCGCGCCCGCCTCCTCCGGGAGGACCTCCTGCATCCGGCGGTGGAGGAACCGTTCGGGGGAGACGTAGAGCAGCTCTCCGCTCGCCTCCTGGTGGTCGAGGATGGTGCCGTCGGCGGCGAGGCGGAAGCAGAGATCCGGCGGCTCGCCGAAGAGCTGCGTGAGCGGCAACTCTCCTTCGGGACTCCGTTCGCCGGGAGGGGGCACCTCGCGCAGGATCGAGACGAGCTGGGTGATCTGGCGGCTGGCGTTGCGCACCGGGGCGACCTGCCGTTCGAGCCAGATCGTCCCGCCATCCTTGCGGTAGGTCTCGAGCGTCGTGCGGAACGGCTGCCCGGCTCCGAGTGCCTGGCCGAGCCGGAGGAGGGCTTCCGGGTCGGTCTTCGGGCCGTAGAGACGCCGCACGAGCATCCCCACCATCTCCTCCTCGTCGTAGCCGAGCAGCCGGGCCGCGGCGGCGTTGACGTAGAGCACGACGGGCCCCGGGGGCGCGAAGTTCGAGGAGGTCACGAGGACCGCATCGACGCTCTGGTCGATGGCCGGGCGCAGCAGGCGGAGCCCCTCTTTCAGGCGCCGCAGCTGCCCGAGCTGCCGGTAGAGCTCCCGCTGTTCGGCTTCGAGGGCGGCGAGCCGCTGGAGAGAGTCCCAGCGGGCGGCGATCTGTTCGGCCAGGAGCGCGAGCAGCGCGCTCTCCTCCCCCTCCGCGAGCAGGGGGGCGTCGCCCGCCACCGCGAGGCGCCCCGGCGGGAGCCCGGCGAGCGGCGGAAGGGGCACCGAGAGGAGGAACGGGAAGGGGATCTCCGGCGTCGTCCGGCCCGCGTCCGCGAGCGGCCCGGAGGCGGCGAAGGCCGGCGTCAGCAGCGCCGGTGGCGGCGTGAGCCACCCGGACGCGATCCCGGTGGCCGCCGCGATCCGGACTCCCCTCTCGCCGGCGAGGGCGAGGAACGCCGCCGGCTGCCGGCAGCCGAGCGCCGCCGCCCGCACCAGGGCGCCGAGGCCCGGATCGGCGAGCTGGGCGATCCGCTCGCGGCAGCGCGGATCTTCGGGGCGCTGACAGGGCGGGTCGCTGGGAGAAGAACGGGGCATGGGAAACCTCCGCACCCGGAGAGGGGTGGCACGGATGCCGCTGCGTGGACTGGCTGGAGGGATCGTAGGCGCCTCCCGGGGCGAAACGCAAGGGTCATCACCTCCCGCTCGTGACAGGATCACCGCATGCGCGAACACTCGGATGCCGTCGTCATCGGCGCGGGGATCGTGGGGCTGGCGACCGCCCGTGCTCTCGCCACCCGGCACCGGCTCGCGGTCACGGTGCTCGAAGCGGAATCCGGAATCGCCCGGCATCAGACCGGCCACAACAGCGGCGTCATCCACTCGGGGCTCTACTACCGCCCCGGCTCGGCGAAAGCCGCGCTCTGTGCCGCCGGGCGGGAGGCGCTCTACCGCTACTGTGACGAGCGGGGGATCCCGCACGAGCGCTGCGGCAAGGTGGTGGTGGCGACGACCCCCGCCGAGGTCGCGCGGCTCGACGCCCTCGCCGAGCGGGGGCGGGCGAACGGCCTCGGCGGGATCCGCCGGCTCTCGCCCGAAGAGATCCGCGAGCGGGAGCCGCACGTGGCGGGGCTCGCCGGCCTGCTCGTGCCGGAGACGGGGATCGTGGATTTCACCGCCGTCTGCCGCGCCTTCGCCGCCGATCTCGAGGCCGCCGGGGGGCGGATCGTGCTCGGGGCGCGCTGCCGTGCGCTCCGGGTCGGCCCCTCGGAGATCGTGGCGGAGACTCCGGCCGGCGCCTTCCGGGGGGCGGTCGTCGTCAACTGCGCGGGCCTGCAGAGCGACCGGGTGGCGCGGCTGGCGGGGGAGCGGCCGGCGGTGCGGATCGTGCCGTTCCGGGGGGACTACTACCTGCTGCGCCCCGAACGGCGGGAGCTGGTGCGCCACCTCGTCTATCCGGTCCCCGATCCGCAGCTGCCGTTCCTCGGGGTCCATTTCACGCGGCGGGTCGACGGCGCCGTCGAGGCGGGCCCGAACGCCGTGCTCGCCTGGAAGCGCGAAGGATACGGGCGTGCCTCGTTCTCGCTGCGCGACACGGCGGCGACGCTCGCCTTCCCCGGCCTCTGGCGGCTGGCCGGCGGCTATCTGAAGACGGGTTGGGAGGAGTACCGGCGGGCCTGGAGTCGGCGGCTCTTCGTGCGCTCGCTCCAGCGGCTCGTGCCGGCGATCGGCGAGGCGGACGTCGTGCGCGGCGGGTGCGGGGTGCGGGCCCAGGCGCTCGATCGTTCCGGGCGGCTGCTCGACGATTTCCACCTCGTCACCGGCGCGCGGGCGCTGCACGTCCTCAACGCGCCGTCGCCGGCGGCCACCGCGAGCCTCGCGATCGGCGAGCAGGTGGCGGCCGAGGTGGTCACCCGGTTCGGGCTCGAAGAGGCCGGGACAGGGTAGACCTGCCGCCGGGCGGATCACGGACGGTTCCGCGCTGACCGGATGAAGAGTGCGTCGTTGCGGGAAAGGAGGATGGCGATGGGTGAACGGTCTGGCGAGAGAGCGAACGGAGCTTCACGGCGGGGGTTCCTCGCGGCGCTGGCGGCGGGAGGCGGAGGCCTCGCCTTCGCCGAGCTGCTCGCCGCCGCGGGGGTGAGCGAAGGGCCGCTCTCGCGTGCCGCGGTGGCCGCGGCCGAGCGTCTCGCCGGCCTCACGTTCACCGACGAGCAGCGCGACCTCGTGCTGGCGGGGCTGGAGGAGCAGGCGGGAGCCTACGCCGCGATGCGCGAGCTGCCGCTCGCCAACGACGTCCCGCTCGCGCTGCAGTTCCGGCCCGACGCCTTCTCCGAGGAGCGGCCGGCGCTCCTGCAGCGGGTGCGGACGCTCCCCGAGCGCCCCCCGCGGGCGCTGCGGCCGGTGCCGGACGAAGAGCTGGCCTTCCTCGGGGCGGCCGAGCTCGGCGAGCTGCTGGCGGCCCGGAAGCTCTCCTCGGTCGAGCTGACCCGGATCTATCTCGAGCGGCTGCGGCGGCTCGACCCGCAGCTCCTCTGCGTCGTCAACCTGCTCGAGGAGAGGGCGCTCGCGGCCGCGCGCCGCGCCGATCAGGAGCTCGCCGCCCGCCGCCCCCGCGGCCCCCTGCACGGGATCCCGTGGGGGGCCAAGGACCTGCTCGCCGCGACCGGCGCTCCCACGACCTGGGGGACGGGCTACTTCCGCGAGCAGGTCTTCCCCGGCGATGCCGCGGTGGTCTCCCGTCTCGAGCAGGCCGGGGCGGTGCTCCTCGCCAAGCTCTCGCTCGGCGAGCTCGCCTGGGGGGACGTCTGGTACGGGGGTACGACGAAGAATCCGTGGCGGCTCGAGCAGGGGTCGAGCGGCTCGTCGGCCGGTTCGGCGGCGGCCACCGCGGCCGGCCTCGTGGGCTTCGCGATCGGCAGCGAGACCTGGGGCTCGATCGTCTCGCCCTGCACGCGCTGCGGGGCGACCGGCCTGCGGCCGACCTTCGGGCGGGTGAGCCGGCACGGGGCGATGACGCTCAGCTGGACGATGGACAAGCTCGGTCCGATCGCCCGGCGGGTGGAGGACTGCGCTCTCGCCTTCGCGGCGATCGCCGGCCCGGACGGCCTCGATCCGACCGTGGTGGACCGGCCGTTCGACTGGACGGCCCGCCCCGACCCGCGCAAGCTGCGGCTCGGCTACGTGCCGGCGCTCTTCGAAGCCGACCCGCCGCCGGGAGAAGAGGAGGCCCGGGCCCACGAGCTGGCGGCGCTCGACGTCCTGCGGCGCCTCGGCTTCAGGCTGGTGCCGGTGACGCTGCCGGCGCTGCCGGTCGAGCCGCTGGCGATCATCCTCACCGTGGAGGCGGGTGCGGCGTTCGACGACTTCACCCTTGGCGGGGGCGTCGACACGATGGTGCGGCAGGGGGAGGAGAGCTGGCCTCAGGTCTTCCGCCTCGCCCGCTTCGTCCCGGCGGTGGAGTACCTGCGCGCGAACCGGATTCGCTCGCTGCTGATCCGGGAGATGAACCGCTCGCTCGCGGCGGTCGATGCCCTCGTCACCCCCTCCTTCGGCGGCGATCAGCTCCTGCTCACGAACCTCACCGGGCACCCGGCGGTGGTCCTGCCGAACGGTTTCCGGAGCGACGGGACGCCGACCAGCCTCACCTTCGTCGGCCGGCTCTACGGCGAGCTCGAGATCCTCGCGGTGGCCGATCTCTATCAGCGCGAGACCGGCTTTCATCGGCTCCGGCCGCCGCTCTGAGGCGCGCGCTCCGGAGCGCCGGCCGTCTCAGCCCGCGAGGCCCGCGCGCTCGCGCAGCCGCTCCCACTCGGTCTCGAAACCGGCTATCAGCCGCTCGGGGTCGGGAACGAGCCCGGCGTCGGTGGCGACCCCCAGACGGGCCTCGCCGCAGTAGGAGAGGATGCTGGTGCCGAGCCCGAGGCGTCCCGCCTGGGGGACCCAGAAGAAGATCTCCTCGAGCGGCCGGCCGCAGAGATAGAGGCGCCGGCGTGGGCCGGGGACGTTCGTCATCACCGCCGTCGCCTTGGCCCCGAAGAGGCTGACGATCAGGCGCTGCGCGGCGAGCGGCAGCCGCCCCATGGTGTGGAGGATGCCGTAGGCGGCGAGCGGCTGCGCGGAGTGCTTGAGCCGGTCGGCCTCCCGGTGGAGCGCGGTGAGGCGTTCGACCGGATCGGCGATCCCCACCGGCAGACCGAGGAAAGCGAGACCGAAGCGGTTCCCGAGCTCGTTGAGCTTCTCGAGCGGGCGGAGGTTGACCGGCATCGCCGCGCGCACCACGAGGTCCGGCGCCACTTCCCCCTGTGCCGCCAGATAGTGGTACATCGCTCCGACCGTGGCGTTGACCAGGATGTCGTTGACGGTGCCGCCGATCGCGGCCCCGACCTGCTTGATCTCGGGGATCGGAATCCGCCGCGACCAGGCGACGCGCTTGGCGACCACGAGCTCGCCCTTGAAGGTGGTCCGGGGATCGCTCGAATAGACGGCGAGCCGCCCGGCGGCGCCCACCGCCGCGAGGTTGCGCAGCAGGGCGTTCCTTCTGCGCATGGCGTCGATGGGATGGAGGAGGAGCCGCATCGCGTCCGGCATCACCTCTTCGAGGAGCGTCCGCACCGAGGCGAAGCTCTCCACCGGCTGCCCGAAGAGCGAGGCGATCTGCGTGGAGAGCGGCGGCGGCGCCTCGTCGGCCGGCGTGGCCGCGGCGAGGCGGCCGTCGGGTTCGAGATCGCAGAGCGAGAGCAGCACGAGCAGGAGCGCCACGCCGTCGCCGATCGCATGATGGAGACGGCAGAAGACCGCCGTCCCGCCTTCGTAGCCGGGGACGATGTGGAGCTGCCAGAGCGGGCGGGCGCGATCGAACGGCCGCGACATCAGCTCGCCGAAGAGCTGCTCGGCTTCCGCCCGGCCGCCGGGCGCGGGGAGCCGTTCGCTGACGAGATGGTCGTCGAGATCGAAGTCGGGAGCGATCTCCCAGCGGAAGCGGCCTCGATGCTCGACCACCCGCTGGCGGAAACGCGGGATGCGCAGCAGCCGCTCGACCACGAGCGTACGGACCCGCTCCATGTCGAGCGCCCCCCCGAGCCCCAGCACGCCGTTGACGTGCATCAGGTTGTTCGGCTGATCCATGCGCAGCCAGGTGGTATCCACCGGCCGCATCGGTTCGGAAGAGAGAGCGACCGGCGGCAACCGGACCGGGGTCGTGGGCAACGGAAACCTCCTCACGGCGATTGGAACGGGAGCAGTTTACCGCGGGCTGCCGTAGGATGGAAAACCGTGAGATCTCCTGCCTTCCATCGCGATCCGTATGCCCGCGAGCTCGCCGTCACGGTCCGGCCGGAGCTGGTCGATGGTCAGCCGGCCGCCTGGCTCGCCGACACGATCCTCTTTCCCGGCGGCGGCGGCCAGCCGGCCGATCGGGGCCGGCTCGGCGGGGTCGAGGTGACCGCGGTCGAGCGGAGCGACGAGGGATTCCTCCACCGGCTCGCCGCGCCGCTACCGGCCGGGCCGGCCCGCCTCGAGCTCGACTGGGAGCACCGCTACGACCTCATGCAGCAGCACACCGCGCAGCATCTGCTGACCGCGATCGCGCTCACGCGCTTCGGCTGGCGGACGACGGCGTTTCACCTCGGGCCGGCACTCTCCGACATCGAGCTCGACCGTCCGGCGTTCACCGCCGCGGAGCTCGCGGCGCTCGAGGAGGCGGTGGCGGCCGAGGTGCGCGCGGCGCGGCGGGTGAGCGCACGGTGGGTGACACCTGAGCAGGCCGCGGAGCTCGGCGTGCGCACCCGCCGGCTGCCCGCGGGGCACACCGGCGACCTGCGCGTGATCGAGATCGCCGGGCTCGATCTCGCTACCTGTGGCGGCACGCATCTCGTCTCCACCGCCGAGATCGAGGTGCTCAAGCTCGTCGGCACCGAACCGATGCGGGGCGGCACCCGCCTCTTCTGGCTCGCCGGCGGGCGGGTTCGCGCCCGCCTCGGAGAGGTCGCGGAGCGGCTCGGCGCGCTGCGCCGGCTCTTCGACAGCGGGGAGCCGGAGCTCTGCGAGATCGCGGCGCGGAAGCTCGAAGAGCTCGCCGCCGCCGGGCGTCTCACCCGCCGCCTCGGCGAACGCCTCGCCGAGCTGGAAGCCGAGCGCCTCGCGCGCGCTCCCGGCCCCCTCCTCGAGCTCCACCTCGAGAGCCCGCCACCGGGAGGACCTGCCGCCCTCGCCGCGGGGATCGTGGCTGATCGTCCCGAGGCGCTCGCCTTCGTCACTGCCGCGGCGGGCGACGGCCTCGTCTTCGGGCTCGCGGCCGGGGATGGGCTCGCCCTCGACCTCGCCCCCCTCGGTGCCGAGGTCGCCCGCACCCTCGGCGGGCGTGGCGGCGGCACCGGCCGCCGCTTCCAGGGGAAGGCCGCGACCGCCACCCACCGCGCGGAAGCCATCGCCCTGCTCGGCCGTACCCTGAGCTGAGTGCCCCAAGCCGACGGCTCCAGCCGGGGATGGTTCTCATGGCTATTGACAAAATGTCTATAGTTCGATACTCCTTAGCTGGAGGTGCAAAGCCGATGCGGGAACGACAGCGATTCCGACGAGGCGGACGCGGCGGCGGCCGGCGGCGCTGGTTCTTCCTCGAGTCGTGCCTGCTGGTCCTCCTGCGGCGGGAACCGGGGTACGGCTACAGCCTGATCCAGGGGCTCGAGGAGTTCGGCTTCCGTGCCGGCGAGATGGATCCGAGCGTTCTCTACCGGGCGCTGCGCGAGCTCGAGGAGCTGGGGCTGGTCGCCAGCTCGTGGGACGAGAGCAGCCTCGGCCCCCGGCGGCGGGTCTACACCCTCACGCCGCAGGGAGAGGGTGCGCTCGCGGAGTGGATGGAGGCGCTGCGGCAGCGGCGTCTCGAGATCGAAACGCTCGAAGCTGCCTGGGAGGCGATGAGAGGGGAACGGAAGCCAGGTTCTCCTGGCGGAGAGGAGCAGTCAGATGCCACGTAACGATGGTACCGGTCCGTACGGACAGGGGCCCCGCACCGGGCGGGGAAGGGGCGGTTGCGCCGCTCCGGTCGAGGCCGGCTGGCCACGGGGTGAAGGACGCCGCCGGCGGCAGCGGTGTGGAGCGCCGCAGGGTGGCCGGGGCCGCGGATTCGGTCGGGGGTTCGGAAGAGGGTTCGAAGCCGACGCGCCGCAGCGGCCGCTCGTCGAGGCGCTGATCGACGCCCTGCGGGGTGCCGGCAGGTCGCCTCGCGGCTCCGGAGACGAGTCGTGAAGGTCGCGATCTCCACGACCGGAGAAGGGCTGGAGTCGCCGTTCGACTCCCGCTTCGGCCGGACGGCCGCCTTCTGTCTCGTCGATCGCGCCAGCGGAGAGTGGACGCGCCACGAGAACCCCGCCCAGGCGGCGGCCGGCGGTGCCGGGGTCGAGGCGGCGCGGTTCGTCGTCGGGCTCGGCGCCGGCGCGGTGATCAGCGGGGCGTACGGCCCGCACGCCTTCGCGACGCTCGCGGCCGCCGGGGTGGAGATGTACCTCGCCCCGGCCGACCCCGACCTGACGGTGGCCGGGGCGCTCGCGCTGCTGCAGGAAGGCTCCCTGCGGCGTGCCGAGGCCGCCACCCACGCCGGCCACCACGGGAGCGCATCCTGATCCGCATCGTCGTCGCGAGCGGCAAGGGCGGGACCGGCAAGACGACGGTCGCCACGAGTCTGGCGCTCGCCGCCGGACCTGGCACGCGGCTTCTCGACTGCGACGTCGAAGCCCCGAACGCCGCGCTCTTCCTCGCCCCGGAGTGGCAGGAGGAGGCGGAGGTCACGACCCCGCGGCCGGTGATCGACGAAACCCGCTGCACCCGCTGCGGCCGGTGCGCCGAGGTCTGCGAGTACCACGCGCTCGCCGTCGTCGGCCTGCGGGTACTCGTCTTCCCGGCGCTCTGTCACGGCTGCGGCAGCTGCCTGCGGGTCTGCCCGGAAGGAGCGATCAGCGAGCGGCAGCATGGGATCGGCCGGCTCTCGACCGGGGTCACGGCGGGGGGCTGCCGCCTCTCCCAGGGGCTGATGCACGTCGGCGAGCCGATGGCGACGCCGATCGTGCGGGCCCTGAAGCGGTGGCCTCCGGCCTTTGCTCCGGCGGTGCCGGGGATCGACTGCACGCTCGAGATCCGCGACGCGCCCCCCGGAGCCTCCTGTCCCGTGGTGGAGACGATGCGCGGTGCCGACTACCTGCTGCTCGTCACCGAACCGACGCCGTTCGGTCTGCACGACCTGCGGCAGGTGGTGCCGATCGCCACCGAGCTGGGGATCCCCGCCGGGGTGGTGATCAACCGGGAGGGGATCGGCGACGCGGCGGTCGCGGCGTACTGCGAGGAGGCCGGGTTGCCGGTCCTGATGCGGATCCCGATGGAGCGCCGCTTCGCCGAGGCGATCGCCGCCGGCCGGACGCTCGTCGAGGCGGCGCCGGAGTACGGGCCCGCCTTCCGCGAGCTCCTCGCGACGATCCGCGCCACCGTCGCCCCGGCGGCCCCGGTCGCTCTGGCCGCGGCGGGAGGAGGGGGCCGATGAAACAGCTCGTCGTGCTGAGCGGCAAGGGGGGGACCGGCAAGACCTGCCTCACCGCGGCGTTCGCCCATCTCGCGGCCACGGGGCCGTGGGCGGAGCAGGTGGTCCTGGCCGACGCCGACGTCGATGCCGCGAACCTCGAGCTGATGCTGCGGCCGCGACTCCTCGCCGCGGAGGAGTTCCAGGGCGGCAAGGTCGCCCGGATCGACCCGGCGGCGTGCACGGCCTGCGGGATCTGCGAGACGGTCTGCCGCTTCGAGGCGATCGTCGCGCACGACGGCCGCTTCGCCGTCGATCCGATCGCCTGCGAGGGGTGCGCGGCCTGCGTCCACCACTGCCCGGAGGGGGCGATCTCGATGCATCCCGAGCTCGCCGGCCATCTCTACCACTCCGAGAGCCGGTACGGGCCGCTCCACCACGCCGGGCTGCTGCCCGGGCAGGAGAACTCCGGCAAGCTGGTGGCGCTCGTCCGGCAGCGTGCCCGCGGGCAGGCGCTCGCCGAGCGGCGGGAGCTGGTGCTCGTCGACGGCCCGCCCGGCATCGGCTGCCCGGTGATCTCCGCGGTGACCGGAGCGGATCTCGCCCTCGTGGTGGCCGAGCCGTCGGTTTCGGGAGCCCACGATCTGAACCGGACCCTCGATACCCTCGCGCACTTCCGGGTCCGGGCGCTCGTGGCGGTCAACCGCGCCGATCTCCGGCCGGCGGCGAGCGACGAGATCGAGGCCCGCTGCCGGGAGCGCGGGGTGGCGACCGTCGGGCGGGTGCCGTTCGATCTCGCCGTCGCCCGGGCGATGGTGGCCGGCGAGCCGGTGACCGCGAACGAGCCGGAGGCGGCGGCGAGCCGGGCTCTCCGCGAGGTCTGGGAGCGGGTCTCCGCGGTGCTCCGGGGCGCGGCCTGAGCCCGGCCGCCGGCGTTACCGGGAGGCGAAGATCGCTTCGAGATCGGCCGCGCTCAGCTGATTGCGGGCCGAGATCCGCCGCCGCTCCCCCTCGACGCGGGTGCGGATGCAGTCGCCCGCCTCGAGGCAGTAGCCCTGCTTGCCGGGACGGTAGCCGCGGCAGACGCGGAGCACGTCGGGGGAGATCTCGTCGATCAGCACGAGGCGGCCACCGCCGGCCCGGGTCCGGCCGAGCTCGATCTTGCCGTCGAGCACGTGGAGCCCGTGGCGGGCGAACTCGTCGTGGATCACCGCGGCGATCCGCTGGACGAACCGCTCGCAGCGCCGGATCTCGGTGCGGCTCAGCGCGCCGGTCGCCGCGAGCGCCTCGAAGGTGATGAGCTGATCGGTCGCGCCCTTCGTCCACGCCTCGACCACCCGGGGCAGGTCGGTGCAGGGGCGCACGAACGGATAGCGCCGCCAGAAGCTGCCCATCGCGCTCTCCCGCCAGGTCCACTCGAGGTTCTGGAGCGGCGCGGCGCCTGGAAACTCCGGGCCGCGGGCGGGCATGCCGAGCGGCACGGCCGGCTCGACGACCATGACGTCGTCGGCCACCGTGGCGACGTAATGGGTCGGCACCCGCATCTTCGCGAGCAGCCGGAAGAAATGGGTCGCGAACCGGCAGGCGATCGCTCCCTTGCCGGGGATCTCGCCGACCACCACGTCGCAGCCGGGATCGAAGACCGGGCGCCCCTCGGCATCGAGGTAGCCGGTGGCACGGTCGGTGAAGACGAAGGCGTACTTGCCCCGGTACTCGCCGCTCGGGATCCGGTAGATCTCCTTCGACTTGCCCGCGGCGACGAAGTTCTTCTCCTGCAGCACCCGCTTCAGATCCATGCCGGTCTCCCCATGAGCGGGCTCCGATTATTCCAGCTTTCCGGCGCGGCTCGCCCCGTCCCGGGGGGCTGGTATCTTTGGCGCCCCGGCGCCACGAACCGTATGGGCCGGAACGCTCCGGAGGGTCTCGCAGACTCATGACCGCCACCCCGCATCGCCGTCTTCGACCGCTCCACGGCGTCCTCGCCGTGGCCGGCCTCTTCGCTCTGCTGCTCGGCGCGCAGTACCTCTGGGAAGGAGGGTTCAGCCGGGCCCGGTACGAGCGGGTCACCGCGGACGCCGCGGGCGAGGTCCGTCTCGATCTCGCCGGCTTCGGTACGTCCGAGGTTCGTTTCTACCGTTTCCTCAACCCCGGCAACCAGGAGGTCCGCTTCCTGGTGGCGCGTGACGCCGCCGGGGCGATCCACACCGCCTTCGACGCCGCCGAAAGCGACTACAAGCTGAAGCGGGGGTTCCGCCACCAGGGGGAGTGGGTGGTGAACAACAAGTGCGACACCGCCTGCCGGCTCGAGGAGATCAGCAACGGCGGCGGCTGCCGCCCGATCCCCTTCCGGCATCGGCTGGAAGGTTCGACCCTGGTGGTCGCCGAGGCGACGCTGCTCGAAGGGTGGCGCTACTTCCGCTGAAGGGACGGCTCAGAGGCCGGTCACGCGCACCACTTCCTCGAAGGTGGTGAGCCCCTCGGCGAGCTTGCGCAGGGCGGACTGGCGCAGGGTGCGCATCCCGTTCTTCGCCGCCTCCCGTTTGATCGCCGGCGCGTCGGCGCCCTCGAGGATCAGCGCCTTGATCGCGTCGTCGACGGCCAGGATCTCGAAGATCCCGGTGCGTCCGAGGTAGCCGGTGCTGCGGCATTCGAAGCAGCCGCGTCCCTCCTGCACCTTGATCCGCTTGCCGGCGGGCACCGTGAGACGCAGCGTCGCCGCCTCCTCGTTGGAGAGGTATCGCTCGCCAGTGCAGTGCGGGCAGATGCGCCGCACCAGGCGCTGCGCCATGGTGCCGATCAACGTCGAGCTGATCAGGAAGCGTTCCACCCCGAGGTCCACGAGGCGGGAGATCGAGCTCGCGGCGTCGTTGGTGTGGAGAGTGGAGAAGACGAGGTGGCCGGTGAGCGCCGCCTGGATCGCGTACTGGGCGGTGTCGCCGTCGCGGATCTCGCCGACCATGATCACGTCCGGATCCTGCCGGAGGATGTGGCGCAGGGCGCGGGCGAAGTCGATCCCCACCTTGCTCTGCACCGAGGTCTGGTTGAAATCCTCGATCACCATCTCGATCGGATCCTCGATCGTGGTGACGTTGATCTCCCGGTTGGCGATCGCCTTGAGCGCCGAGTAGAGGGTGGTCGTCTTGCCCGAGCCGGTGGGGCCGGTGACGAGGATGATCCCGTGCGGACGGCTGATGAACTCCTGGAAGAGGATGAGCTCTTCCGGGTAGAAGCCGAGCCCCGAGAGGTCCTGCATCAGCACCTCGGGGTCGAAGATCCGCATGACGACCTTCTCGCCGAAGGCGACCGGCAGCGTCGAGACGCGCAGCTCGATCTCCCGGCCGCCGCGGGTGGTCTTCACCCGGCCGTCCTGCGGCCGCCGCTTCTCGGCGATGTCGAGGCGCGACATCGTCTTGATCCGCGAGACGACCGCGGCGTGGACGATCTTCGGCATCGTCTGGATGTCGTGGAGCACGCCGTCGATCCGGAAGCGCGCGAGCGAGACGTCCCGTTTCGGCTCGAGATGGATGTCGCTCGCCCGGGTGTCGTAGGCGTGCTGGAGCATGAACTCCACGGCGTTGACGATGTGCTGGTCGCTCGACTCGATCTCGGACTCGCTCTTCATCCGCACGAGCTGTTCGAGGTTGCCGAGGTCGATGCCGGCGCTCAGATCGCGTTCGGCCCGCTTGACCGCGTGGCGCAGGCCGTAGAACTCGGTGAGCGCTCGCAGGATGTCCGGCTCGGAGGCGACCACGAGCTCCGGCTCGCGGCCGGCGATGCGCCGGAAGGAGTCGATCGCCTCGATGTCGTACGGGTTCGCGCAGGCGACCCGCAACCGCCCCTCGACCATCTGGAGGGGGAGCATCCGGTGCCGCTTGGCGAACGGGCGCGAGATCTTCGATTCGATCAGGTCGGCGTCGAGCGAGAGGGAGTCGATCCGCACGAACTCGAGGCCGGCGTCGGCGGCGATGGCGCGGGCGATCTCGTACTCGCCGATGACGCCGCCGTCGCGGGCGTTGGGCAGGTGCAGCGTCTGGATCAGCTCGTAGGCGACCGCCTGCTGTTCGTAGGCGCGGGCGGAGCGCCGGTGAGCCGGCAGCTGCCGGGCCTCCTTGCGGATCAGCTCGGCGTTCTCCGGGCTCACCAGCCCCTGGCGGGCGAGGAGATCGGCGACGGTGTTCGGGTCGAGGGTCATGGGTTGCGGGGGAGTCCCGGAGACCGAGTCTAGCGAATGACGGGTCGAGCGTTTCCGTGGGTATCGAAGATCAGGGCGCGCGGTCTCCCCGCGAGGCCGCCCGCGCCGCCGCCTCCGGGGTCAGCAGGGGCGCGACCCGCGCGAGGTCGCCGTCGTTCGGCGCCGGTTCGAGGCCGAGCAGGGCGCAGAGCAGCTCGTAGAGGTCGACGTTCTCCACGGCGGGCAGCGTGAAGTCACGGCGGAACGAAGGGCCGTGCCCGATGAGGATGGCGTGCATCTCCGGGGCGGCCGGGTCGTAGCCGTGGTTCCCGCGGGTCACGGACTGCTGGCGGCGCTCGCGCTCGGCGTGCGTCGTGTAGATGAGCCAGCCCGGATCCGCCCAGGCCACCAGCGGCGCGATCCGCGGGTGAGCCCGGTAGTGGAGCCGCTCCGGCATCTCCTCGCGGCGGGCGACGTGGAGGTGCGGATGGGCTCCGGAGAGGGCGGCGAGGGTGGCGTCGAGCTGCCCGGGCGCGGGCCAGAGCAGCGCCATCGTGGAGGGGTCGAGCACCCGGACCTCGTCGAGGTCGAGGTACTCCTCGAGGACGATCGTCCGTTCCGGGGCGACCTCCGCCATCCCGTGGTCGGAGACGACGAGGAGGTCGACGGCGTCGAACAGCCCGCGCGCTTCGAGGCCGGCGCGCAGGCGCGCGGCGAGGCCGTCCACCCGGACCACCTGCTCGCGGGTCTCGTCCGAGAGGGGGCCGGAGCGATGTCCGGCGCCATCCGGCTCGTCGAAGTAGATCAGGATCAGGTCGGGGCGTTCCCCTTCCGGCCGGTCGAGCCAGGAGAGCGCCTGCTCCAGCCGCTCGACGTCGTCGGCCTCCGGGTCGTACGGCATCCAGAAGGTGGGGCGGATCCCCTGGATCTCGGCCTCGCTGCCGGGCCAGAAGAAGACGGTGGCGATCCGGCCCTGCCGCTCGGCGGTGACCCAGATCGGCTCCCCCTCCCACCAGCGTCCGGCGCCGACCTCCTCCCGGATCGAGAGCGAGAAGAGCGCCTGGAAGCGCTCGTCCCCCATCGTGTTGCTGACGATGCCGTGGTGCTCCGGGTAGAGCCCGGTGACCAGGGTGTAATGGTTCGGGAAGGTCTTGGTCGGGAAGCTCGGGAGCAGCCGTTCGGCGTGGACCCCCTCCCGCGCGAGCCGCCGGAGGTTCGGGGTGGGGTAGAGATCCAGGTAGTCCCAGCGGAAGCCGTCGAAGGAGACGACGATGAGCGGTGGCGCGGCAGCCGCCTCCGGGCCGGAGACGGGGGCCGGCGCGGGCGCGACGCCGGAGTGCGCGCAGCCGAAGGCGAGCGCGGCGAAGAGCAGCAGCGCGATGGGCAGGCGGCGGAGCATCGGGTGGCCTCCTCGGGGCAGTGCGGCCGGGCGGTCGCGTCCGCTCCGAGCCTATCGTGACGGCGAGGCCGGCAGGGCCGGGCTCGTCGTAGGATCGCCGCGGACCGGACCGGGTGCCTCGACGGTGCCGAAGAGACCGAGCGAACGAAACGACAGGGATCGCCCCCGCCGGAGCCGGAAGCGGCCGGAGGGCCGGGGTAGCCGCTGCCGGCCGGTGCCGCCGCGCGGCGAGGGGGCCGGCCGGTGAGCGCTTCCGCCCTCGCCCTGGCCTTCGCCGCCGCCGGCGGCTGGGCGCTCTACGACCTGCTCCGCAAGCTGCTCGCCGACCGGCTGCCGGCGCTCACCCTGGTCGCCCTCGTGACCCTCGGCGCCCTGCCGCTGCTCGCCGTCTGGGCGGTGGCCGCCGGGCAGTGGCGAGTCGCGCCGGGCTATCTGCAGCCGGCGCTCCTCTCGGTGCTCCTGAACATGGTGGCGAACCTCGCCTACTTCCGGGCGCTGCAGCTCTCGCCGGTCTCGATCACCC
>JAAYLR010000040.1 GCA_012521815.1 Acidobacteriota bacterium
AGTCGAGCGCGGCGCGGAAGGTGTGATCGTAGAGTCCGACCCGGTGCCGGGCCGCGAGCGCTTCGACCGTCTGGGGCGAGAGGATCCGCACCCCGTCGAGCTCGCCGCCCCGCCGGAGCATCTCGTAGAAGCGCGCGAGCTCGCGCACCGGCCCCCAGCCGTTGCCGCCCGGCGAGGGCGCGACGACGTACGACCGCTCGTGCCACGGATGCAGCTCCGCCGGCTTCGCCGCGGTGTTCCAGACCGGCACCAGGAGAGGCGCGACCGCATCGAAGTCGGCGTCGGCCATGCCGATCCAGCTCGACCGCATCCCGAGCGGCTCGAAGAGCTCCTCGCGCGCGACCTGCGGGAACGGCTGTCCCGTCAGCTTCTCCACGATCTCGCCGAGCACGAACCAGCTCGACGTGAGGTGGTACCCCGCCTTGCGCCCCGGCACCCAGTGCGGCTCGAGCCGCCGGGCGGCGATTCCCGCGAGGATCTCCGCCCACGGACGCTGCGGCCAGCCGACGTCGAGCATCCGGATCCCGGCGGTGTGCGTGAGGAGGTGCCGGATGGTGATCCCTTCCTTCCCGCCCGCTCCGAAAGCGGGCAGATGGGCGGCCACCGGATCGTCGAGCGCGAGCCGGCCGCGCTCCCAGAGCTGGGCGACGAGGACCGCGGTCACCGGCTTCGTGGCCGACAGCCAGAGCATCATCTGCTCCGGCGCCACCGGGGTCCCGGGCACCGCCTCGCCGAAGGCGAAGCTCGCCACCTCCCGGCCGTGATTCCAGACCGCGACCTGCCCGCCGAGGTGGAGTCCCTTCCGGCGGCCCTCTTCGAGCAGTTCCCGAGTCCGCGGCAGCGGCGTCGTTCCCGGCATCCGCCGCAGTCTAGCCCGCGCTATCCTCGAAGCAACCCGAGGCTCGTGGCCGGCCGTCGTCCGGCGCCGGCCACGGCTCCCGGAGAATGGCAACCCGATGTGCGGCCGCTACACCCTGACGGCTTCCGGCCGGATCGTCGCCGAGGCGTTCGGTCTCGCGCAGGTGCCGGCGCTCGCCCCCCGCTACAACATCGCGCCCACCCAGCTCGTGCCGATCGTGCGGGCGGCGAGCGGGGGCGGCCGGGAGCTCGCCACCGTCCGCTGGGGGCTCGTTCCCTCCTGGGCGAAAGAGGCGGCGATCGGCAACCGGCTCATCAACGCGCGCGGCGAGACGCTCGCCGAGAAGCCGGCTTTCCGGGACTCGTTCCGCCGCCGGCGCTGCCTGATCGTCGCCGACGGCTTCTACGAGTGGCAGGCGGTGGGGCGGCGCAAGCAGCCGTGGCACTTCCGGCGTCCCGACGGCGCGCCGTTCGCGTTCGCCGGGCTCTGGGCGCGCTGGCGCGACCCCGCCGGCGGCGACCTCGAGAGCTGCGCGATCGTCACCACCGCCGCCAACGCCCTTCTCGCCCCGGTTCACGACCGGATGCCGGTGCTCCTCGATCCGGAAGGCACCGCCACCTGGCTCGCCGCCTCCAGCCCCGGCGAGCGGCTCTCGGAGCTCCTCGTCCCCGCCCCACCGGCGGCGCTCATGGGTACGCCCGTCCAGCTGCTGGTCAACGATCCGCGCCACGACGCGCCCGACTGCCTCCTGCCGCTCGCACCCTGAGCCGCGCCGGAGATGGCGCCGGCCGGACCAGCCCCTGCGCGAGAGGTCAGGCCTCGCGCGCGATCCGCTCGAGGGCGTCGCCGTCGGCGATGAGGAAGCCGCCGCGCTCGGTACGCACGAGACCGCGCCGGGCCCACCGGCCGAGGATCCGGATCGTGGTCTCCGCGGTGGTGCCGACGAAATCGGCGAGCTCCTGCCGCGTGAGGCGCAGCGGGATCAGGCGGCCGCCCGGAACGGCTTCTCCGAGCTCCTCGGAGATCTTGAGCAGGAGGCGCGCGAGGCGGGCCTCCACCGGCCCCCCCGCCAGATCGGCGAGCCGGTTCGTGAGCTGGACGAGGCGCAGCGTCAGGCCGGCGAGCAGGCCGCGGACGATCGCCGGCTGGCTCTCCAGGAGACCGAGGAAGGCGTCGCGCGGCAGGACCATCAGGATGGCGCTCTCGGTGGCCACCGCGGTGGCCGGAAACGGCTTCCCCTCGTAGGCGGCAACGGCCCCCAGGGGATCTCCGGGACCGAAGAGCTCGAGGATGAGCTCCTTGCCCGCGGGGGTGGTCTTGACCACCTTCACCCGGCCGCTCACGACCACGAAGAGATGTGTCGAAACATCCCCCTCGAGGAAGACGGTTCCACCCCGCCGCACCGAACGGAGCTCGGCGAGACCGGCGATCCGAGTCCGGTCCACCGCCGCCAGGCGGCCGAAGAGCGTGCTCGTGGCCAGCCACTCGGCGATCTCGGGGGTCCGGGAGACGGACATGGCCGTCATGGTAGCGCAGGCGGATTCGCGGAAGCCCTCGCATCCCACCGTGGGAACGAGGCACCCGAAGCCCGCTGACGGCAGGCTCAGCCGTCCGCCGGGGCGGCGAAGAGCGCCGGCACCGCCTCGCCGAGCAGGGCGAGCAGCACCTCGCGGCGCATCTTGAGCGTCGGGGTGAGGAGGCCCGGGTGGTCGGCCGGCACCCCCGGAATCACCAGCAGCCGCTTCGGGATCTCGAACTCGCTGAACGCCGCGAGCGCCTCCCGGAGCCGGGGCAGGAGCGCCGCCGCCACGTCCTGCCCGCGAGCCGCGAGCCGCGCGATCTCTTCGCGCGCCACGAAGACCGCGGCGGCCACGAACGGACGGCCTTCGCCGAGCAGCATCGCCCCGGCGAACGGCGGCGTGGCGGTGATCGCCTGCTCGATCGGCTCGGGCACGAGTTTCTTGCCGCTGGAGAGCACGAGCAGGTTCTTGCGGCGCCCCTCGACGAAGAGGTTCCCCTCCTCGTCCCACCTCGCGAGGTCGCCGGTACGGAAGAAACCGTCGGCAGTCCAAGCCGCGGCGTCGTCTTCCGGATCGAGATGCCCGGAGAGGAGGAGCGGACCGCGCAGCTGCAGCTCGCCCTCCTGCAGCCGCACCTCGTGGTCCGGCGAAACCCGTCCCACCGAGCCCGGCCGGCGGGGTCCGGCGAACAGATTCGAGGAGATCATCCCCGCCGTCTCGCTCATCCCGTAGAGCTCGACGAACGGGATCCCGAGCGCTTCGAAGAAGCGGAAGAGCTCCGGAGACGCGGCCGCGCCGCCGGCGAACAGACCGCGCAGTCGCCCGCCGAGCCGCCGGCGCAGCGGGCGCCCCACCAGCAGACCGACCACGGCGGCGCGGAGGCGATCGCCGGTACCGCGAGCGGTGCCGAAGCGCACCCGGACGGCGGCCGCGAGAGCCGCGCGGAGGGTGGCAGCGAACGGCCGGGGGAGCGCCGCGAGCTTCGCCTCCACCTGTTCGCGGATCCGCTCGTAGACGAACGGCACCGAGAAGAGATAGGTCGGCCGGCAGGCGAGCGCGGCCTCCAGATCATCCCGGCGGGCGATCATGACGAGCTCGTGTCCCTGCGCGAGTGCGAGACCGAACTGGTCGTGTCCGGCGACGTGACCGAAGGGCAGGAAATGGACCCCGACATCGGCCTCCGAGGTACCGACCGAGCCGGCACCGGCGTCGAGCGCCCGGACGATCGCACGCTGCGGCAGCCGTACCCCCTTGGGACGTCCGGTCGTGCCGCTGGTGAAGAGGAGCAGGAAAGGATCCTCTTCCGTCACGGCCGCGACCAGGCCGGCGAGCTCGTCGGCGGCGAGCTGCGGCGCGTCCGCTCCGATCACCCGGGAGAGCGGCAGCTCGACGAGGCCGGAGGGAAGCTGCGAGGCTGGGAGCGGGTCGCTGGCGATGACCGCGCGCAAACCCCGGCGCTCGAGCTCGGCGGCCACCGGCGCGAGCTTCTCCCACTGCCGCGGCCCCGAGACGAAGACCACCGCCGGCGCCACCCGCAGCGCGATCTCGGCGGCGGGCTCGGCGGCGAGGCTGGCGAAGAGGGCGGCGGGCTCGGCGCGCAACAGCTGCGTTCCCAGGGCCACCATCTGCCACGCCGGGGAGTTCTCGGCCAGCAGCAGCACCCGCGTCCCCGCCGCTACCCCGTGCGCGCGCAGCACCGCCGCCGCGCTCCCGGCCCCGGCCGCGAACTCGCCGAACGTCACGTTCCGGGCGCGAACCCCCGCCGGCCCCGGCTCGAGATAGCGCAGGAAGCGGCGCGCCGGTGCGCGGCGGGCGCTCGCCAGCATGAGCTGCGGCAGGGTCCGGCCGGCAAAGCGTCGAACCGCGAGCCGCGGGACCTCAGGGTTCACTGCCAGACTCGTCATCACTCCCCCCTCCACCGACGCCAGAGCCTGTCACGGATCGGGGCTCCGCAGCGCGGCCGCGTGAGCGGCAACCGGTGGCGCGCGGCCACTCTCGGCTAGACTCGCGCCCACAGGCATCCGGCCGGTGATCGCGACCTTCCACTCCCTCGAAATCCGCAACTACCGCCTCTACGCGATGGGCGGCGTCGTCTCGAACGTCGGGACGTGGATGGGGCGCGTGGCGCAGGACTGGCTGGTGCTGACGGTCCTCACCCCGCACTCGGCCTCGGCGCTCGGCATCGTCACCGGCCTGCAGTTCCTGCCGTTCGTCCTCATCGCGCCGTGGGCCGGCGTGGTCGCCGACCGGGTCCCGAACCGGCGCCTCCTCTCGCTGACCCAGGCGGCGCTGCTGGTCACCGCGCTGCTGCTCGCGATCCTCACCGCCACCGGTGTCGTCCGGCTCTGGCACGTCTACCTGATCGCCTTCCTGCAGGGGGTCGCGACCGCCTTCGATAACCCGGCCCGCCAGACCTTCGTCTCGGAGATGGTCGGCCCGGAGCTGCTCGCCAACGCCGTCGCGCTCAACAGCGCCTCGTTCAACCTCGGCCGGCTGCTCGGCCCCGCCACCGCCGGCGTCGTCATCGAGGCGATCGGCATCGCGCCGGCGCTCTTCGCCAACGCCGTGAGCTTCGTCTTCGTCCTCGCCGCCCTCGCGGCGATGCGCGCCGCAGAGCTCACCCCGGCGCCGAAATCCCGGCATCGCGGGCAGCTGCGCGAGGGGTTCCGCTATCTCCGGGGGCGCCGCGACCTCCTGGTCGTCTTCTTCCTGGTCTTCGTCCTCGGCACCTTCGGGATGAACTTCCAGATCACCACCGCGCTCATGGCCACCCGGGTCTACGGGAAGGGCGCGGGAGAGTACGGCCTTCTCGGCTCGATCATGGCGATCGGCTCGCTCGGTGGCGCGCTGCTCGCCGCCCGTTCGGCCCGCCCCCGGCTGCGGCTCCTCTTCGTCGCGCTCGGCGCCTTCACCGCCGCGACGGCCCTGCTCGCGCTCGCGCCGACCTACCTCTCCTTCGCGATCCTCCTCGTGCCGACGGGCCTCGCGGCGCTGGTGGTGATCACCACCGCCAACGCCCTGGTGCAGCTCTCCGCCGCCCCCGAGATGCGGGGGCGGGTGATGGCCCTCTACATGGCGACGTTCATGGGCGGGACGCCGCTCGGCGCGCCGCTCATCGGCTGGATCGGCGACACTCTCGGCGCCCGCTGGACGATCGGCGCCGGGGCGCTGGCGGTGGGTCTGAGCCTCGCGGCGGTCTGCCTCTGGCGTCTGCGCACCGGCTCTTCCCCGTCGGCTTGCGCTCCCGAGGCCGTCCCGGAACGGCCGCCGGATCCGGCTCCCTGAGCGTCCGGCGGCTCCCGGTCGGGAAACGAAAGGGCGGAGGGGCACCGGCGATCCGGCTCCCCTCCGCCCCGTGAGGCGGGAAACGATTCGGGCTCAGTTGCCGCGCACCGCCCGGGCACCCCAGGCGAACGCCTCCTCGTTGAGCGGGATCATCGCGCACTTCTCCTTGAGCGCGTTGCGGATCGCGTAGAGGAAGGTCTCCTTCGGGAAGAGCTGGGTCGCCTCCTGCAGCGCGCCGAGGGCGACCACGTTCTTCACCAGGGTGCGGCCGAGATCGGCGGCGATCTGCGTGAACGGCACGCCATGGGCCGTCACCCCGGCGGGGAGCTCGGGCACCGAGTGGATCGTGGAGCTGTCGTAGACCACCACCCCGCCCGGCTGCACGGCGGGCCCGAACTTCGCGAGGCTCGGCGCGTTGAAGGCGACGAGCAGGTGCGGGTTCGGAGCCGCCGGCGAGAGCACCTCGCGCTCGGCGACGTGGACGTCGGCGTAGGAGGTGCCGCCGCGCGACTCGGGGCCGTAGCTGGGGATGTGCGTGGAGTCGAACCCCTCGTTGATGGCGGCGTTGGTGATGAGCATCGCCGCCGTCTGGGCGCCGTCACCACCCGCGCCGGCCAGCTTCAGCGCGACGTCCCCCTTGGCGAGATGGGACGGGAAGCTGGTCGCGAACCGGGAGACCTCCTCCATGGAGGCCCCGACCACCTCGAGCAGCCGCTCCTCGCTGAAGCTCGGCCGCGGCAGCGCCGGGAACGAGGCGTCCTTCGTCACGTCCTTCATCAGGCCGAGGGGGAAGATCTGGGTCATCTGCTCGGCCACCCACTTCTCCGTCGCGACCGGGTCGAGCCGGAGGTGGGTCGGGCACTCGGCGAGCACCTCGACGAACGAGAACCCCTTGTTCTCCACCTGGCACTCGAGCGCCTTGCGGATCGCCCGCTTCGCCCGGGTGCGCTGCTTGGCGTCGTAGAGCGCCACCCGCTCGACGTAGACCGGCCCCTGGAGACCGGCGATCATCTCCGCCATCCGGAGCGGCTGGCCCATCAGCGGCGTGCGGCCGGCCGGCGAGGTCGCGGTCTTCATCCCCATGAGCGTGGTCGGCGCCATCTGGCCGCCGGTCATGCCGTAGACCGCGTTGTTGATGAAGATCACCGAGATCGGGATCCCGAGCTGCGCGGTGGAGACGATCTCCGCGAGACCGATCGACGCGAGGTCGCCGTCGCCCTGGTAGGAGATGACGATCGAATCAGGGTTCGCGGTCTTGTGGCCGATCGCCACCACCGGCGCCCGGCCGTGCGCCGCCTGGGTGTTGCCGACGTCCATGTAGTAGTAGAGGAAGACGCTGCAGCCGACCGGCGAGACCGCGACGACGCGGTCCTGGATGCCGAGCTCGTCGATCGCCTCGGCCAGGTACTTGTGCGCGAGCCCGTGGCCGCAGCCCGGGCAGTAGTGCGTCGAGTGCCCCTTGATCCCCTGACCCTGGGCGTGACGCTCGAAGCGATCGTAGAAAACGGTCGTGGTCATGACGCCACCTCCTGGGTAGCGAGAATCCGGTTCACGATCTCCGTCTGGCCCGGGAGCACCCCGCCGTAATGCCGGATGTTCTCGATCAGCGGCGGCTTGAAGATCCCGGCGTTGGACAGCGCGAGCCGCAGCTCGTCCTCGAGCTGGCCGTCGGAGGCCTCCACGACCACGATCCGCTCGACGCGCTTGAGCAGCGGCAGGAGATGCTGGATCGGGAACGGCCAGAGCGTCACCGGCCGGAAGAGCCCGACCTTGACCCCCTTCTGGCGCAGCTGCTGCACCGCGCCCTTGGCCATCTGGGCCGGAGTCGTGCAGGCGACGATGAGGGTATCGGCGTCGGCGCAGTGGAAGAGGTCGGCGCGCTGCTCGCTGGCGCTCATCGCCGCGTACTTGGCGATCAGGCGCTTGTTGTGCTCTTCGAGCTCGGGCTCGGAGAGATAGATCGAGCAGATCAGGTTGCGCCGGTGACCGGCGTCGCCCCAGACCGCCCAGTCCGGCAGCCCCGGACGGATCATCTTGTTCGGCAGCGTGACCCGGCCGGTCATCTGCCCGAGGTAACCGTCGCCGAGGATCACCACCGGGTTGCGGTACTTGAACGTGAGCTGGAAGGCGAGCATCGTCAGGTCGAGCATCTCCTGCGGCGTCGAGGGCGCGAGCACGATCGCGTGCGTGTTGCCGTGCCCGAGACCGCGGCAGGCGAGCTTGATGTCGGACTGCTCGGGGGCGATGTTCCCGAGCCCCGGGCCGCCGCGCATGATGTCGAGGAAGACGCCCGGGACCTCGGAGCCGATCATGTAGGAGATCCCCTCCAGCATCAGGCTGAAGCCCGGCGAGGAGGTGAAGGTGAGGCACGGCAGCCCGGCGCCGCCGCAGCCGTACATGATGTTCACCGTAGCGACTTCGGACACCGCCTGGAGGAAGACGCCATCGAGCTGCGGCAGGTACTTCGCCATGAACTCGGCGCCCTCGGTCGACGGCGTGATCGGGTAGCCGTAGACATGCCGGCAGCCGGCCAGCAGCGCCCCGATCGCGGCGGCGTAGTTCCCCTTGATGACCAGCGGCGCGGTGGCCGGCAGGTCGATCAGCTCGTCCGGGGTCGTCTCGGCAGGCGTCGCCGCGCTCTGTCGGGGACCGAACAGCGTGGCCGGATCGATCAGCTCGTAGTCGACCTCGGGCAGCTGGGGCTGCAGGCCGTACGGCTCCGGACAGGCCGTGATGCAAAGGCCACAGCCGTTGCACGCTTCGAGATCGAGGACGATCGGGATCAGACCGGTCTGTGGGTTGATCTCCGTCCCGAAAGAGATACAGTTCTTCGCACAGACGGAGATGCAGCGCCCGCAGCCCTTGCAGTACTCCGGGAAGACGAACGGTTTCGGCCGCTCGCTCATCTGGGGTTGACTCATCGGCTTGGTCTCCTTGCGGATCGGGTCGGGAGTACCCGCGACATCGCACCGCGGGCCCGGCTCGACTGACGAGGCAAGGATAGCAGAAATTCGATAAAGAGATTTTCAATTCTTATTTTCTTGATTCATGGTACGCTAGCGAGCCTGAAGGGAGACCGCCAATGCTCACCCGCAGTTCCGAGTACGCCCTCCGCGCACTGACCTACCTGTCCCTCCAGGAAGACCGGACCCAGTGGGTCCTCGCCCGTCATATCGCCAGCGAGCTCGGGATCCCGTCGCCTTTCCTCGCCAAGATCCTGCAGACGCTGGCCAGCGCCGCGATCCTCGAAAGCCAGCGGGGCCGCCGCGGCGGCTTCCGCCTCACCCGGAACCCGGACCGGCTCTCCCTGCTCGAGATCATCGAACCGTTCGACCGGCTCGAGAGCCAGCATCTCTGCGTGCTCGGACAGAAGGTCTGTTCGGACGAGAGCGCCTGCCCGCTCCACCACACCTGGAAGCACTCGCTCAACTCGTTCCTGCACCGCCTGCGCACGACCACCCTCGCCGATCTGCGCGACCACCCCATCGCCCTCGGTTTCCCGAGCCGCCGGGAGTCGCCGGTCGCGCCGGGCGAGCCGTCGGATCTCAGCTCGCTGGGATAGGGAGCGACGCGCCCACGCCGGACCGCGCTCAGTGCGCGGCGCGCGCGGGCGGACGCAACCGCCGTGAGATCTCGATCAGCTCGGTGAGGTTCTCGAGCGTGATCATCCCCAGCAGGCGCCCCTCCTCGACCACGAGCAGCGGCGTCGCCGGCCGCCCCTGGAGGTGACGGAGCACCTCCTCGAGCGGCGCCGCCGGCGCCACCACCGCGATCTCGCGCTCCATCACTTCCAGCACCGGCGTCTCGTGGCCGGCGCGCGCCAGCGCCTCGAGCAGTACCCCGCGGTGCAGGAGGCCCGCCACCCGGCCCCAGGCGTCGACGACCGGGAAGTCGTGCTGATGGGTGCGCAGGAGCAGGTCGGCCGCCCGGCCGAGCGAGTCCTGCGGGGCGAGGACGTCGAAATGGGTGATCATCGCCGCCCGGGCGTCGAGCCCCCGGACGGCGGCGCGGCTGCGGTGGAACGCCGCCTCCTGCCCCGCGCCGAGGAAGACGAAGAAGGCGATGAAGACGAGGATGAAGTTGCCGGTCAGGAGCCCGAGGCCGCCGAAGACGATCGCCGCTCCCTGCCCCACGGCGGCCGCCACCGCCGTCGCCCGCTCCTCGCTCATGAAGAAGGTGAGGGTGGCACGCAGCACCCGGCCGCCGTCCATCGGGAACGCCGGCAGCAGGTTGAAGAAGAAGAGCGAGGCGTTGACGAGCAGCAGCTGGACGAGCACCGAGTCGCCCGCGGCGAGCTCGGCGGCGCTGCCCGGCACCCGCAGCTGGAGCACGAGCATCGCCGCAAAGAGCATCCCCGCGAGGATGAGGTTCACCGCCGGCCCGGCGAGCGCGATGAGCAGCTCCGCCTTGCCCGACGGTATCCGCTCGAGCCGCGCCACCCCGCCGATCGGATAGAGGACGATCTCCCGGGTGCGGACCTCGTAGACCCGCGCCATCGCCGCATGGCCGAGCTCGTGGAGCAGGACGCAGCCGAAGAGCAGGAGGATGAAGCCGACGCCCGAGAGGAAGGTTCCTCCCAGCCGGGCGGAGCGCACCCCGAACCAGAGCAGGAGCAGCAGGAAGGTGAAATGGATCCGTACCGGGATCCCCAGAGCGGTGCCGATCCGGAACGCCCAGGGCGATCCGGCTTCGTCCGTTTCCGCGCGCTGGGCTCTGCGCCGGCGCTCGCCGTTCATCTTCCGCCTCCCGCCAGCCGGAACCCGGACCCGCTCGCGAGCGGCACCGTCGCCGGTGCGGGACGAAGGGTTCGAGGTTGCGGCATGGCATCCGTCTCCGGGCCGCTGCGCGGGCCGCGAACGGAGCGCCCGGAGGAACCGGAGGAATGGTGGATGCTATCATCGCGCCCTTCCGCAGCGGGCCACTTCACCCCGGGCGCGAAGCCACCGCCCGCCGTCACCGCTGCCCCGAGGAGGTATCGCGATGCGGAGTCCTCTCCGTCTCCTGGCCGGTCGCGGACTCGCCGTGGGCGTCCTGCTCTGCCTGGTCGCCCCCGCCGCCGCCCAGCTCATGCGTCCGGACCGAGCCCGCCTCGAGCTCGCGGCCGACCGTACCGCCTACCTGCCCGGCGAGGAGGCGCGGCTCGTGGCGCGGGTGGAGATCGATGCCGGCTGGCACATCCAGGCCCACCGGCCGACCTTCGACTACCTGATCCCGACCCGGCTGGAGTTCGACCTGCCGCCGGGCTGGGCCGCCGGTGAGGTCCGTTACCCCGAACCGAAGCTCTGGAGCTTCGCCTTCGAACCGACGCCGCTCGCGGTCTACGAAGAGACGATCCGGATCGAAACGGTCGTCACGATCCCCCCCGGCACCCCCCACGGTCCGGTCGGCATCGCCGCCCGTCTCGCCTATCAGGCCTGTGACGACCGCCAGTGCCTGCCGCCGACGGAGGCCGCGGCCACCCTCGAGCTCACCGTCGGCCCCGGCGGCACCGCCGTCGACCTCGGCACGCCGCTGCCTCCCCCGGCAGCGCCCGCCGCCGCTCCGCGCGGCCCGGGCTCGCTCTGGAGCGCGCTGGGGATGCTCCTCGCCGGACTCGCGGGCGGCCTCATCCTCAACGCGATGCCGTGCGTCCTCCCGGTCCTTTCGCTCAAGGCGTTCGGGCTGGTGAAGGCCGCCGGAAAGTCGCGCCGGAGCGTGACGCTCGCCGGGCTGGCGACCAGCGCCGGCATCCTCGTCTCGTTCTGGGCGCTCGCGGCGGCGGCGGTGATCGCGCGGACCGCGGGCGCGGCGGTCGGCTGGGGGGTCCAGTTCCAGGAGCCCGGCTTCGTCGCCTTCCTCCTCGCCGTGGTGGCGCTCTTCTCGCTCAACCTCTGGGGCCTCTTCGAGGTGCCGCTCCCCCGGCGCCTCGCCGCGGTGGCCGGCGCCGGCGGCGAAGGCGGGGCCGGGCATTTCGTCTCCGGCCTCTTCGCGACGCTCATGGCCACCCCCTGCTCGGCGCCGTTTCTCGGCACCGCGGTCTCTTTCGCCCTCGGCCAGCCGGCCCTCTGGGTCTTCGGGATCTTCACCGCGGTGGGGACGGGCATGGCCCTCCCCTACCTGCTGCTCGCCGCCGCGCCCGGCAGCGCCCGCTTCCTGCCCCGGCCCGGGGCCTGGATGGACACGCTCAAGGGCCTGATGGGCTTCCTGCTCGCCGGCGCGGCGGTCTGGCTGCTCTACGTGCTGACCAACCAGATCAGCGCCGAGCGGCTCCTCGTCGTGGAGCTGGTGCTCCTCGCCCTCGGCCTCGCCGCCTGGCTCCACCACCGCTCCCGGCCGGAAGGCCGGGGACGCCGGCTCGCGGCCATCGGCATGCTCGCCGCCACCCTCGGCCTGATCGCGGTCGCGACGACCGCCCCGGCGGCGATACCCGCGGCCGCGCCGGCCGCCGGCGAGACCGGAGCCGGGATCGCCTGGCAGCCGTTCGACCGGGCCGAAGCCGAAGCCCTGGCGGCCGAAGGCCGGCTGGTCTTCGTGGACGTCACCGCCGACTGGTGCCTGACCTGCAAGGTCAACGAGCGGATGGTCCTCGGCACGGCCGAGATCGCGGCGGGGTTCGCCCGCTACGAGGTTATCCCGATGAAGGCGGACTGGACCACCCGGAACCCGGCGATCGGCGACTTCCTGGCCGAGCACGGGCGGTACGGGATCCCCTTCTATCTCCTCTACCGCCCCGGCCGGGAGCCGCACGTCTTCGGCGAGCTGCTCACCCGGGAGGGGGTGCTCGGCGTCCTCGCCGAGGCCGCCGCCCGCTGAGCGGTCCAAGCC
>JAAYLR010000041.1 GCA_012521815.1 Acidobacteriota bacterium
GCCATGTCGCCGGAGGCGCGGCGGCGGATCTCCCAGGAGACGGTCGAGATCTACGCGCCGATCGCCCACCGGCTGGGGATGGCCCGGGTGCGGGGCGATCTCGAGGACCTCGCTTTCTACTATCTGTACCCCCTTCAGTACGCGGCGCTGCGGGAGAAGATCGACGAGCGGATGAAGGTCGGACAGGAGGCGATGCGCGAGGTGCGCGAGCGGCTCGTCGCCGCCCTCTCCGAAGCGGGGATCGAGGCCGAGATCAGCTTCCGGATCAAGCGCTTCTACTCGATCTTCCAGAAGCTGCGCCGCCAGGGAATCGACATCTCCGAGCTCTACGACTACCTCGCCTTCCGCATCATCACCACGAGCCTGCGCGACAGCTACGCGGCGCTCGGCGTGGTCCACCAGCTCTGGCGGCCGATCCCGGGGCGGTTCAAGGACTACATCGCGATGCCGAAGCCGAACCTCTACCAGTCGCTCCACACGACGCTGCTCGGCAAGCACGGCCAGCCGTTCGAGGTCCAGATCCGGACCCGGGAGATGGATCTGGTGGCCGAGGAGGGGATCGCCGCCCACTGGCGCTACAAGGAGGGGAAGCTCACCGGGCAGCAGAGCGATCCGAACATCCTCTGGCTCCGCCAGCTGCTCGACTGGCAGGGGGAGGTCACCGATTCCCGCTCCTTCCTGAGCGCGCTCAAGATCGACCTCTACCCGGACGAGGTCTACGTGCTCAGCCCCAAGGGGGACGTGCTCGCCTTCCCCCGGGGCGCCACCCCGCTCGACTTCGCCTACCGGATCCACACCGATCTCGGGCACCGCTGCTCCGGCGCCCGGGTCAACGGCCGCCTGGTGCCGCTGCGCACCCAGCTGCGCAACGGCGACATCGTCGAGATCATCTCGAGCGCCTCCCGGCACCCGAGCCGCGACTGGCTCAACCTCGTCGTCACCTCGCGCGCCAAGAGCAAGATCCGGCAGTGGCTCAACACCCAGCAGGTCCAGCAGGCGACCGAGCTCGGCCGGCGGCTGCTGGAAAAGGAGCTGCGGCGGTACAAGGAGAGCCCGAAGAAGGTCTACGAGGGCGCGAAGATGAAGGCCTATCTGGTCTCCGAAGGGCTGGCCCGGCCGGAGGATCTCTTCGCCCGCATCGGCTTCGGCAAGCTCATGATCCGGCAGGTGCTCGCGGGGCTGCTCACCCCGGAGCAGCTCGCGACCGAGCCGGAGCGCCCCGGGATGCTCCGGGAAGCGGTGGGCCGCCTCCTGCCCCGCAGCGACGGCCCGATCTCGGTCCGCGGCCACGGCGACCTGATGGCGGTGCTCGCCAAATGCTGCAACCCGCTGCCCGGCGAGGAGATCGTCGGCTACGTGACCCGCGGCCGCGGGGTCTCCGTGCACGCGGCCGACTGCCCGAACGTCCGCAACCTCCTCTACAACCCGGAGCGGGAGATCGAGGTCGAGTGGGCGCGGCAGAAGGATTCGGTCTACGCCGTTTCGCTCACCATCGAGACCGAGGACCGGCCGGGGATCCTCGCGCGGCTGACCGAGGTCATCGCCAAGGCGGGGAGCAACATCCGGGAGATCGAAGCCGACACCGCGCGCCCCGGGCGCGGGCGCATCGAGGTCCTCGTCGAGGTGCGCGACCGGCGCCACCTCGACGAGATCCGGCGCAACCTCAGGAGTATCGCGGGGGTGCTGGCGGTGAACCGGCAGATGACCGGCCCGGCGACGCGAGGAGAGGGGCTCTGAACGGGAGGCGCGGGCGCGGCCCGCTCACCACCTCTTCTTCAGAGGCCGGTCTGCTCGCCTTCGGGCGGCTGCCGGCGGGGCGGCTTGACCACCCGGCCGGAGCGCAGGCAGCGGGCGCAGACGTCGATGCGCTGCGGCGTGCCGTCGATGAGCGCCCGGACCCGGCGCAGGTTCGGCTGGAAGGTACGGGAGCTCACGTTGTGAGCGTGGCTGATCTGGCGTCCGATCACGGTCTGCTTGCCGCAGAAATGACACTGCCTCGGCATGAGTCCTCCGGTTCCGCGAACCGCGGAAGAGGCGGTAGTGTAGCCGAGCGTTCGCGGGGGAGCAAGCCGGGCCGGTGGCCGCTGCACAGTGCGTTGGGCAGCCGGCGCCGGCCCCGGCTGTGGCAGATTCCGCACAACCCCTTGACAGTGTGGGGCTTGGTTGCTAGCGTGCCCCCATCGTTCGGGCAGGTGAGGTGCTCTTTTCGCAATAGCGTTCGACGGGGAAGGGGGTTGACACGACCGTGCTCTTCGCGCGCTCCAAGGGCCTCGTAGGACTCGACATCGGCAGCTCGACCCTGAAGCTGGTCGAGCTGAAGGAACGCAAGGGGGAGTTTTCCCTGGTGCGGCTGGGGGTCGAGTCGCTATCGCCGGAGGCCATCGTCGACGGCTCGATCATGGACTCGTCGCTGGTGGTGGACGCGATCCGCCGCCTCAACGAAGCCACCGGGGTCAAGGCGGAGCGGTTCGCCACATCGCTCTCCGGCCACTCGGTGATCATCAAGAAGATTTCGATGCCCGCGATGCCCGAGGAGGATCTCGCCGAGCAGATCCAGTGGGAGGCGGAGCAGTACATCCCCTTCGACATCAACGACGTCCGTCTCGACTACGTGGTCCTCTCCGAAGGGGAGCCCGGCCGGGACAACATGGACGTCCTGCTCGTGGCGGTGAAGCGGGACAAGGTCAACGACTACGTCTCGGTCATCAGCCAGACCGGCAAGGTGCCGGCGCTGGTGGATGTCGACGTCTTTGCCATCCAGAACGCCTACGAGGCGAACTACGACCTCGATCCCCGGCGGGTGGTGGCGCTCGTCAACATCGGGGCCGGGGTGACCAACATCAACATCCTCTCGCGCGGAAGCACCGTCTTCTGGCGCGATATCGGCGTCGGGGGCAACCAGTTCACCGAGGCCCTGCAGCGGGAGTACAACCTCTCGTTCGATCAGGCCGAGCGGCTCAAGCGGGGCGAGACGGTGGACCGGTACGGGCCGGTCGAGGCGCGCCGGGTGCTCGACGCGATCTCGGGCGATCTCGCCACCGAGCTGCAGAAGACGTTCGACTTCTTCGCCGCCACCTCCAGCGAGGGCCCGGTCGACGAGCTGGTGCTCTCCGGAGGGGGCGCGCTGACCCCCAACCTCCAGCAGGTCCTGCGGGATCGCTTCGGCCTCCCGGTCGAGATGATGGATCCGCTGCGGCGCGTCACCTACCGCGAGTCGGAGTTCGACCGCGCCTGGCTGAGCTCGATCTCGCCGATGCTGGCGGTGGCGGTCGGTCTGGCCGTCCGCAAGGTGGGAGGGTAGGCGGCATGATCAAGATCAACCTGATCGCCGAGACCAGGAGGGCGGTCGCCACCCGCAAGGCGGCGCCGAAGCTCAGCACCGGGATCGCGGATCTCGGCCAGGCGCTGCTCGTCGGCCTGCTCGTGCTCGGGCTGCTCGTGGCGGCCGGGTGGTGGTACCTCCTGCAGCGCGACGTGAAGCGGATGCAGGAGGAGGTCCGGGTCGCCCAGCAGGAGGTCGACCGGCTCGCGCCGGTGCTCAAGGAGGTCGAGGAGTACAAGGCCAAGAAGGCGGAGCTGGAGCGGAAGATCGGGGTCATCACCGATCTCCGGGCCAACCAGAAGGGGCCGGTCCAGATCATGGACCAGGTCTCGCGCAGTGTTCCGGAGCTGCTCTGGCTCACCTCGCTCGAAGTCACCGCCTCGAACGTGGCCATCAACGGGCAGGCATTCAACACCAACGCGGTCGCCAACTTCCTCGAGAACCTCGACCGGGTGCCGGAGTTCCAGGAGCCGATTCTGATCGAGACCCAGCTGCGCGGTCAGGCCTACGATTTCTCGATCCGGTTCGGCTATCAGCCGAAACCGATCCGGACCGAGGGCGAGGCGACATCGGTCGGGGCGCGCTGAGGGGGGAGGGACGTCATGGCGATCGAAACGGGCCTGCAGGGCAAGCCGTGGTACGTCGGCGGCATCATCGGCCTGATTCTCGCGGGGGCCATCGTCTTCGTGGCCAACTGGCAGCTGTTCACGCCGAAGCGCAACGAGATCGCCGGCCTGCAGAATCGGCGGGCGGAACTGGAGTTGAAGATCCACGAGGGGCGCGCGGCGGCCCAGAGCCTCGAGAAGTTCCGCGAGGAGGTGCGGGGGCTCGAGCTGGAGCTCGACAAGCTGCTGCGCATCCTGCCGGCGCGGCGCAACACCCAGGACCTGCTCCGGCGCATCCGCCAGCTCACCGAGGCCGGGAACTTCGACCTGCTGCGGTTCACCCCGGGGAACTTCCGCGACGCGGAGTTCTACAGCGAATGGCCGATCACGGTGGTGCTCGACGGCACCTACCACAGCCTCGCGCTCTTCTTCGAACGGGTGAGCCGGTTCCCGCGGATCATCAACATCGAGAACCTCAGGATCGTGCCGTACCGTGGCACGCGGCCTCATACCATCAACGCCAGCTTCGTCGCCAAGACGTTCATCTACCGGGAGGTCCTCCCGGAGGCGCCGTCGCCGACGCCGCAGGGCGGTGGACCTCTCGGAGGCATGAGGTGAGGAGGGCGTGGTGAACAGACGCTCGTTCTGGATTCCGATCCTCGCCGCTCTGCTCCTGCTTGGGGCGGCGCCGCTCGCCGCGCAGCAGGAGCCCGCGGCGCCGCCTGCCGGCGACGAGGGAGTCGTGGCCGCGGCGACGGTGATCGACGAGATTCTCGAAGGCGAGGAGCTGCTGCTCTCCGAGGCCGGCTACACCTACGACCCCGGCAACCGCCGGGATCCGTTCCGCTCGCTGATCGCGGGGACCCGCCGGGTGCCCACCGGGCCGCGTCCGGAAGGGGTCGCGGGGATGCTCATCGACGAGGTGATCCTCTCGGGGATCTTCC
>JAAYLR010000042.1 GCA_012521815.1 Acidobacteriota bacterium
GCGGCCGCGCGGCCGCCGCGATTATCTCACAGCCGGTGCGGAGGCGGTTTCAGAAACGCGCGAGGATCGACTGGAGCGCGTGCAGCGCCGCCGCGGCGTCGTCGAGCACCAGACCCATGCCGGCCGGACCGCTGCCGGGTGAGGTCGCCGGGCGGCTGTGGACCACCTCGGCACGGGTGCAGAGCGGCTGCACCTCCGGCAACGGCAGGTGGACCTCGAGCGTGCAGACAGTGCCGACCGGGAGCGGCTCGTCACCCGGAATGAAGATCCCTCCGTAGGCGAGATCCTGCTCGACGATCCGGCGCAGCTCAGCGAGCGCCCGGATCGTGAGACGGACGAGGCTGCCGGGCTCCAGGCTCACCTCGAACCGTGCGGGCAGAGGCTCTTCGGGATTCCCGGGCTCTTCGAGCTCTTCGAGATCTTCGAGCTCTTCGAGAACTTCTGGCTCTTCCGGAAGCGGGTCGGGGACGGCTTCGGAAGCCGGTGACGGCTCCGGGAACGCCTCGGCCTCCTCTTCCGGCAGGAGAGCGGTCGCGGCGGGAATCGTGGCGCTCGTGGGGAAGAGCTCGCTCACCAGCTCCACGGGGGAGAGGAAGCGCACCCCCACGCCTTGCGGACGGACCTGACGCAGCTGGAGCGGGACCCGCACGAGCCGCGCCACCTGCCCCTCGATCACGACCTCCCGCTCCCGGTGGGAGATCTCGAGGCGCAGCCGCTCGCCCCGCTCGAGCGCCACGTTGGTGCTCAGGAAGAGACCGCTGAACGAGACGTTCATCGTGAACCCCTGATGAACCGTTCTCGTGGCCAGACGGTTGAACTTCACCGTGAGGCGACGCGGGTAGCGCCGGTTCTCTCTGCGTTCCACTGGAGGTGGATTATACCCACCCGTCGGGGTAGGTCCAGAGGGCGACTCCGCGGGGGGAGACCCACTCTCCCGGCGGCTCAGCGCAGCGGCGAGGGCAGCGGGAAGCGTTGAGCGGGAGGGGTCCGCACGATCTCGAAGAGCCCCTCTTCCTCGTCCCAGACCCGGTCGAGGACGTGCAGCCGGGGATCGACCGGACGCGGATCCCTCCCCACCCCTTCCCGGATCTCGTAGTGCAGGTGCTGGGTCGTGGTCCAGCCGGTCCCGCCCACGGTCGCGATCGGCTGGCCCCGCCTGACCCGCTCCCCCCGCCGCACCAGCAGCTGATCGCAATGGCCGAAGAGGGTCAGGAAACGCTCGCCGTGGCGCAGCGCCACCAGCCGGCCAAGCCGCCACCACTCCCCTTCCCGGCGATCGAAGACCCCGGCGAAGACCACGTTCCCGTCGGCGGGAGCGAGCACCGGAGTGCCCAGAGGCGCCGCGAGATCGAGCCCGGCGTGGAAGTCGAGCTCCTGGGTGTACGGGTTGCGCCGAGGTCCGAAGCCGGCCACGAGGACCGATTCGGCGCGCCCGAGGGGCGAGATGCTGGGCACCTGCGCGAGCCACGGCGGCCGCTGCCGGTCGATCCCCTCGATCTCGTCGAGCATCCGCTCCGTGCGGGTGAGGACGCTCGCCACCTCGGCCTCGAGCCGCAGACCGCGGCGGGCCACGGCGGCGAATACCGTCTCGACCTCTTCCCGGGCCGGCGGCGGGGTCGTCATGGGGTGGTTCGGCAGCGCCAGGAGCCGATGCGCCTTCTCCACCTGCCGGGCGGCGGCCGCCGCCAGCCGGGCGCTCTCCTCGAGCTCCCCGGTGAGCGCCTTGAGCCGCTCGCCGAGCTGCGTCCGCCGCTCGCTCTGGACCGCCGCCGTGCGTTCCGCGCGGGGAACTCCGAGGGTCCACGGCAGCGTCGCCCAGCCCGCGGCGCTCCCGGCCACCGCGAGCAGCACGAAGAGCCCGAACAGCCGGGCGGTCCAGGGGCCGAGGTGGAGGCGCAGCGCCCGCCGGCGCGGGTTCTCGGGCACGATCTGGAGCTCGAGCCCCCGACGCCGGACGAGCTGGGCACCGGTGGGGGGGGTGGGTCGGAACTGCGGGGGCTGACTCACCGCGCCAGCCGGGCGACCCGCTCCTCGCTCGCATGGCCGTGGATCAGCGCGAGCAGCTCGCGGTGCACCGGGATCCCGCCCGCGAGCACGTTGCCGCTCGCGAGATAGCCGTCACCACCGTCGAAGTCGCTCACCGCCCCGCCGGCCTCCTCGACGAGCAGGGCGCCGGCGGCGATGTCCCAGGCCGAGAGGCGCAGCTCGAAGAAGCCGTCGTAGACGCCGGCGGCCGTGTAGGCGAGGTCGAGGGCGGCGGCGCCGCAGCGCCGGATCGCCCGGGCCTGTCGCAGCGCGTCGCGGAAGATGCCGAGGTAGAGATCGAGGGCGCCGAGGGCGCGGAACGGATAGCCGGTGGCGAGAAACGAGCCATCGAGGCCGCGCCGGGCGGAGACCGCGAGCCGCTCGCCATCGAGGAACGCGCCGCCTCCCCGGGTGGCGCGGAAGAGGTGCCGGCCCACCGGGTCGAGGATCACGCCGGCCACCGGCCGGTTCCCTTCGAGGCAGGCGATCGAGACCGCGAAGATCGGCAGCCCCTGCACGAAGTTCGTGGTGCCGTCGAGCGGATCGATGAGCCAGGTCAGCTCGCCCGCCGCGCCCCGTCCGCCGCTGGAGCCGCCCTCCTCGCCGACGATCCGGTGATCCGGGAAACGGCTGCGCAGCTCGCTGGTCACCGTCCGCTCGCTCTCGCGGTCCGCCTCGGTCACGTAGTCGTTCTTCGCCTTCTCTTCCACCAGGAGACCGGCGCGGCGGAAATGATGCCGCAGCACCGCCGCTCCGGCTTCGGCGGCGGCGGTGGCGGCGGCGAGCAGCTCGACGTACGGCATCCGGTCTCAGGGCAGGCGGACGGGCACGCCACCCAGGATCGTACCCACCGGCGCCCCCCGCAGCTTCCAGCCGGCGAACGGCGTGTTGCGCCCCTTGCTCCGGAAGGTCGCCGGATCGACCGTGACCTCGCGGTCGAGAGCGAGCAGCGTGAGATCGCCCGGCCGCCCGGGAGCGAGGGTGCCGGTCTCGAGCCCGAGGATCCGGGCCGGCCCCGCGGTGAGCAGCTCGACGAACCGGCCGAGACCGATCACCCCCGGCCGGACCAGCCGGTCGAGCCCCAGGCTCACCATCGTCTCGAGCCCGACGATGCCGAACGGCGCGGCGCTGAACTCCACGTCCTTCTCGTCGGCATGGTGCGGCGCGTGGTCGCTCGCGAGCGCGTCCACGGTGCCGTCGGCGAGCCCGGCGAGGAGCGCCTGCCGGTCGGCTTCGGAGCGGAGCGGCGGGTTCATCTTCACGTTCGTCGAGAACGTGGTGTCCGCCACCGCCTGGTCGGTGAGGAGCAGATGATGGGGCGTCACCTCGCAGGTCACGCCGAGCCCGCGGCGCTTGCCCTCACGGACCAGCTCGAGACAGCGCGCGGTCGAGAGGTGCATGACGTGGTACCGGCCGCCGGTCTCGGCGAGCAGGAGCAGGTCGCGGGCGACCATCACCTCCTCGGCGAGCCCCGGGATCCCGGGCAGCCCGAGCCGGGTCGACCACTCCCCCTCGTGCATCACCCCGTTGCCCGAAAGGAAGAGATCCTGGGCGTGCTGGAGGATCGGCCGGCCGAAGTGCTGGGCGTAGAGGAGCGCCCGGCGCATCAGCTCGGTGTCGACCACCGGACGGCCGTCGTCGGAGAAGGCGACGGCGCCGGCGGCGGCCATCTCCCCCATCTCCGTCAGCTCCTCGCCGGCCATCCCCTTGCTGATCGCGCCGACCGGATGCACCCGCGCGAAGCCGTGGCGGGCGGCCTCGGTGACGATGAACTCGGTCACCGCGCGCTCGTCGTTCACCGGCGCGGTGTTGGCCATGCACGCCACGGAGGTGAAGCCGCCGGCCGCCGCGGCCGCGGTCCCGGTCCGGATCGTCTCCTTGTACTCGTGTCCGGGCTCGCGCAGGTGCACGTGCATGTCGATCAGCCCCGGGGTGACCACCAGCCCGGTGGCGTCTACCACCTCGCAACCCGCCGGCGGCGCGATCTCCGCGGCCACCGAAGCCACGACGCCCCCTTCGATCAGGACGTCGAACCGGCCATCCCGGCCGGCGGCAGGATCGACCAGCCGCCCGCCCCGTACCAGCAGCTTCATCCCTCTTCCTCCCGTACCCCGGAGAGCAGGTAGAGCACCGCCATGCGCACCGCCACCCCGGCCGCGACCTGCTCGAGGATCACCGACTGCGGCCCGTCGGCGACGTCGCTGGCGATCTCCACGCCGCGGTTCATCGGCCCGGGGTGCATGACGATGGCGTCTTCGCGCGCCGCGCCGAGCCGCTCCCGGGTGAGGGCGAAGCGCTGGAAGTACTCCCGCGAGCTCGGGAAGAGCTTCCGGTTCATCCGCTCGAGCTGGATGCGCAGCATCATCACCACGTCGGCGCCGGCGATCGCCGGCTCGAGCTCGGTGTGGACCTCGACCCCGAGCGCTTCGAGCGCCGGCGGCAGCATCGTGCGCGGGCCGGCCACCCGCACCCGCGAGCCCATCTTGGTGAGCAGGTGGATGTTCGACCGCACCACCCGGCTGTGCTCGATGTCGCCCACGATCGTCACCGTGAGCCCGTCGAGCCGCCCCTTGTGCCGCCGGATCGTGAAGGCGTCGAGCAGCGCCTGGGTGGGGTGCTCGTGCGCGCCGTCGCCCGCGTTGATCACGCCCGAACGCAGACGCGCCGCCAGCAGGTGCGGCACCCCGGGCGCCCGGTGGCGGATCACCACCAGGTCGGGGCTCATCGCCTCGAGGTTGAGCGCGGTGTCGACGAGCGACTCCCCCTTCTCGAGCGCCGAGCCGCTGGTCGAGAAGTTCATGTTGTCGGCCGAGAGCCGCTTCTCGGCGATCTCGAAGCTCGACCGGGTGCGGGTCGACGATTCGAAGAAGAGGTTGATCACCGTCTTGCCGCGCAGCGTCGGCACCTTCTTGATCGGCCGCTCCGCCACCTCCCGGAACGACTCGGCGGTGTCGAGGATCAGCCGGATCTCCTCCGGCGAGAGGTCGGCGATCCCGAGCAGGTCCTTCCGGTGCCAGCTCTCGGCGTTCATGCCGGCTCCTCGCGGCCGAGGATCTCGACCTTGTCCACGCCGTCGGTGGCCTCGAAGCTCACCCGGATCTCCTCCTGGGTCGAGGTCGGAACCCGCCGCCCGACGATGTCCGCCTGGACCGGGAGCTCCCGGTGGCCGCGGTCGATGAGCACCGCCAGCTCCACCCGCCGGGGCCGGCCGTAGTCGCGCAGCGCGTCGAGCGCCGCCCGCACCGTGCGTCCGGTGTAGAGCACGTCGTCGCAGAGCACCAGCACCCGCCCGTCCACCGGTCCCGGGATATGGCTCGACCGGACCACCGGGTGCGGCCCGATCGTCGAGAGATCGTCGCGGTAGAGGGTGATGTCGAGGCTGCCGATCGGCACCTGGCGCCCCTCCATCTGCTCGAGCTCGCGCGCCAGCGCTTCGGCCAGGGGCACCCCGCGGGTGCGGATCCCGACCAGGATCAGATCGGCGCTGCCTCCGGTGTGTTCGAGGATCTCGCCCGCCATCCGGCGGACGACACGGCGCATCTGGGCGCCGTCGAGAATCGTCACCTTCGGAATCAGTTGCAAGGGGGCCCCCGTCGAACGGGCGGCAGGATAGCGACGCCCCGGAAGGGGTGTCAAACGGCCGAAGGTTGATAGACTGTTCGCTTCCGCCGGCGCCGGTGCCGGCGGGTTGACCCGGACCCGAACCCCGAGACCGCGATGACCGACCCGACCTCCACGCCGCCCGCCACGGGCTGGCGCGCCCACCGCCAGGAGATCAAGTTCCTGGCGCTCTTCCTCGCCCTGCTGCTGGGCAGCTTCACCGTGATCGCCTTCAAGCCCGTCAACGACCACGTCATCGAGCCGTTCACCGCCGGTGTCGCGAAGGCGAGCGGCTTCGTGCTCGCGGCGATCGGACAGGGGACGGAGATGTCGGGCACCATCATCCGCAACCAGCGCTTCGCGGTGAACATCCGCAACGGCTGCAACGGCGTCGAAGCGATGCTGATCTACGGCGCCGCGGTGCTCGCCTTCCCCGCCGCCTGGCGCACCCGCATCCGGGGCTTCCTGCTCGGCATGGTGGCGATCCAGATCGTCAACCTCGTGCGGGTGGTGGCCCTCTTCCTGACCGGCGCCTACCTCCCCTCGCTCTTCGACAGCTCGCACACGGTGATCTGGCAGACGATCGTCATCCTCTCCAGCGTGGTGCTCTGGATCTACTGGGCGCAGCGCATCGTGCCGCGGGCGCAAGCCGCGTCATGAAGAGCCGTGACGGCGAGCGCGCCGAACGCTCCTGGGCCAGCCGCTTCCTGCGCAACCTGCTGCTCTGGGCGGTGCCCGTCACCCTCGTCTGGATCCTGCTCACGCCGTACTACAACCGCTTCCTCACCGTCAGCGCCGAGCGGCTCCTCCGCCTCACGGAGTCGCCGGCGGCAACCGGTCTGACCCTCAGCGACCGGCATTTCGCCGTCGTCACCCGGGCCGACCTCTCGGCTGCGCGCGGCTACCTCTACCGGATCCGGGTCAGCGACATCCATTTCAACTGGCTGATGCTCGGGACCTTCTTCCTGGCGGTCCCCGGGGTCACCTTCCGGCGGCGGCTCGGCAACCTCGGGTGGGCGGCGCTCGCCACGGTCTGCTTCCACATCGTCTCCCTCTTCCTCTTCGTGAAGTTCGTCTACGCCACCCAGCTCGCGAGCTGGAGCCTCGCCCAGTACGGGGCGGCGGCGCGGGAGACCTGGGGGATGGCCAAGCACGTCTTCGACCTGCCCCTGAAGTTCGCCTGGCCGTTCCTCCTCTGGGCCGGCTTCTATCTCCGGGCGTTCTTCGCCCCGTCCGACCCCTCCCGGTAGGCCGGCGACCCCCAGATCTGGCGGCGCCGCCGCGCACCGCCACAAGCTCTTGTGGGGCACACCCCTCCTCTGGTAGTTTCGCCGGCCGAGGTCGTCATGCTCAAGCTGCAGAGTCTGGAGCTGTCGGGGTTCAAGTCGTTCGTCGATCCAGCCACCGTGCGGTTCGCCGGCGGGGTGACGGCGATCGTCGGCCCGAACGGCTGCGGCAAGAGCAACCTCACCGAAGCGCTCACCTGGGTCCTCGGCGAGCAGAGCGCCAAGTCGGTGCGCGGCGACACGATGGAGGACGTCATCTTCAACGGCACCGAGCAGCGCCATCCGCTCGGCATGGCCGAGGTGACCGTCACCTTCGCCTGCGACCCCTCCTTCGAGCGGGCCGAGGAGGGACGGCTGACGATCTCCCGCCGCGTCTTCCGCTCGGGCGAGAGCCAGTACCGGATCAACGGCCGGGTCGTGCGCCTGCGCGACGTGAAGGACCTGTTCATGGACACCGGCCTCGGGATCCGGGCCTACTCCGTGATCGAACAGGGGCGGATCGGGATGATCCTCTCGGGCAAGCCGCAGGAGCGGCGCCGCCTGATCGAGGAGGCCGCCGGCATCACCCGGTACAAGGTACGCAAGCATCAGGCCGAGCTGAAGCTCCAGGAGGCGACGGGCAACCTGATGCGCCTCGACGACATCCTCGCCGAGGTGGAACGCAACCTCCGGGTGCTCAAGCGGCAGGCAGCGGCGGCGCGCCGCTACGAGGAGCGGCGCGCCGAGCTGCGCACCCGCCAGCGCGAGCTGCTGCTCGGTCGGCACGCCGAGCTCGCCGGCAGCCTCGCCGGCCAGCGCCACGGCCTCGACGCCGCGGTGGCGGCCGAGGCGGCCTCGACGGCCGAGGTCGCCCGCGAGGAGGCCGCGCTCGCGGCCCGGCGCGAGGAGGTCGAGCGGCAGGCCACGGCCCTCGCCGAGGAGGCGCGGCAGCAGGCGGCGCTCGTCGGCACCATCGAAGGGCGGCAGGAGTTCCTGCGCGGGGCGCTGCGCACCGGCGACGACCTGCGCGCTCGCGCCCGGGCCGGCGCCGAACAGGCCCAGCGGCGCGATGGCGAGATCGCCAACCGCGAGCGGCGGCTCGCCGAGCTCGCCACCCAGCGCGCGGAGCTCGCCGACCTCGTCGCGCGGGCGGCCGCCGCCGTCGCCGACGAGGAGCAGGCGCTCGCCACCGCCCGGCAGACCGCGGCGCTCGCCGAACGCCAGCTCGAGAGCCGCCGCGAGGAGCTGCTCGTCTCGCTCGGCGGCCTCGACACGCTGCGCAGCCGCTCCCATCGCGAGCAGATCGAGATCGAGAAGGCCGACCTCCGGCTCCGCCACCTCGGCGCGGAACAGGAGGCCCGGGAGCGGGACCGGAGCGAGGCGCGGGCGGAGGCCACGGCCGCCGCCACCCGCCTCGACGCGCTGGAGGCGCGCGCCCGGGAGGGCGAGCTCGCGCTCTCCCGCGCCGAAGGCTCGGTCGCCGAGGCGCTGGCGCTGGAGGCCGCGGTGACCGAACGGCTGCGCGGCTTCGAGACCGATCTCGCCGCCCGCCGGGAGCGGCAGCGTTTCCTCGGCGAGCTCGCCGCCGCCGAGGCGGCGGGACGGCAGGAGCTCACCGACCGCCTCGCGGCCGCCGGAGTCGGCGAGGCCGGCTTCCTGGGCGACCACCTGCAGTCGCGGCGGCGGGGTTGGGAGCGGAGCCTCGACCGCTACCTCGGCGAGCTCGTCGACGCCGTGCTCCTGCCGCCCGGGGCCGATCCGCTCGCGGTGGCCGAGGCGCTCGCGGCGACCGGCGACAACGGCGCCATCGTGCTCCAGCCGGCGGCTCCGGAGACCCCGGCGAGCCCGCCGCCTCCCGCCGATCCGGCGATCCTTGGCCCGCTCGCCGACGCGGTCGGCCTGCCGCCGCCGATCGCCGCCTGCCTGCCGCCCGCCTTCCTGGTGGCGAACCGCGAAGCCGCCGTCGAGCTCGCGCGGCGTCATCCCGGAATCGCCTTCCTCACCCGCGACCGCCTCTGGGCCAGCTCCGGCCTGCTGCGCCTGCTCGGCAACGGCGCTCAGCCGGGCCTTCTCGCCCGCACCAGCGAGCTCGCCGATCTCGAGGCGCTCCTCGCCCGGCTCGAAACGGAGCGGCAGGCGGCCGCCGCCGAGCTCGAGCTGCGACTCGCGGCCCGCTCCGCGGCGGCGCAGGCGCTCGGCCGGGAGCGCGACGAGCTGGCGGCCGTCCGCCAGGATCTCGCCGTGGCCCGCGCCCGGCGCGAGGAGACGTCCGTGCGGGTGCGCCGGTCCGAAGAGGCGCTCGCCGCGGTGGCAGCCGAGGCCGCCGAGCTCGCGGCCAGCCGCCAGCGGATCGAGGAACGGTGCCAGCTGCTCTCCCGCGAGCTCGCCGAGGCCACGGCCGCCCACGCCGTCCGGGAGGCGGCCTTCGACGCCGCCCAGCAGGAGGTCACGGCGGCTCGCGAGACGCGGGAAAACCGGCGTTCGAGCGGCGCCGGCCAGCGCGGACAGCTCGAGGTCCTCGGCGAACGCCTCCGCTCCCTCGACTTCGAGGCCTCCCGGCTCCGGGAGGAGGCGCGGGACCTCGCAGCCCAGAGCACCGGCTGGCGGCAGGAGGCCGCCGAGATCGAGAACCGCCTCGCCGAGCTCGCCGCCGCCACGGCCGCGGCCGAACGGGAGCTCGCCGCCGCCGTCGCCCGGCAGGAGCGGGAAGGGGAGCTCCTGCAGGCCGGCCAGGAGGCGCTCGACTCCGCCCGCGCCGAGCTGCGGCGGCGCGAACAGGAGCTCGCGCAGCTGCGCGCCCGGCGGGAAGAGGAGCGGAGCGCCGTGGAGGGCGTCCGCGTCGCGCTCGTCGGCCTCGAGCACGATCTCGCCCACCTCGACGCGAGCTACCGGGAGGAGTTCCGGGAGCCGCTGCCCGAGATCCCGGGCGAGGTCCCGCCCAACCTCCCCGAGCTGGGGGCCGAGGTCGAACGCCTCCGCTCGCTGCTCGAGGCGATGGGTCCGGTCAACGTCCTCGCCGCCGAGGAGTACACCGAGCAGGAGGAGCGCCAGCGCTTCCTGAGCGCGCAGCGGGCGGACGTGGCGAGCTCGATGGAGAGCCTGCGCCGCACGATCCGGGAGATCAACGAGACCTCCGTGACCCGCTTCTCGCAGGCGTTCGCCGAGGTCAACCGGCATTTCGCCGCGACCTTCGTCGAGCTCTTCCGCGGCGGCGAGGCGGAGATGCGGCTGCTCGACGAGGAGGACCTCCTCGAGAGCGGCATCGAGATCGTCGCCCGCCCTCCGGGCAAGCGCCTCCAGAACCTGATGCTCCTCTCGGGAGGCGAGAAGGCGCTGACCGCCATCGCGCTCCTCTTCGCCCTCTTCCGCACCAAGCCCTCGCCGCTCTGCATCCTCGACGAGGTGGACGCCCCGCTCGACGACGTCAACACCCTCCGTTTCGTCGGGATGCTGCGGCAGCTCGCCCGCGAGACGCAGTGCATCGTCGTCACCCACAACAAGCTGACGATGGAGATCGCCGGCACCCTCTATGGCGTCACCATGGAGGAACGCGGGGTTTCGAAACTGGTCGAGGTGCGTCTCGAAGAGGTCCAGCCGGAGAGCGAAGCCGCGAGCGCCTGAACCGCTCCGGACGGATTGCGCCGCCCGGCCCCCTGCTCTAGAATCCCCCCGCTGCCCGGGCGCTCCCCGCGCCCCGCATTCGCCGATGTAGCTCAGAGGCAGAGCAGCCGATTCGTAATCGGCAGGTCGTCGGTTCGACTCCGACCATCGGCTCCATCCCCTCCTCTCAGCCCCCCGACAGCGTGCCGAGACGGCGGGCGGCGGTCCGTCTATTCGTACCGGAGGGCTTCGATCGGATCCTGGCCGGCCGCCTTGAGCGCCGGCCAGATGCCGAAGAGGAGGCCGACGGCGGTCGAGACGCCGAAGCCGAGGAGGATCGACCAGAGCGGCGCGGCCGCCTGGAAGTCGAGGGTGAAGCGGACCAGGAAGGCGGCCCCGAGGCCGAAGGCGATCCCGAGCGCGCCGCCGAAGCCGGTGAGCGTCACCGCCTCCATCAGGAACTGCTGCGCCACGTCGCGCCGGGTGGCACCGAGCGCCTTGCGCAGGCCGATCTCGCGGGTACGCTGGGTGACGTTGACGAGCATGATGTTCATCACCCCGACGCCGCCGACGAGGAGGGCGATGCCGGCGATCACGAGCATCGCCGCCGCCACGCCGCTGGTGATCTGCCGGAACGACTTCAGCTGCCCTACGGTGGTGGTGACCGCGAAGTCGTTCGGCTGCCCCGGCCGCAGGCCGCGCCGGGCCCGCAGGATCGCCGTCCCCTCCTCGATGAGGGCGTCGTAGACCGCGGTGCTGCGGGGAACGGTGCTGATGTAGAGCACCTCGCCGCTGCGGTACTTCACTTCCGGGAACTGCTCGTCGAAGGCGCTGATCGGGATCGCGAGGTAGTTGTCGTTGCTGCCGCCGAAGGCCGAGCCCTTCTTCTCGAACACCCCCACCACCCGGTAGGCGCGGCCGGCGACGAGGACCTCGCGGTCGATCGGATCCTGGAGCGGGAAGAGCGCGTCGACCAGGTCGGTGCCGATGACGCAGACGCGCGCGTGCTTGCGCACGTCGGCCTCGGAGAGGAACCGGCCGTCGTTCACGTACCGCTCGTTGGCCACCGCGAAGTCGGCGTTCGTGCCCACGACCGTCACGTCGTTCGTCTCCCGGCTGCCGGCCTTGGCCGCGCCGTTGTAATACCGCTCCGGAGAGACCGCGGCGGCGTGGCGCGAGAACCGTTTGAGCGCCTCGGCGTCGGCGAGCGTGAGGTTCGGCCGGTTGCGCTCCTCTTCGGGAGGCGGGCCGCCGGTGAAGCGCGGCTCGAACTTCTGGAACTGGATCAGGTTCGTGCCGAACGAGGCGAACCCCTCGGCGATCCGCCGGTCGAAGCCGACCACGAAGCTCACCATCATGATGACGGTCGCGACCCCGGCCATGACTCCGATCAGGGTCAGGAAGCTGCGCAGCTTCTGGGCCCGCATCGCGTTGAAGGCGAAGCGGATGTTCTCCCACCAGCGGGCGGCGAACTGGCTCATGTCTCGTCTCTCAGGGCGTCGACGACCACGAGCCCCGCGGCCCGGCGCGCCGGGAAATAGCCCGCGAGCATCCCCACGATCACCGCGAGCACGAGACCGGCTGAAAGCAATGCCGGAGTGAGACGGGCCGGAAAGTTCAACGCTCCCTTCACGGCGACCGCCGCGATCGCCCCGAGAGCGATGCCGATGAGCCCGCCGACGCCGGCGAGCATCGCCGCCTCGAGCAGGAACTGCCGGCGGATGTCGCGCTGCCGGGCGCCGAGCGCCCGCCGCAGCCCGATCTCCCGGGTGCGCTCGGCGACGCCGACCAGCATGATGTTCATGATCACGATGCCGCCCACCCCGAGCGAGACCGAGGAGATCAGGAGCGTGAGCAGGAAGGTGGCGGTCGAGATCTGGCGCCAGAGATCCTGGAGGCTGTCGGCGGTCACGATCCCGAACGGATCGGGGGCGCGGAAGTCGGTGTGCCGGCGGGCCCGCAGCACCGCGCGGACCTCGTCCATCGCCGTGGGGAGGCCGGGGACCCCGCCCCGGGCCTTGACGAGGAGGGAGAGCGAGCGCCGGGCCCCCCAGCTCTTGCGGAAGGTGGTGATCGGGACCCAGACGACGTTGTCCTGGCTCTGCCCGAGGGTCTTGCCCCGCTCGGCAAGGACCCCGATGATCCGGAAGCGGTGATCGCCGACCAGCAGATCGCGGCCGATCGGATCGACGCCGGGGAAGAGCTCGTCGCGGACGTCCCAGCCGATCACCGCTACCCGGGCGGCGGCGGCGTTCTCGGCTTCGGTGGAGAGCCGGCCGCCATCGAGATCGAAATCCCAGACCGAGCCGATGTTGGGGGTTCCCCCCTGGACCTGGACGCCGGCGAGCCGTTTCCCCTGAGAGCGCACCGTCGTCCGCGTCTCGAGCGTCGCGGCGACGGTCGTCGCCCGGGTGAGCCGCTCCTCGAGCAGCTCGTAGTCGCGGATGTCGAGGTTCGGCCGTTTGAGCGCCTCGAAGAACTCCTCACGGCTCTTGATGATCCCGAACTTCGTGACGACGAAGACGTCCGGCGAGAGGAGGATGATCTTCTCCTGCACGTACCGGTCGAGGCCGTTGATCACCGCCGCCACGCCGACGATCGCCGTGACGCCGATGATCACCCCGAGCAGCGTCAGGAAGCTGCGCAGCTTGTGCACCCGGATCGAGGCCAGGGCTACGCGCGCCAGCTCGCCGAATCCCATCTCACCCTCGCGCCGGCGCCTTCTCGTTCTCGTCCTTCACCGGCTTCTCCTCGCGCACCGGATCCCCTTCCTTCAGGCTCCGCAGCGCCCGGAACGGGCCGGTGACGATCCGCTCGCCGCCCGTGAGCCCCTCGAGCACCTCGAGGTTCATCTCGCCGAGGATGCCGGTCTTGACCGGCTGGAAGCGCACCGTCCCGCGCTCCTTCGTCCCCTCCACCAGCCAGACGCCCTCTTCGTCGCGGTCCGCGCCATGGACAGGGGCCTCCCCTTCGGGCCGCTCCTTCTCCCGCAGCACGAGCGCCTGGATCGGGATCGTCAGCGCCTGCGGCCGGAAATCGGTGCGGATGTCGGCCTGCACCGACAGCCCGGGGCGGATCCCTTCGGGCGGATCCTCGATCCGGACCTTCACCTTGAACTTGATCGCGTCGGCCTGGGCCGCGGAGGCGAGGAGCGGCGAGCTGCCGACCTCGGTGACCGTTCCCCGGAACGTCTTGTTCGGATAGGCGTCGATCCGCACGTCCGCCTCCTGGCCGACGGCGACCGACGGGATCGAGGTCTCGTCGACCTCCATCTCCGACTCGACGACCGACATGTCGGAGATCGTCAGCAGCACGGTGCCGGGGCTGTTCTGCACCCCGATCACCGCCACCTCCCCCTCCTCCACCCGGCGGGCGGTGACGATCCCGTCCATCGGCGAGCGCACGGTGGTCTTGGCGAGCGTGTCCTCGGCCCCTTCGAGCGTGGCGCGCGCCTGCTCGACCCGCCGCTCGGCGGCGAGCACCGTCGCCTCGGCGGTGGCGGCCATCGTCCGGGTCCGGTCGACCTCGGCCTGCGGCACGATCCCGGCGGCGAAGTTCCGCTCCGCCCGCTCCGCGTCAAGGCGGGCCTGCTCGCGCTGGTGGCGCGCCGAGTCGAGATCCTTGCGCAGCGCCTCCATCGAGAAGGCGCTCGACCGCGCCGCCGCCCGCGGATTCGTGGCGTCGATCTGGAGGAGGAACTGCCCCTTGGTCACCTCGTCCCCCTCGCGCACCGCGAGCTGGACGATCTGTCCGGGGATGGTCGCGGAGATGTCGACCTTCCGCTGCGCCTGCACCTTGCCGTTGGCGGTCACCCGGGCCTGGAGATCCTCCCGTCCGACCTCGGCCAGCTGCACCGGCGTCGCCTTCGGCTGGCGCTGGGCGAAGATGCTGCCGCCCACGATCGCCGCCAGCCCCACCACTCCCAACGTGATCCAGAGTCCCTTCCGCTGCATGGCGTTCCTTTCGCTGCGGGGCCGAGGCCCTTCCGAGATACGACCGCGCCAGGGCAAGGTTTCGCGGCGCCCCCGGCGAGCGAGCCGAGCCTAGCCGAGATCGCCCGGCACCGGCGGCCGGGGATGTCATAATCCGGCGCCACGAAGGGGAGGTGCACGTGGCAGGGAACGATCGGTACGGGATGAAGATCGCGATCAACACCGGCGGCGGCGACGCCCCCGGGCTCAACGCGGTGATCCGCGCCGCTACCCTCACCGCCCTGCGTCGTGACTGGCGCTGCTACGGGATCCGTGACGGCTACAACGGCCTGCTCCTGCCCGAGGAGTACGTCGGCGGCGGCCTCGTTCCGCTCACCGCCGAATCGGTCGCGGGGATCACCGCCCTCGGCGGCACGATCCTCGGCACCACGAACCGCGGCAACCCGCTCCGCTTCCCCGTCCGCCGGCCCGACGGCAGCTGGGAGGAGGTCGACCGGAGCGACGAGCTCGTCCGCCTCTTCGCGCTCCACGGCATCGAGGCCCTGATCGCCGTCGGCGGCGACGGCTCGCTCGAGATCGCCAACGTCCTCGCCGAGAAGGGGCTGCGGGTGGTCGGCGTGCCGAAGACGATCGACAACGACCTCGACCGCACGGTGGCGACCTTCGGCTTCGAGACCGCGGTCGAGTTCGCCACCGAGGCGATCGACCGCCTCCACTCCACCGCCGCCGCCCACGGCCGGGTCATGGTGGTCGAGGTGATGGGCCGATATGCGGGCTGGATCGCGCTGAGCGCGGGGATCGCCGGCTCGGCCGACGCGATCCTGATCCCCGAGATCCCCTACGACCTCGAGCGGGTGGTGACGAAGATCCGCGAGGTCGAGGCGCACGGCAAGCGATACGCGCTCGTGGTGGTGGCCGAAGGGGCGCGGCCGGTGGGCGGCGATCTCGCCCGCCGTGCCGCGGCGCAGCCGGGACAGGCCGAGCGGCTCGGCGGCGCCGGCGAGCGGGTGGCGGCGGAGATCGCCGAACGCACCGGCCGCGAGGTCCGGACGGTGGTGCTCGGACACCTCCAGCGCGGCGGCACCCCGACGCCCTACGACCGGCTCCTCGCCCTGCGCTTCGGTGCCGCGGCGGTGCGGGCGCTCGATCAGGGGGAGAGCGGGGTCATGGTGGCGCTCGATCCGCCAACCGTCCACCACGTCCCGCTCGTGGAGGCGACCCGGCGGATGAAGACGGTGCCGCTCGACGCGGACACCGTCCTCACCGCCCGCGATCTCGGGATCTCCTTCGGGGACTGACGCCCCCGCGAACCGCCCCTACTTCAGGGCGGCGAGCCGCTGCACGAGCTCGGCGTGCAGCGCCGTGATCGCCTCGATCTCCTTCTTGTTCAGGCGCAGCTTGTCCGGGCAGTCCTTGCACAGCACCCGGTTCTGATCCCACTCCTGCACGAGCGAGATCGCCTCGCCGACCTGCTCGCCCACCGCCTCGCGCTGGGTGCGCAGGGCGGTCACCTCGGCGATCAGATCCTCGCGGGCTCCGCTGACGTCGCTCGCGACGGTGGCGAGCGTGTCCTGCTGCTTTTCGAGCGCCGCGGCCATCCGCGCGTTCTCGGTGGCGAGGGCGCCGAAGCCGGCCTCGAGCTGCCGCACGAGCTTGTTGAGCTGCGCCTCGACCTCGGCCCGCACCTGCGCGGGCAGCTTCTCCTCGACCTGGAGCTTCCACTCCTTGACCCCGGCGATCACGTCCTGGGTGCGCGCGTGCTCGCCGCCGAACGCCTTCATCGCCTCCTGCCACTGGGTGTTGCAGGCGGCGAGGTCGGCCTCCTTCTGGGTCAGCGTGGCGCGGACCGAGGCGAGCTCCTGCTGCGCCGCCGCGAGGTCGGCGGCGAGCGCGTCGTATTCACTCTTCTTCACGCAGGCGGTACTGAACAGCAGCAGCGTGGCCAGGCAGACGAGCACGAAACGGTTCATGGAACGCTCCTTTCTGGGCCGTGCCTGCCGGACGGCAGGCGCGGTGGGAGGGTGGTGTCTGGGCCGGGAAAGTATAGCCAACCCGGCCCGACGGCCGGGACGACTCCCTCGCGAAGCGAGGTGACGAAGCCGCGCCGGGCGCTCCCCCCTCGCCGTGGCGCTGCGCTAGGCTCGGCTCCGTGTCGGGGAGCGAACGCAGCGAACGGCTGGCCATCTGGGCGGCGATCGCGCTCGGCCTGCTCGGCTTCGCCGGCAGCCTCGGGCGGCCGGTGCTGCCCCCGCTCCCGGCGGCCTGGGGCTGGCCGCTGCAGGCGCTCGTCGTCCTCCTCGGCTGGCTCGCCGCCCGGCTCGCCCGGCGGCGGATCCGCGAGATCGAGCAAGCCCGCTGGGCCGCGGTCGAGGATCCTCTGCGCACCGGCCCCGAGCGGGAGTGGGCGCACAAGGAGGCCGAGCGGGCCCGGCGGGCCTGCAACTTCGCCTTCCTGCTCGCCCCGCTGATGCTCGGCTACTTCCTCGCCCACCAGTTCGGCGATAACGCCACCGCCGCCGTCCGCGCGCTCGCCGGCACCCCGCTGCTCGGCTACGTCGCCGGCCTGTTCTGGGGGCGCGAAACCGCACCTTTCTGAGGTTCGCGCCCCGATTGCCGCATTGCGGCGTTCCGATGCCGCAGTTTGACGTCCCCCCGCCGGGCATGCGATCCTGAAGGGCATGACCGACCCGCTGGCCAACGCCGCCGGGCCCGGTGCACCCCCCGTGGCCCCCCACCCTCGCCTCCGTCCCGATGGCCTGGCCGAACGCCTCGCGGCGCTCGCGGGCCGGGTCGCCATCAGCAGCGGCTCCGAGCCGCCCGATCCCGTCGTCTCGCCGCTCGACGGCTCCCCCCTTGGCGCCGTCCCGCGCTGCGGGATCGACGATGTCGGCCGGGCGGCAGCAGCGGCCCGGATCGTCCAGGAGGACTGGTCCCGCCGCGCGTGGGCAGAGCGCGCCGAGCCGTTCCTCCGCTTCCACGATCTCCTGCTCGAGCGGCAGGACGAGATCCTCGACATCATCCAGCTCGAGACCGCCAAGGCGCGCAAGCACGCCTTCGAGGAGGTCGCCGACGCCGCGATCGTGGCGCGCCATTACGCGCACCACGGCGAGGAGATCCTCGCCCCCCGGCGGCGCAAGGGAGCGCTCCCCGGGCTCACGACCGCCTGGGAGTACCGCCACCCCAAGGGAGTCGTCGGGCTGATCGCGCCGTGGAACTACCCGCTCTCGCTCTCCGTCTCCGATGCGATCCCGGCGCTGCTCGCCGGCAACGCGGTGCTCGTCAAGCCCGACCGCCAGACGCCGTTCACCGCGCTCTGGGCGTTCGCCCTGCTCGCGGAGGCGGGTCTGCCCGCAGGGCTCGTGCAGATGGTCACGGGCGCCGGCAGCGAGCTCGGCCCGGCGCTGGTGGCCGCCTGCGACTACCTGAGCTTCACCGGCTCGACCGCCACCGGCCGCCGGGTCGCCCGCCAGGCCGGCGAGCGGCTCCTCGGCTGCTCGCTCGAGCTCGGCGGCAAGAACCCGATGCTCGTCCTCCCCGACGCCGATCTCGACGCCGCGGTGGAGGGGGCGGTGCGCGGGGCGTTCAGCAACTCCGGCCAGCTCTGCATCTCGATCGAGCGGATCTACGTCCACGACGAGCTCTTCCGGCAGTTTACCGACCGCTTCGTCTGCCGCACCCGCGGCCTGCGGCTCGGCGTCTCGCTCGACTACGAGAGCGACATGGGCGGGCTCGCCTCGGCCGACCAGCTCGCGAAGGTCGACGCCCACGTGCGCGACGCGGTGGCCGAGGGGGCCGAGGTCCGCTGCGGCGGCCGCGCCCGGCCCGACCTCGCGCCCTTCTACTACGAACCGACGATCCTCACCGGCGTCACCCCGGCGATGGCGCTCTACGCCGAGGAGACCTTCGGGCCGGTGGTCTCGCTCTACCCGTACGCCTCGCTCCACGACGCCATCGAGCGTGCCAACGCGAGCCAGTACGGCCTCAACGCCAGCATCTGGACCGCCGACCTCGACCTCGCGATGCGGGTTGCGACGCGCCTCGAATGCGGCACCGTGAACGTCAACGAGGCGTACGCCGCCGCCTGGGCCTCCGTGGATTCGCCGATGGGCGGCTTCAAGGACTCCGGGCTCGGCCGGCGCCATGGCGTCGAGGGGATGCTCAAGTTCACCGAGGCGCAGACGGTGGCGGTGCAGCGCGGCCTGCCGATCGGCGCGCCGCCGGGGGTCGCCGACGAGCTGTTCAGTCGCGCCATGAGCCAGGCGCTCAGGGTGCTGAACCGGGTTCCCGGGCTGCGCTGAGGAGCCCGGGCCGAGAGAGGGGGATGTCATGGCCAAGGTCTTCTTCACCGGCTTTCCGGGCTTCCTCGGCTCCGAGCTCGTGCCGCGCGTCCTCGCGCGGAGCGACGCCCACGAGGTGGTCTGCCTCGTGCAACCGAAGTTCGCGCCGCTCGCCCAGAAGCGGGCCGCGGAGATCGCCGCCGCCGAACCGCGCTTCGCGGACCGGATCTCCCTCGTCGAGGGGGACATCACCCAGCCGAGCCTCGGCCTGCCGGTCGATCAGTACACCCGCCTCGCCGGCGAGGTGAGCGAGATCTTCCATCTCGCCGCGGTCTACGACCTCTCGGTGAAGCGGGAGCTGGCGATGAAGGTCAACGTCCAGGGCACCCGCCAGATCCTCGATTTCGCGGGGCGCTGCACCCGTTTCGACCGGCTCCAGTACGTCTCGACCTGCTACGTCTCCGGCCGCTACCCCGGCATCTTCGCCGAGGAGGACCTGGTCAAGGGGCAGACGTTCAACAACTTCTACGAGGAGACGAAGTACCTCGCCGAGGTCGAGGTGCAGGAGCGGATGCGGCGCGGGCTGCCGGCGACGATCTACCGGCCGGCGATCGTGGTCGGCGACAGCCGCACCGGCGCCACCCAGAAGTACGACGGCCCCTACTACGTGATCCGCTGGCTGCTACGCCAGCCCGGGCTCGCCCTGATGCCGGTGATCGGCGACAGCCGCCGCACCCGGCTCAACGTGGTGCCGCGGGAGTTCGTGATCGACGCGATCGCCCACCTCTCGACCGCGCCGGTCGCGAGCGGACGGGTCTATCAGCTCGCCGACCCCGAGCCGCTCACGATCGACGAGCTGCTCGACGCGCTCGGCAGGGCGACGCACCGCGTGATGCTGCGCCTGCCGTTGCCGCTCGGGCTGGCGAAGGCCGCGATCGACCACCTGCCCGGGGTCTATGCCCTGATGCGGATCCCGGCGAGTGCGATCGACTACTTCGTCCACCCGACCTACTACGCGACGACCCACACCCGAACCGATCTCGCCGGCACGGGGATCGAGGTGCCGCCGCTCGCCTCCTATCTCGGCAACCTCGTCGCCTTCGTCCGGGCCCACCCGGAGATCGCCTCCGACGCGATGGTCTGAGCCGGAGTCGCCCGGTTCAGTCGGCGACGTCCGGAACCCGGTCGAGAAGCGGGTCGTTCGCGATCCAGCGGTTGCCCCCCGCCGCCTTCGCGGCGTAGAGCGCCGCGTCCGCCGCCGCGATCAGGGTCTCGGCGCGATCCTCCCGCCGGGGCTGGTACGCCGCGACCCCGATGCTCACCGTGCCGCCTTCGATGCCGTTCGCGGAGGCGGCGGCCGCGATCTCCCGGCGGAGGCGGTCGGCGACCGCTGCGGCGCCCTCCCGGTCGGTGCCCGGCAGGAGGATCGCGAACTCGTCGCCGCCGTAGCGGGCCGCGAAGTCCGAGTGGCGCAGCAGGGCGTTCTCGAGAACCTCCGCCACCCGCCGCAGCCACGCGTCGCCGGCGAGGTGCCCCTGCCGGTCGTTGAGCGGCTTGAGGCCATCGAGGTCCATCATGAGCAGCGCCACCGGCAGCCGCTTGCGCTGGGCGAGCCGCCAGGCCTGCCGGAGCTGCCGATCGAAGCCCCGCCGGTTGGCGATGCCGGTGAGCGCATCCACGCTCGCCAGCCGGGCGAGGCGGGCGTTGGCCTCCTCGAGCTCGGCCCGGGCCGCCATCAGCTGCTCGTAGAGCTCGGCCTTCTCGATCAGCGTCGAGACGTGACCGGCGATGAAGAGGCAGAACGCGATGTGCCGGCGCTTGTAGGCGTACGGCCGGAAGCTCGAGAAGAAGAGGAAGCCGAGCGCCCGCCCCCGGGAGCGCAGCGGGCAGGTCAGGCTCGAGCGGACCCCTTCCTCGATCATGTCGCGGGTCGAGGCCGACTCCGGATGCGTGCGCAGGTACTCCTCGAGGTCTTCGAGGATGCGGGGCTCGCCGGTCGCGAGGAGCCGTTCGAGGCTGCTGCCCGCGAGCTCCGCCGAATACCCCCGTCCGATCTTCACCACCGTCCCCAGCGTGCGGGCCCAGGCGGCTTCGACGCGGTACCGCTCCGCGCCGCCGCCGCGCACGAGCGCGCAGCCCATCCGGTCGAACGGGATCAGCGGGCGCAGCGCCTCGAAGAGGAAGTCGAGCGCCTCCTCGAACCGCACCGTCGCGTGGAGGCGTTCGGTCAGCTCGTTGAGCCGCTCCAGCTCGTCGAACCGCCGGGTGAGCGACCGGCCCAGCTCGGTGAGGGCCTGGCCGAGCGCGTCGAGCTCGCCCCCGGCGCCCTCCTCGGGCAGCTCGGCGTCGAACTGCCCCTGCGCCATCCTCGCGACCGCCTGCCGGAAGCGCGTGAGGACGGCCTCGCGCTCGCTCCGGCTCCGGAGCGCCGGGGTGCTCCCGGCCCGCCCTTCCGCCCGGCTCGCCTGCTTCCGGGTGCGGCGCGTCATCGTCCGAGCAGGCCGGCCAGGATCTCGACGCCGCGCAGCGCGCGCTCCGGCTCGACCGAGGTGTAGCAGAGGCGCACCCAGGTCGGGTACGGGCCGAAGCTCGCCCCCGGCGCCACCAGCAGGCCGCGATCGGCGGCGCGCTCGAGCAGCCCCGCGAGACCGCGCTCGTCGAGCGCGGGGGCGACGTCGAAGAAGAGGAAGGTCGAGCCCTCCGGCGCCGGCAGCCCGAGGCGCGCCGCGGCGCGCCGGGCGGTCGCGCCGTAGAGCTCGCGGGCCGTGGCGGCCCAGGCCTCGCCCGGGCCGGCGAGGGCGCGCGCCGCCGCCAGCTGCGCCGCGGTCGGCGCCGCGTAGAAGGCGTGGGTCGAGACCTTGCGGACCTCCGTCATCACCTCCCGCGGGCCGACGATGTAGCCGCACCGGTTGCCGGCCATCCCGTACCCCTTCGAGAAGGTCTGCGCGAGGAAGGTCCGCTCCGGCGCGAGCGGCAGCGCCGGCACGTGCTCGCCCGCGTAGACGAACCGGTCGTACGCCTCGTCGGTGATCACCCAGAGGCCGTGTTCGCCCGCCCAGGCGACGAGCGCCTCGATCCAGTCGCGCGGCAGGAGCCGGCCCGAGGGGTTGTTCGGGGACGAGAGGTAGAGCGCCACGGTGCGCCGGCTCAGCCCCCGCGCCGCCGCTGCCACCGCCTCCGCCGCCGAGCCGGCCTCGCCGGCGAGCACCGGCACCGCGACCGGCCGGCCGTGGAAGGCGCGCACGATCCCCTCGATCAGCGGCCAGTACGGCGCGAGGATCAGCACCTCGTCCCCGGGCTCGACGAGCGCCCCGATCACCGCGGCGAGGCCGCCGGTGGCGCCGGCGGTGATGAGCACCTGCTCGCGCTCGAGCGGGAGGCCGGTCAGCCCCCGCTCGCGCTCGAGGACGGCGTCCACGAGCGCCGGCAGGCCCTGCACCGGGGCGTACCGGTGCATTCCCGGGTGCGCGGCGACCGTGAGGTCCTCCATCCGGCACCGTTCGGCCGGCTCCATCCAGGTGTCGCCGACGTGGAGGGGGTAGGTCTCCCCCGGATGACGCGCCAGCCGCCCCGCGAACGCGGAGTAGGCCGCCGCCGGGATGGCGTGCAGATGCGAAGCGGAATCGGGAAATCTCGGCATGATCGTGGAGAGGACCGGCGGGGACGTTTCAGCGCCGGGGCCAGAGCATGCCACGAGACGGCCGCGGCCGCCAGCTCAGGCGAGCGCCCCGGCCGCCGGCACGAGCTCGCCGTCCTCGATGCCCACCCGTTCCCCCGCTCCGGCGGCCCGTTCGACGATCTCCGCCCGCGCGCACGCCTCCCGCGCCGGCCCGGCGAGGTCGCCGTCCTCGACCAGCGCCTGGGCGGGGCAGCGGCCGCAGTAGTCGTAGCGCGCGCAGCCCGCGCAGCCGTTCAGGTCGCGGCGGCGGAGGGAGCGGACCCGCCGCAGCCAGTGCGAGCCCTCCCAGACCTCCCGGAACGGCCGCTCCCGCACGTCGCCGTCGGCGCCGGGCAGGATGCTGCAGGCCATCACCTCCCCCGCCGCGGTGATGCAGGCGTAGCGGGTCGCGGCGGCGCAGAGCGGCGCCTCCGGATCGAGCCTCCGCTCGCGGTCGAAGCAGCCGAGCACCGACCCGCCGAGCTCGCGCGCCAGTTCCGCCTGCGGCACCCGCAGGGCGAGGGGGGCGGGATCGCCATCCTTCCGGGCGGTGATCGTCGGCGAGATCCGCACCTCGCAGCCGCGCGCCTCTCCCCAGGCGGTGATCGCCCGCGCCTCCCGGTAGTTGAAGGTCATCAGCGGCACCTTGAGGAGCGTCCGCACCCCGGCGGAGCGCAGGTGACCGATGCCGGCGACGACCCGCGAGAAGGTGCCCTGACGGCGGACGAAAGCGTCGAAGACGGCCGCGTCGAGGGTGTAGAACGAGACGTGCACCGTGGCGTCGAGGCCGGCGAGCGCCGCGGCCGCCGCCGTGTCCACCCGCGTGCCGTTGGTGAAGAGGTGGAGGTCGAAGTCGAGCGCGCGCGCCCGGCGGGCGATTTCGAGCCAGTCGGGGCGGAGGAGCGGCTCGCCGCCCGAGAGCGCCACCACCAGCGTGCCCATCGCCGCCAGCTCGTCGAGCAGCGCGAGCAGGCGGGCGGCCGAGAGGCGGTCGGGACTGCCGAAGTCGGGGATGTAGCAGTGCCCGCACCGGAGGTTGCAGTGGTGCGTCAGCTCGATCATCACCTCGATCGGGATCGTCCGCGCCGCCGCCTCCCTCCAGAGCCGGTCCCGCTGGCCGCTCACGCCGCCACCTCCCCGGCGAGCGCCGACCAGACGCCGGCATCGGGCCGGAACCGCAGCTCGGCCACCGGCACCTCGACGAGGAGCCGGGCGAGGAGGTCGAGGGCGCGCTCCGCCGCCTCCGGCGCGAAGGTCGGCCAGACGACCTCGGCGGCGAGGCGGCGGCGCGCCGCTTCCGGCGGGAGCCGCCGCAGCTCGTGATCCGGTCCGTGGGCGAGCAGGCGGACGCCGGCGAGCCGGCCGCCTCCGGGCCGGCCGTGCCAGTAAGGGAGCGCATGGGCCGTCCAACCCTCCTCGCCGCGCCGGAGCAGGCAGAGCTCGTCGCAGAGCCCCCGCTCGCCGAGGAGGGCGGCCAGCGTCGACTTCCCCGCCCCCGACGGCCCGGCACAGACGAAGGCGCGGCCATCCGCGGCGGCGAGCGCGCCGTGGAGGAGGAGCGACTCCGGCGTGGTGAGCGCGAGGAGGGCGCGGAGCAGGGAGTCCACACCGTGCCGATGGACGGGGGCGCTGAGCTCGCCTTGCCCGGTCGTCAGATCCACGGCCGCCGCGACCGACGCCGAACGCAGGGTGAGCCGGCCGCCGGCCGCGACGATGTCGAGCGGCTCGGCCATGAGGCGGGCCAGGGCCGCGGCGTCCCGCACCTCGCCGGCGCCGGTGAGACGGATCACGAAGCGGGGCGCGCGGCGGGTGGCGAAGGCGCCGTAGCGCGGCGCGAGCGCCGCCGGCCACGCCTCATCCGCCGCCTCGAAGGCGACGGCGAGCCCGGCGAGATCGACGGTGAAGCGCCTCAGAACTGGCACTGCGGGTTGCCGGGATGCTGGGACGGCGAGATCTGGTTCGTCGCCCGCGCCACCTCCTCCCGCCAGAGCAGGCGCGGGGCGTTCCCGGAGCGGACCGGGAACGCCTCCCCGCCCGCGCCCTCCTCGGCGGCCACCACCAGCCCGAGCGCGACGAGCTCGGCGAGGAAATCGCAGAGCGCCGTCTCCTCCCCGGTCTGGCGCGCCGCCGCGCGGAGCGCCGCCGTCTCCGCTCCCTCCTTGAGCGCCAGGAGCAGCTCTCCCCCCTCCGGGTTGAAGCCGTAGATCCGGCTCTCGCGCAGGTCGAGAACGACCGTCTCCTCCCCTACCTGCCGCTGCGCCAGATGGGTGGCACGGCGCAGTATCGGCGGCAACACGACCGTCTCTCCGCGCATCGTCAGGGCTCCAGATGGAAGAGGGCGGGAGCCGCGCACGGCTCGTCCGCGCCGTCGAGATGGACCGTGACCTGCCAGCTCCCCCAGAGCGCGGCGTCCACGATCGCGGTTCCGGCCACCGGCAGGGGTGAGGTGACCCGCAGCGCCGGCGCCTCTCCGGCCAGCGTCGTCCGGGCGACGAGCCCGAGCGGGACGGGGAACGGGTAGCCGGCTACCCTCCGGGCCGCCCCCGGCGGCGCCTCGCCCGCCGTGAACGGCACCGCCACGCTCTGGTAGAGCTCGCCCCCCTCGGCGAGCGTCCAGCGCAGCTCGAGCAGATGCTCGCCGGTGAGCGCCGGATCGAGATCGACCAGCGCCAGCAGGTCGTCGTTGGCGGCCGTCGAGAAGGCCGGCACCGGCGCCCGCCCCCACGCCGAGGTGTCGCCGCTCTCGAAGCCGTCCGAGAGCAGCGCCGTGCCGGCGGCGTTGCCGACCACGCTCACGCCGAGGCAGAGCTCCGCGGCGGCGAGCGGCGCGGCGCCGAGCAGCAGGAGGCCGAGCAGCAGCGCGCCGCCGGCCAGGAGGGGCCCACGCGAAAGGTACGGGGTGCGCATCGTCGTCTCCTCCCTCACGGCAGCGGCAGCTCCACGGCGACGACCCGGCCCGAGCGCGAGCCGGCATGGAGCATCGCCGGGCTCTGGGTGCGGTCGATCGTCACGGGGCCGAGCCCGCCGACGCCGGCGAGATCGTAGGTCTTCGGGGTGGCCCAGGCGTTCGCGCCGTCGAGCTCGATCACCCGGCCGTTCGTGCAGGCGGCGTTGGCGCAGGCACCGAGGTAGACGCGCGCGGTGCCGTAATGGAGCAGCGGCCGGGTCGGCGAGACGAGCCCGCCGACCGACCAGTCGCTCCCCGTGGCGCCGCTCGCGGGGATCGCCCAGACCGTCGTGTTGGTGGTGAAGTAGAGGCGCGCGAGCGCCGGATCGAAGTAGATCCAGGTGCGGATGGCGCCGTCGCCGAAGGCGCGCGACCAGGCGGTCGCCCCGGTGGCGGGCACGAGCGCGTGGACGCTGCCCGCGTTCGTGCCGACGACGATCCGGCCGTTCGTCCAGTCGTGGGTCGGGGAACCGTCGATGTCGCCCAGGTCGCGTGCCCAGGCGAGCGTCGCGCTGCCGGCGGTGAAGTCGAGCGCCCAGAGCGAGTGCGCGCTGCCGCCGGTGCGGGTGCGGCTCGCGAAGTAGGCGCGCGAGCCGAGGACGAGCGCCGGACCGCTCACCAGCCCCATCGCCTGCCCGTCGCCTCCCTGCGTCGCGCTGTTGGTGAACGCCCAGGCGGTGGCGCCCGTCTGCGCGTCGACGGCGTAGAAGCCGTTCGCGCCGCTCGCGTTGCGCGACCCGAAGAGGACCCGGCGGTTGCCGACATCGAAGATCGGCTGCGCCTGCACCATGCCGAAGCCCTGGACGCTCCGCCCGCCCGCCGGCCAGCCGGTGCAGCCGGCGCCGGTGGCGGCGTCGAAGCAGTAGAGGTAGCCGTCCTGCGCGGCGACGTAGGCCGCGTCGTGCGGCAGCCCCGCCTGCGCGGCGAGGACGACGAGCGGCGCGTCCTGCGCCGGGCCGTTCATCGCCGCCGGGCGGTAGCCGCTCTTCCAGAGGCCACCCGCGGCACCGCCGCCGAGGGCGTAGAAGGCGCGGTCGTTCGACGGCACATAGATACCGAGCCCCCAGCCCTGGATCGGCGGCGCGAGCGCCGCGGCCGGGGTCGCGAAGTTCCACTTCCAGTTGCCGGCGGTCGCCTGCGGCAGGGCGGCGATCGTGCGCCGCGCCGAGAAGGTGCCGGCACCCGAGTTGGCAAAGGCGGCGTCGTAGACCGGCGTGCCGTTGCTGAGGCCGGTCTGTGTATAGCTCGCCTTCTGCCCGGTCGTGCCCGCGAGATCGACCACCAGCGTGCCGGCGGCCGGATCGGCCGGGTAGGAGGCGAGCGAGGAGCGCAGCCGGGTCGAGGCGAACGGGCCGGTGGCCGGGTTCAGCCACTCGAGTGTCGCCTGCGTGCTCTTGCCCGTCGCGGTCAGGAACTCCACCGGCTGCGGCGCGGCGGTGCAGCCGGCCACCGGATCCCGGGTGATCGCGACGTCGTCGATGAACCAGCCGTCGCCGGTACCGGTAACAAGACTACAGAAGAATCCGCCCGTGGGTGTGATCGCAATCCAGGCGACATGGAGCGTGTGCCCGGCACAGCCGCCGCTCACCCCGGGGATGGCGTTGCAGACGGCGTCGAGAGCGATCGTCGTCGTCTGCATCGTGGCCGATGCGTACCCGCTGCTGGTGCCGCTCCAGACCGAGTCTCCGCTGCCACCCGGGGTGCAGCTCGACGAGAGGGTGTCCGTGTAGCCGGCGCCGCTGATGGCGGACGCCGGCACGAGGGTGTAGGTCGTCGAGTCGTCGAGCGCGACGCCGACAAGCCCGCCGCTGACCGCCCCGTACAAGAGGGAGGTCGGGAACTCCCAGCGGTGCCGGAAGGTGAGGCGGAGGTTGGTGCTCCCCGGGGCGATCACGATCCCGGTGCCGCCGCCCGGCTCCCGCCCCCGGAGCGTTCCGCGACCGTAATCATCGTTGCAGCCAGCGCCGCCGAAACGGAAGATGTTGCCGCTGCAGTTCTGCCGGCCCCGCCATTGGAGATTGGTGCCGCCGAAGTCCACGTCGACCCAGTCGAAGAACGGAGCGCTCGTCGCGCTCTCGAAGTCGTGGGCGTAGACCGTGCCGCTGAGCGCCGTGCCGTTGACGTAACCCGACAGCTCCGCGTCGTTGGCGTCCACGTTGCCGCCGTTGCACGGACCGTCCCCCGCGGCGCCGCCATCCTCGGCGCGGACGACGTAGTAGAGGTCGGTGTCGAGCGGCATCGTGGTGTCGTCCCAGGCGGTGCCGCTCAGGCAGGCGGCGATCCGGTTCGCCGGCCCGGGGGTGAAGCCGGGGGTCGGGGAGCGGTAGACCGCGTAGGTCACCGGTCCCTCGCACTGCGCTGTCGCCGGGTTCCAGGCGAGGCGCAGGCCGCAGCCCTGGCCGCCGCCGAGGTCGCTCACCGAGGCGAGGCCGGCGAAGAGCGGCGGCAGGAGGCAGTCGCCCGTCGCGGTGGCCGACGCCACGTTCGAATCGGCCGACTCGCAGGCGGAGCCGTTGCTGCCGTAGCTCCGGACGACGTAGTAGTAGGTCGTGCCCCCGGAGACCTGGGTGTCGGTGTAGGCGGTCGCCGGCACCGGCACGGTGGCGAGCGGCGCGTACGGCCCGCCGGCGCTCACGCTCCGGTAGAGGCGGTACTCGGTGGCGCCCGCGACCCCGTTCCAGGAGAGGTCGATCCGGTTGGCGGCGGTCGCGCTGGCCACGAGCCCGGTCGGAACCGGGGGCGGCGTGCACCGCCGCAGGTCGCCCGAGACGACGAGCGCGAAATCCTGCCCGGCGAGGTTCGGCGGGTTCACCGCGACGTTCGCAGCTCGCACCTCGATCGTCCAGTCGCCCGTCGCGGGCGTCTGCACGAAGACGTTCTCCACGTTGTTGGCGCTGTCCCTGGCCGTGCCGGGGTCGGGAGTGGACCAGGCGCCGGTGAACCGGTTGCCCCGGTAGGTCACCCCCGCGGGGGAGGTGACGATCAGATCGAGATCGTTGCGCAACGGCGATGAGGAGTTGACGGCCCCCGGCGGGTCGGTCCAGACGAGGGTGATCTTGAGCCGGGTCGAGCTGTCGGCGACCGGCTGCGTCAGCGTGTAGGAGCGGCCGGTGGTGAGCAGACGGGAGGACGACTGGTCGAGGAACTCGATCTGGCCGGTCGGCGGGCCTTCGATCGCCTGCCGCAGGTCGATCCGGCCCCAGCCCTGGGCATAGGAGGGGTAGCCGAGGCCGATGTCCACCGCGCCGTTGATGAGCGCCGCCTTCGCGAGCGCCGGCGACGGGTCGGCGAAGAAGCTGGTGCGGTAGAACTCGTAAAAGACCGCGGCCGCGCCGGCGGTGAGCGGGGTCGACATCGAGGTGCCCGGCATGAGGCGATAGTTGCTGCCGGTCCATCCCTGATCCCATCCCTCTTCGCAGGGGTCCCCGGGTCCACTTGTGCAGTTGAGCGAATCGACCGAAAGAACGTCGGCTCCGACCGCCACGACGTCCGGCTTCACCCTTCCCTGACTCGGGCCGCGGCTGGAGAAGGTGGTGACCGTGCCGATATTCGGGCCTCCCTGTTGACTCGGCACGTACGAGCCGCACCGATCGTTCTGTGTGGCTCCCACCGTAAGGGCGTTCTTCGCCGTCCCAGGGGCTCCCACGGTGCTCGCATTCGGCCCGGAGTTGCCGGCCGAGAAGAGGATCATGAGCTCCTGGTTGCCGGCGGCGGTGGCGGCGTCGCGAACGAGGCCATCGACCGCTACGGCTGCCGTGCTGTAGCTATAAGTGTTCCGATAACCCCACGAATTCGTGTTGAGCCGTGCCCCCTGGGTGTACGACCACTGCATCATGGTCGTCTCGTCGGTGGCCCCTCCGTCGAAGAGGTTGTTGGTCACCAGCTGGGCGCCCCATGCCATCCCGCGGACCGTGGAGAGCGGGGTGGTCTGATCGCCACAGCCGGAGGTGTTCGTCGGCGAACCCCCTGTCGCGAGGCCACGCCCCACGACCGAGCCCGCGGTGTGGGTGCCATGCTCGTTGTTGGTGTTCGTCATCGCGCCCCGGGTCGCGATGATCACGCCGGTGGGGAAGTCGGGGTGGATCAGACTGACGCCGCCGTCGTTGTGGCCGACGATCACGCCGGCACCGTTGTAGCCGAGCTCCCGCCAGACCGGCTCGATGTTGAGGATGTAATCCTTGGCGGCCAGGTTGTTGTGCAGCTCCCGCTCGTAGACCGGCTCGAGATAGGCGAGGTCGTCGATCGCGGCGAGCAGCGGGAGGACCTCCGGCCCGCTGGCGGCGAAGGCGTCCTCCGCCCCCCAGGCGAGCTCGGGCTCGACGCGCGGCAGGTACCGGGCGACCGCGGCGAGCACGGCTTCGGCGTCGGTGCCGGGATGGGGGAAGGCACGCACGATCACCGCTCCGTCCGCCGTCCGGAGGAGCCCGGGCAGATCATCGGCGGCGAGAACCCCGGTCGCGAGCGCGAGGAGCGTCTCGCTCAGCCGGGCCTCCACCGGCAGCGGGAGGAGCGACTCGACCACCGGGAAACCCTCGGAGGTCCGGATCCCGGCGGCCTTCTCGAACCCTTCGCCGCCGCCGCGCAGCAGCACGGTGTACGGCGCCTCGTGGTCGAGGACGTCGAGGCCGGCGCTCGCGAGCTGCGCGAGCCAGGCGGCGTCCACCGGCCCCACGAGCCGGGCCAGGTAGTAGCCCCGGGGCAGCGCCGCCAGCTCCGTTCTCGCGAGCGGCGGGTAGCTGCCGGTCCAGGAGCGGTAGGCGGCCCGGTCGCTCTCCGCCACCGCGCTCAGCCGCGACTGGAGCGCCGGCGTGAGCGCGGCGGTCGTCCCGATCCGCACCAGATTCGCCTCCGGATACCGGTGTACGATCGTGCCCGCGGCGGCGGCAGGCAGCCGGGCATCGGCGGGCACGAGGAAGAGGCCCCCCGCCATCCGGAGGGTCGCCTTTCCGGGCGGCTCCTCGGCGGCGAGCGGCACGACGGCCAGGGTCACGAGGAGCAGGGCGCTGCCGAGAGCCCGGAGCGCCAGCGCAAGCAGGGAGCGATCCATTCCGACCTCCTACGCCGAAACCAGCTGCCGAACCATTATGATGCTTCTGCATTTCATTTGCACCGCCTTTGGCCTTTCCCCGGTTCGCCGCGGTACCGTCGCTTCCGGCCCCCGTCGCCCGCGCTCGAGAGGAGAGCCCGATGCCCTTTCCCAGCCTCCGTGGCGCGCTGCTGAGCGCGCTCCTGCTCACCCTGCTGCCGGCGAGCCTCGCGCTCCGGCCGGCGGCGGCCTCGGCCGAAGAGCCCCTCGCCGCGACCGGGCCGGACGCCCCCGTGGCCGCCGACGCGGCCGCGGTCGCGGCCGTGCTCGACGCCTTCCATGCGGCGGCGGCGCGGGCCGATGAGGCGGCGTACTTCGCGCTGCTCGCCGAGGATGCGGTCTTCCTCGGCACCGACGCCACCGAGCGGTGGCCGAAGGCGGCGTTCCGGGAGTACGCCCACCCGCATTTCGCCGCCGGCCGCGGGTGGCGGTTCGACCCCGGAACGCGCCAGATCGCGCTTTCGGCCGACGGGCGGGTCGCCTGGTTCGACGAGCTGCTCGCGAGCGAGAGCTACGGCGAGTGCCGGGGCAGCGGCGTCCTCGAACGGCTCGACGGCCGCTGGCTGATCCGGCAGTACCACCTCACGATCCCGATCCCGAACGCGCTCGCGGGCGAGGTCGTGGCGCGGATCCGGGCGCACGCCGCCGCGCCGCCGCCCGTGCCCTGAGGGTGAGGCGGGCACGCCCCGCCGGTTCGCATTACCATTGGCCGTCGTGCGCTCCCCGTGCCGCCGGCAGGTGGCGGCCGCCGGGCATCTCGCCCCAGGAGATTCCATGGACCGTTTTCCGTCTACCCTGCTGCTGCCCATGCTCATCAGCTCTCTTCTCGCCCTCTCCGCCCCCGTCCGTGCCACCGCAGAGCCCCCGGGCGGCGGCGTGACCGCTCCCGCGGCGGCCGCCGAGAGCCCGCCGGCGCCGCCGGTCGCCGCCCGCCGGCCGCACGCCCTCACCGCGCACGGCCAGACCCGGGACGATCCGTACTACTGGCTGCGCGACGACAGCCGCACCGACCCCGAGGTGCTCGGTTATCTCGAGGCCGAGAACCGGTACACCGAGGCGCGCCTCGCGCCGGTGGCCGGGCTGCGGGCGCGGCTGCGCGACGAGCTCGCCGCCCGCCTCCAGCCGAACGACGACTCGGTGCCGTACCTCGACGGCGGCTACTGGTACGGAACCCGTTTCCTCGCGGGGCAGGAGCACCCGCTCTTCGTGCGCCGCGCCGACGCCGACGGCGCCGCCGAGGAGGTGGTGCTCGACGGCAACCGGCTCGCCGCCGGACACGACTTCTTCCAGCTCGCCGCCGTCGAGGTGAGCCACGACCAGCGCCTCGTCGCCTGGGCCGAGGACACCGTCAGCCGGCGGCAGTACACGATCCGGGTGCGCGAGATCGCCACCGGCCGCGAGCTGCCCGACCGGATCGAGAACACCTCCGGCGAGATCGCCTGGGCGGCGGACGGTAAGACCTTCTTCTACGTCGAGCGCGATCCGCAGACCCTCCTCCCCTTCCGCGTGCGCCGCCACACCCTCGGCACCGACGCCGCCGCGGATCCGGCGATCTACGAGGAACACGATCCGGCCTTCCACACCGGGGTGGCGACCTCCCGCTCCCGGCGCTGGGTCTTCATCGAGTCCGACAGCACCCTCACCACGGAGGTGCGCTTCGCGCCCGCCGCCGAGCCGGCGGCGCCTTTCCGCCTCTTCCTCCCCCGCGAAGCGGGCCACGAGTACGAGATCGAGGATCTCGGCGACCGGTTCTTCGTCCGCTCGAACTGGCAGGCGCCGAACTTCCGGCTGCTGGAGGCGCCGCTCGCGACCCACGCCGACCGCGCGACCTGGCGCGAGATCGTCCCGCACCGCGACGACGTCTTCCTCCACGGCTTCCTCGCCTTCCGCGACTACCTCGCCCTCGCCGAACGGGGCGAGGGGCTCCGGCGGATCCGGATCAGGCCGCTCGGCGAGGGGGAGGAGCGGCTCCTCGCCACCGACCAGCCGGCGTACGTCCTCCTCTTCGGCGCGAACCCGACGCCGGAGACGCAGATCCTGCGCTACACGGAGACCTCGCTCGTCAGCCCCGCGACGACCTACGACCTCGACATGGCCACGGGCGAGCGGCAGCTGCGCAAGCGCGAGCCGGTGCTCGGCGGCTTCGACCCGGAGCGGTACGCGAGCGAGCGGCTCTGGATCACCGCCCGCGACGGCGAGCGGGTACCGGTCTCGCTCGTCTACCGGAAGGGGTTCGAGCGGAACGGCACCGCGCCGCTGCTCCAGTACGGCTACGGCGCCTACGGCTTCGCGATGGATCCGTACTTCAACGCGAACGTGATCTCGCTGCTCGACCGCGGCTTCGTCTACGCGATCGCCCACGTCCGCGGCGGGCAGGAGCTCGGCCGCCGCTGGTACGACGGCGGCCGCCTGCAGCGGAAGAAGCAGACCTTCTTCGACTTCATCGACGTGACCGAGGCGCTCGTGGCGGGCCGCTACTGCGATCCGCAGCGCGTCTTCGCGCTCGGCGGCAGCGCCGGCGGCCTGCTCATCGGTGCGGTGGCGAACCTCCGCCCGGACCTCTACCGGGGGATGGTCGCCGCGGTGCCGTTCGTCGACGTCGTCACCACGATGCTCGACGAGAGCATCCCGCTGACGACCGGCGAGTTCGAGGAGTGGGGGAACCCGAAGGAGCGGGCGGCCTACGACTACATGCTCTCCTACTCGCCGTACGATCAGGTCCGGAAGGTGACCTATCCGAACCTGCTCGTGACCACCGGACTCTGGGATTCGCAGGTGCAGTACTGGGAGCCGGCGAAGTGGGTGGCGAAGCTGCGCGCCACCGCCCCCGCCGGCGACCGGATGCTCCTGCTCCACACCAACATGCAGGCCGGCCACGGCGGCAAGTCGGGGCGTTTCGCGCGGCTCGACGAGATCGCGCTCCAGTACGCCTTCTTCCTCGACCTGGCCGGCATCCGGGAGTGACCGAGATGCACCGACGCGCGCTCGCCGCGATCCTCCTCCTCGCCATGGCCACGACCACCGCCCCCGCCCCCGCCGCCACCGCCAAGCCGCCGCTCCACGCGCAGAAGTGGCTGGCGATCACCGGCAAGCCGCTCGCGGCGACCGCAGGCGCCCGCATCTTCCTGCGCGGCGGCAACGCCGTGGACGCCGCCTGCGCGATGCTCGCCGCCACCGCCACGATCTGGGACACCCTCGGCTGGGGCGGCGAGACCCAGGCCCTGATCTGGCATCCGGGCGAGCGGCGGGTGATCGCGATCAACGGCCTCGGCGTCGCCCCCACCGGCGCCACGCCGGAGTTCTTCCGCGGCCTCGGGCTCGACTACCCGCCGGAATACGGGCCGCTCGCGGCGGTCACCCCGGGGACGCCCGGCGGGCTGATGACGATGCTCGCCGAGTACGGGCGGCTCTCCCTCGCCGAGGTGCTCGCCCCGGCGATCGAGCTCGCGGCGGGCTATCCGATCGAGGCGCAGCTCGCGAACACGATCGAGCGGCAGAAGGGGAAGCTCAAGGAGTGGACCGACTCGGCGCGCGTCTTCCTCCCCCATCTCGGCGAGCCGCGCGAGGCGCCGCGGCCGGGAGAGATCTTCCGGCAGCCCGACCTGCGGGCGACGCTCGAGAAGCTCGTCGAGGCCGAGGCCGCGGCGCTCGCCGCCGGCGCCGACCGGAAGGCGGCGATCTACGCCGCCAACGACCGCTTCTACCGGGGCGACATCGCCGAGGAGCTGGTGCGCGCGGTGCGCGAGATGGGCGGCCTCTTCACCGCCGAGGATCTCGCGGCGTGGAAGGTCGAGATCGAGGAGCCGGTCACGACGACCTACAAGGGGATCGAGGTCCACAAGCTCGCCGTCTGGACCCAGGGCCCGGCGATGCTCCAGGCGCTCAACATCCTCGAGCCGCTCGACCTGCAGGGGATGGGCTACAAC
>JAAYLR010000043.1 GCA_012521815.1 Acidobacteriota bacterium
CCGCGCCCCTACCTCTCGGCCCGGGAGGCGTTCCTCTACCTCGTCCTCTTCACCGCGCTCTACCTCTCCGCCTACCAGCTGATGAGCCTCCTCTTCGAGCTGATCGAGACGGCCTGGCCCAGCGCTCTGACCGGCAGCGTCTACCGGTACGGAACCGACCGGACGATCCGCTGGGCGATCTCCAGCCTCGCCGTCGCCTTTCCGCTCTTCCTCGCGCTCTCGATCGGCCTCGAACGCTCCGCCCGGCGCGACCCGGCCCGGCGCGGCTCGCGGGTCCGCAAGTGGCTCACCTACCTGACCCTCTACGTCACCGCCACGGTGCTGGTCGGGAGCCTCGTGACGGTCCTCTTCCGTCTGCTCGGCGGTGAGCTGACCTCGCATTTCCTCGCCAAGACGGCGGTCGTCGCCGGGATCGCCACGGCGATCTTCGCCTACTACCTCGGTGACCTCCGCGCCGAGGAGACCGCGGGGGAGGAGCGGGCACGAACCCGGCGGCGGGCGCCCTGGGCCTGGGGCGCGACGGTGGCGATCCTGGCCGCCACGATCGCCGGCGCCTTCCAGCTCACGCCCCCGGCCGAGAAGCGGCGCGAGCGCCTCGACGACCTCCGGGTCGCGGCCCTGAAGACGATCGCGGGCCAGGTCGCTCAGTACGCCGAGCGGCACGGTACCCTCCCGGCGGACCTCAAAACGCTCGCCGCCGAACCCTGGGGCGCCACGATCGACCGGGATCCGGAGACCGGAGCCCCGTACGAGCTCGAGCCGCGCGGCGAGAAGCGCTATGCCCTCTGCGCCACCTTCGCCCGCTCCAGCCCCCCCGATAGAGGCACCAACCCCTTCTGGCGCCACCCGGCGGGCCGGCACTGCTACGAGCTGGAGGTGGAGGAGAAGACTGGCACACAGGACTGAGCGCACGGCCCGGACGGGGCGGCTCGTCAGCCCGATCTCTCCTGTCGGGATTCTTCGTCTCCCGGCTTGGCCACTCTCGGTCGAGCTCTCCCGCTCGCTTCCCGTTCAGCTGTCCTTGTGGATATCTGTTTTCAATCTACTCAGGCTGATTGCCGTCCGTTACCTCGGCTTCCATCCGATTTCGAAATGTACTGTCAGTCAGCAAGGTACGGATCGACTCGAGTGAACGTTCGGCGCCGGGACGAAGCTCCATAACGAAACCGGTGTACCGGATGTTCATCACACCGCCCAACGACTTCTCCTTTGCCGCGGGTCTCAGGGTCGTTCCTCGATCGGCGAGGCGCAGAACCTCCTCTTTGCGGCCGTCCGGCCTCCTGAAACCGAGCTCGAGCCATAGATAGCCGCCTTCTTTGCGAAGGGCAACGGAAGCGAGTTCCCCGACCGGGTAGGGCGGCCGGGCCATGGGGCAGTTCGCCTCGAGTGGCTCGAAAACGATCCAGTCCTTGGATATCACGAGGTTCGAATCTCTCAGAGTGCCCTCTATGGCTCTGTGACGATGAAGAACGGGCAGGCGTACACGAGCGCCGTGGAGTATTGCTGCTTTGGCGGTCGGCACGAACGAGGCCTTGTCGTCGTCGAGAAAGAAGGCATGCGCGGCCGTCACCAGGACTTCAGAATCGTCTGGGAAATAGCGTACGAGCTGCTTTGCAAGCTTCGCGCTCTTCTCTTGACTTCCCTGGTCGATCGCGGATCGCATCTCCTCCCGGAGTCGAGCGACGGCGTCAAAATCAGTCTCCAATTGCGGATCGAGTATGTAGGTTTCGCCGGGGGATAGGCTGATCTGCTGGGTGGCCGGGCGGAACAGCGGGCCGGAGAAGTGAACCTCATACACCCCCGCTGGTAGTTCGACCCTCCTACCGCTCATCTGCTTGCCGTTGATCATGACCTCGAGACCTGGCAAGCTCTCCCCGAGTTCGAAAGCAGCTGGCAGGGCTTGGAGGGTCATCTCGATACGGGTCACTTCACCAGCCCGCACCTGTACGCGTTTACTGCCGTCCCGATAGCCGGCTTTGCGAACCAGGACCAGGTGCGAACCTTCCGACAAAGGGCTAATCCGACGACCGCCTGATGATGCGGTAGATCTGACCGCCTGATCGTCGATGAGTATCTCGCAGTCGGCTGGCGTTGTCGTAACGATCAGGGTGGGCGCCGCGAGGCGTGCGCTCAGCGCAGCGATCGTTGCATTGCCCGCCCCTCTGCGACGGAGATCTGAGATGACGTCTCGATCGACATCGAAGGCTACGCCGCGAGTCCGGATGGCTGCAGCAACCTCGTCATCCGGCTGGCCGACAAGGAGCAGAGACCGCAGTTCGCCAAGAGTGAGAACCGTGCTGTCAGCTCCAAACGCCGGGATCACGAGGCTCATGAATGCCGCGATCGCGATCAACGCGAATGCTTGCGTGGTCGCAGGATACCGGGCTAGGCGCCGAGGTTCTCTGATTGTCTCGCGCATGGTGGTTCTGACTCCCGGTGCTCACACAGACGGCGGGAGGTTGTGTTGCACCACTTCTGCGGGGCGGTCAGTTGCTGTCAGGCCGCTCCTGAGGTCTCGAACGTCCGTGACGACACCGATCCAGGATCTGAACAACTCGAGGAGCAGTCCCGCGAGCAAGATCATCCAGAACAAGGTGATGTAGGTCGTTCCGAGCGTCAGCAAGGCTTTCCCCCACTTCAGTTTGCTCATCTTCTCTAGCCGAGCCTGTGTCTCTTCGAGTGATTGCAGGCGGGTCCGAAGCTCTTTGATCTCGCTGGGAAGCCCGGCTACCTGGCGGTCATACTCGTCTTCGACGGTCGTTCTAGCGTGGGCAAGCTCGACCTCGGCGATCGCTTTTGTCTTCCACGACTCCAACCAGCGACCGAGAGTTCCTTCTGCTCCGCCGACCCAGGTCGCCCCCTCTATCCGCCCTCTGAGACGTCTATGCAACCCATTCACAGCCCTCGTGTCACCTGGAGATTCTCTCGTGATTTCGCGTTCGAGGAACTGAAGGAGGACCTGGGTCTCGGGGTTGGATCGCAGGTCACCGGCCAAACGAGTCATCTCCCGGGCAGACCGCTCCACGATTGGTTCTCGCTCGGCCCGATATCTTTCAAGAGCTTCTGCAATCCGCTGGCTCCGCTGGGTGATGGACCGCTGCTCTTCATCGATCTTCGTCTCGAGCTGAACGCGAGTGGACACCGTTTTACTGCGGGTCTCTTTCAAGAGCTTTAGGACTTCCGGATCAGGAAGCAGAGCGGACCAGGAGCTCGCAACACCAATGCCGATGAACACGCAAGCCACGATCAAGATCGTGGCCTGCTGCCAAGCCAGAAACCTCCTGAGCAGATAGAGGTGACGATGCTCGTACGGATCCGATGTCCGATTTCCGAACTCCGCGATATCGAGCGCGAGCCTCCGCAGAAAACCAAACGGCGCGATCAACAAGTTACCAAGCGTTCGCACCAACCCGTATAACACTGAGCCGAAATGCTCACGCCCGAGAAGAAAGAGAGTGAGGACCATCACGCCCAGCGATATCAGGATCCCGACCAGCGAAGTGACGCCACGCAAGAATGCAACCAGGATGTCCATTTCAATGACTCCTCTCGTCGAGCGAAAGCGATCCGGGTACGGCCTGAACGGTTATCGTCGTCGTGGCCGAGCACAAACTCTCCCTGAACAGCTCAGGTCTCGCGCCCGCCGGCCATCCTCGTTTCTCGAACAATGGGCAAGCGTGCAAGTGCGCACAAAGACCCTCTTCGAAGTGAACCGTCGGCTTACTGGTCACCAGGCTCGAACTCAAACCGGGTGCTATCGCAATATCCGGGGCGCTTTCGTCAACTCACCTTGAGCGCCGCAACGATCTCTTCCGCCTTGCTTCTGTTGTAGTCGTCGCAGCGAGAACCCGCCGTGAAGAGATCGACGATCCACCAGATGCCGCAGAGTCCGGCCGTGAGCAGCTTGAGTACCCCGAGCCCGACATCTCCCAACCAGATTCGATCCCACATGAAGTAGGCGAGAAGGACCGCCGTCCCCCGATCCTTCCTTTCGGCCGAGTACTGCGACTGGAAGATCATCTTCTTCGTGTCGTCGAGATCCTTCGTGAGCTCGGCGATCTCTACTGCACCAAGCTGGGCCATGCTCTACCTCCTCTGGGAAAGGGCGTTGACAACTCGATCTGCAAACGACTTCACCGCCAACAGCCAGACCGGAACGATGAGCCAGTTGAGCTCCAGCGCCGCCCGGAGATCCCCTCGCACGAGGAGAGCGTCGGCACGAGAGAGCCCACAACCGGGACAGGCCACTCCGAAGAAAAGCTTCCAGATGCAAGGCAGTGCCCGATCCCCGCTGCTCGGCTCGACCAGGAGCCCGTACGCAACGAGTGCGGGCAGCATGAGCCAGTGCAGCGAGATGCCTTTACGCATCTGACCGCTCGCTCGATGCGGTCATCGCGAGCCATGGAACATCCGAGAGAGAGGCGCTTCCCATCTCTGCTTCTTTCGATACTCGCCGCATCTGGCTTCCTTGAAGGAGCAAGGACCGTTCCAGGAGGAAGTGAACGATTTCGCTCCTCTACGGCGAGCGAAAGAAAGAGAGCTTGCCGTCAATGGCAAGATTGCTTGCCCGAACAGGAAAGTAGTCTGCCGCCCGCGAGCCTCAGGCCAGACCCAGGCGTTTGCGCTTGTAGCGCAATCCCTGCGGCGTCAGGCCCAGGAGGGCGGCGGCGGCGCGTACGTTGCCGCCGGTGCGGCTGAGGGCCTCCGTGATCGCGGCGCGCTCCTCCGCGGCGCGGCGGTCCCGGAGAGCCCCGCCGGCTCCCGGCTGCGGCACCGCCACCTCCTCGTCGAGGACCGCGCTCGCGGCCGGTTCGGCGCCGGTCACGGCCAGCCCCTTCCGCACCCCCTCGCTCAGGTTCTCGGCCCGGAGCGCATCCCCGTCGGCGGCGCGCAGGACGGCCGCCTCGATCTCGTTCTCGAGCTCCCGGACGTTCCCCTTCCAGGGCCAGGCAAGCAGGCGGGCAAGGGCGGCGCGGGTCACGCCACAGAGGTGCTTGCCGTGCCGCTCGGCCATGCGCGACGTGAACTCCGCGATGAAGAGCGGCAGGTCCTCGCGCCTTTCGGCGAGCGGCGGCACGCGCACCACGACGCCGGCGAGGCGATAGAAGAGGCCATCCGAGAAGGCGCCGGAGGCCACCAGGCCCGGCAGATCGCGGTTCGACGCCGCGACGATCCGGAGATCGACCTTCACCGGGTGACGGCCACCGACCGGCAGGATCTCCCGCTCCTGCAAAGCGCGCAGCAGCTTCGGCTGCAGCTTGAGCGGAAGGTCGCCGACCTCGTCGAGGAAGAGCGTGCCGCCGTTCGCCTGCGCGAACCTGCCCTCGCGAGCATCCACCTCCGTCGCCGCCCGGCGGACGATGCCGAACAGCTCCGCCTCGAGCAGCTCCGCGGGCAGCGCTGCGCAGTTGACGGCCACGAACGGTCCGTCCGCTTTCGGGCTCGAAGCGTGGACGAGCCGCGCCAGCACCTCCTTGCCGGTCCCGCTCTCGCCGAGCAGGAGGATCGACATCTGGCTCGAGACGATCGACCGCAGCTCGGCCAGCACGGCCTGAAACGCCGGCGAGGTGCCGATCACCATCCCCGCGGGGATCGAAAGCTCCCCGCCTGCGGCGGGCTCCGCCTTCTCGACCGTCCCCTCCGGCACCACTTCCATGGGGTTGAGGAGCCGCACGGCGAGGAAATCGAGGAGCATCTCCTTCCAGATCTCCTCGCTCCCACCTGCCGGCAACGGCCCCGCGGCCAGGAACGCCCGCCGGCCCGGGTGTACCGGGGCCAGCAGCCAGCGTTCTTCAAGATCCGCTTCGCCTCTTCCTCGGCGGAGCTCGAGAGACAGCTTCGCGAGCATCTCGCTCGTGGGCAGGACACCGTGGAGATCCCGGAGAACGACCTCGTCCCAGCGGTCGAGCTGGCCGACGAAGAGCGTCGGTACGCCGAGCAGCTCGCCGGCCTCGGCGAGGATTCGCCGCCGCAGGCCCGGCCCCGGGCTGTGGATGGCGGCCGTGCGGCGGGCGAGGAGCAGGGCACGGGCCGCCGGCTCCAGCGCTTCGGCTGCGAGCTCGGCCGTGCCCGTCGGCAACTCCTCGTCGCTGGTTACCGGCCTCCCGGCCTCGAAGGAGATCGCCAACTCCCCCTCGGCGGGATCGAGCCGCTCCAGCGCGAGCCGGGCCTGCCCGAGGCTGACGCTCTCTCCGAGTCCGAGCCGCACCTCGCCACGGCGCTCCCGGCCGACGAACAGGCCGTTCTTCGAGCCGGTGTCGCGCAGGAGCAACCGCTCGCCCTCCATCACGGCGCGGGCGTGAAAACGGGAGACGCCGGGGAAGGGCAGGTGCCAGTCGCACTCGCGCGACGAGCCGAGCCGCACCTCGGTCTCGGGCGGTGCGAAGCAACGGCAGGCGCCACCGGCGCTGACGACGACCCGGATCATCCTGCCCTCCTCACGGGTCTCTCCAGAGCAAGGGCCATGCCGCTAGCCGCGGCTCCCCACGAGGCGCTGGTATCGCGCTTCGACGACCGGCAGGAGACCGCGGGCGGGGATGTCGTACTGCCGCCGGAGGCGGACGAGATCGAGCGCTTCGACGATCTCCGCCCGTGCTTCCGGCGACCGTCCGAGCTCGGCGAGAAGCTCGGCGCGCAGGGCGAGGAAGAGGCCGCTCCCGACGCTCGCCTCGGTGAGGCCGGCCTCGACGGTGGCGAGCAGCTCCGCCGGCGGGGTGCCGGTCACACGGCGGGCCTCGAGGCCCAGGTAGAGGAGGTAGTCGGTCGGTGCGTCGGCGGGGAAGAGCAGCCCGCTCGGCACCGGTTCGCCGGCCCGCCAGGCGACGAAGAAGCGGTAGGCGCTCGAGAGCGCCCGCCGGCCGGGGGCACTCTCGAGCCCGCCGCCGTGGAGAGCCTCGAACCGGTCGAGCTCGGCGAGCGCTTCGCCGGGCCGGCCGAGCTCGACGAGGGCGAACACCACCCCTTCGAGGGCGAAGATCGGGTTCAGCGCCCCGGGGCGGGAGACGCCGGTCCGGAGGCTCTCCCGGTACCAGGGCAGCGCGCGCTCGGGTTCCCCGGCGAGGTGGAGGGCGCGGGCGGCGTCGTAGGCCACCTCGGCGGGCGATTCGGTGGTGGCAACGAGATCGCGGAACGCCCGCTCCGCTTCGTCGGTCCTGCCCGCCGCGGCGAGGAGCCGGGCCGCGAGGCGGTCGAGGCACTCCACGAGGAGGGGGTCGCCGGCGGCGCGCGCGGCGGCCTTCCCCCGCGCGGCCGCGGCGAGGGCTCTCTCGAACGCCTCGCCGCCGGCCAGGCGGAGCGCCTCTTCGAAGTCGAGGAGAGCACGCGCGGCAGGCGGCGTCTCCGGGCTGGTGGCGAGCGGGGCCTCTCCCGGCCGGCTCCCGTCGAACCGGAGGACCACCGGCGGCTGCTCTTCATAGGCGATCTCGAGGTGCCGCGCGGCCGGATCGAAGCGGATCGCTCCCGGCCCCTCGCGGATCACCCCGCGCGGCAGGAGGCGCTGCCAGAGCAGCCCCGACGCCGAAAAGCCGCACTGTCCGGTGCCAGGGCCGAAGGCGCCACCCACGAGCTTCTTGCCCGGCGCCCCCTCTTCCGCCACCGGAGGGAAGAGCCGCACCGCGGTCGCGACGGGGTACGACCCGAGGAGGCTGTTGATCCCGGTGAAGAGGAGCTCCGGGTGGCCGTCACCGTCGAGATCGTGCGCGGCGGCGAAGCGTTCGTGGCCGGCGCTGCGGTAGGCGATCCGGCTGCGCCGCTGCCGGGGCTCGTAGAGGATCGTGAAGGCGGGCCAGGAGCGGACGTGATGGTAGCCGATGAGCAGCTCGTCGATGCCGTCGCGGTCGAGATCGCAGGCCACGATCTGACCCGGGGCATAGCGCACGGCGTAGCCCGGGAACGGCACCTCGAACTGGCCGGCCCGCAGGTCGATCCGGTCGACCACCGTCCCGGTCGCGGTGTCGAGGGCGGTGAGCTGCAGGGTGCTCTCCGGCCGATAGTCGTGGTGCCGATGCAGAGCCGCCACGAGACGGGGCGGCTCACCCGGCACGAGGCGGGCGAGCGTGGCGTTCCTGGCGACGGTCGCCGCCACCTCCGGGAGTCTCCAGAGCTCCCGCCCGGCCCGGTCGACCGCCACCATGCCCGGATCGGCGCCCTCCCCGAGGACGGCGAGGCGGGAGAACCCCGCCCGCTCGTGCTGCCAGGTGAGACCCGCGGCGGCGAGCAGCGCGCCGCCGGCGGCGACCGCGGCGAGGAGCCGCCGCCGGCGATGGCTCGGAAGACGGAAACGGCGGGCGCGGAGATCGGCGAGGACCGCTTCCGCCGACTGCGGCCGGCGGCGGGGATCGGCTTCCAGCAGCCGGGCGACGAGCGCGTCGAGCCAGCGCGGCGCCTCCGGACACCGGTGGCGCACCGCCGGCGCCGGCTGCCGCAGGCGGGCGAGCAGCGTCGCGGCCGAGCCGTCGCGCACGAACGGGAGGTCGCCGGTGAGCATCTCGTGGAGCACGAGCCCGACGGCAAAGAGATCGGAGCGTTCGTCGGCCTCGTGGCCGAGCGCCTGTTCGGGAGAGAGGTAGTCGATCGTCCCGAGCAGCGCGCCCATCGAGGTGGCCCGGGTCTCGTCGGCAGCGAGCGGCAGCGCCACCCCCAGGTCGCCGAGCTTCGCCTCCCCGGCCGCCGTGAAGAGGACGTTGCTCGGCTTGACGTCGCGATGGACGATCCGGGCGGCGTGGAGCGCCGCCAGGCCGGAGAGCAGCTGCCGGCCGATCTCGACTGCCTCGCCGACCGGCAGCGGTCCGCTCCGCAGGCGGTCGCGGAGGCTGCCGCCGGGGAGGAGCTCGAGGATGAGGAAAGCGAGGCCCTCGGCCTCGCCCACGTCGAACACCCGCAGCAGGTGGGGGCTCTCCACGTCGCGCGCCAGCGCCGCCTCGCGGGCCAGACGGCGCCGGGCGTTCGCCCCGGCCGTCTCCGGCCTCAGGACCTTGAGCGCCACCTCGCGACGGAGCGTGCGATCCCAGGCGCGGAAGACCTGGGCGGAGCCGCCGGTCCCCAGCAGCTCCCGGACCTCGTACCGGTCCGCGAAGAGGCGGCCGGGAGGGAGCAGGGGGTCGCCGCGGGACCCGGCGCCGGCATCCGGGTTCCAGGTGGCGGTCGGGGAGTCCGGCCTCGGCATGGACGCGGTGTCGCAGCTCTCCGGCGGGGACAGCGCGGGCGCGCTCACGCCTGTCAACCTTCTCCCGCGACCCGCCGTATTGCATAGCATAGGCGAGCCGTCCCGCGGTCCGGCCCCGGTCCGCGCCCGTCTCGTCTCCGGCCCGGCGCGCCGGCCCGGTTCTGCAAGCCAACCCAGGAGGAAGGATGCGAAAGGTTCTCGCCATGATCACCGCCGCTGCCGCGCTCGCCGCGGGCACCGCCGCCGCCACCCCGAGCCTCTCGACGATCCCCGACATCCCGTACGAGAAGTTCACGCTGCCCAACGGCCTGACCGTGCTCGTGCACGAGGACCCGAAGGCGCCGATCGTCGCCGTGAACATCTGGTACCACGTCGGCTCGAAGAACGAGAAGACGGGCAAGACCGGCTTCGCCCACCTCTTCGAGCACCTGATGTTCAACGGCTCGGAGAACTTCAACGACGACTACTTCAAGGCGATGGAGAAGGTCGGCGCCACCGACCTGAACGGAACGACGAACGTCGACCGCACCAACTACTTCCAGAACGTCCCGAAGTCGGCGCTCGACTTCGCCCTCTTCCTCGAGTCCGACCGGATGGGGCACCTGATCGGGGCGATCGACCAGGCCAAGCTCGACGAACAGCGCGGCGTGGTCCAGAACGAGAAGCGGCAGGGGGAGAACCAGCCGTACGGCCGGGTCTGGGATCTGATCACCGAACAGACCTACCCCGCGGGGCACCCCTACTCCTGGTCGGTGATCGGCTCGATGGAGGACCTCGACGCCGCCTCGCTCGAGGACGTCCACGACTGGTTCCGGAGCTACTACGGGCCGAACAACGCCGTGCTCTCGATCGCCGGCGACGTCACCGTGGCCGAGGCCCGGGAGAAGGTCGAGCGCTGGTTCGGCTCCATCCCCCCGGGGCCGCCGATCGCCCGGCACGAGACCTGGGTGGCGAAGATGACGGGCGAGAAGCGCGGCCGCTACGAGGATCGGGTGCCGCAGCCCCGGCTCCACATGGTCTGGAACGTGCCGCCGACCGGCAGCCCCGAGCTCGACCTGCTCGGTCTCGCTGCCGCGGTGCTCGCCGAAGGCAAGAGCTCGCGCTTCTACAAGCGGCTCGTCTACGACGACCAGATCGCCACCGACGTCGCCGCCTTCGCCTTCGGCAAGGAGATCGGCGGACAGATGATCATCATGGCGACCGCCCGGCCGGGCGGCGATCTCGCCGCGGTGGAGAAGGCGCTGCGCGAGGAGCTCGCCCGGTTCCTCGCCGGCGGGCCGACGGCCGCGGAGCTCGAGCGCGCCAAGACCTCGGCGTACGCCCGGCGGGTGCGCGGTCTCGAGCGGATCGGCGGCTTCGGCGGCAAGTCGGACGTGCTCGCGAGCGGCTACGTCTACACCGGCGATCCGCACGCCTACAAGAAGAGCCTCGCCACCCAGCTCGCGGCGACCCCGGCCGCGGTGCGGGAGACCGCCGCCGCCTGGCTCTCCGACGGGCTCTACCTGCTCGAGGTGCATCCGTTCCCCGAGCTCGCGGCCACGGGCACCGACCCCGACCGTTCCCGCTTCCCGGAGACCGGCACGCCGCCGGCGCCCGGTTTCCCGAAGATCGAACACGCCACGCTCGCCAACGGCCTGAAGCTCGTCGTGGCGGAGCGCCACGGGGTGCCGGTGGTCGAGGCCAGCCTGCTCGTCGACGCCGGCTACGCCGCCGACGCCGGGGGGATCCTCGGCACCGCCGCCCTCACGCAGGCGATGCTCGACGAGGGGACGCGGCGGCACGATGCCCTCGCGATCTCCGACGAGCTCGACCGCCTCGGCGCCAGCCTCGGCGCTGGCGCCTCGCTCGACAGCTCGTTCGTCTCGCTCTCGGCGCTCCGCGAGACGCTCGACGCCTCTCTCGCCCTCTTCGCCGAGGTGGTGCTCGAGCCCACCTTCCCGGAGGCCAACTTCGAGCGCCTCCGGCGCCAGCAGCTCGCCGCGATCCAGCGCGAGAAGGTCAACCCGAGCCTCATGGGCCTGCGGGTGCTGCCGGCGCTCCTCTACGGCGCCGGCCACGCCTACGCGGTGCCGTTCACCGGTTCGGGCACGGAGGCCTCCGTCGCGGCCCTCGACCGGAACGCGCTCGCCGCCCACCACGCCACCTGGTACAAGCCGAACAACGCCACCCTCGTCGTCGTCGGCGACACCACGCTCGCCGAGATCCAGCCGAAGATCGAGAAGCTCTTCGGCGGCTGGAAGGCGGGCGAGGTGCCGGCCAAGAACGTCGCGCCGGCCACGACCGGCACCCGCGCGGAGGTCTACCTGATCGACCGGCCCGGCTCGCAGCAGTCGGTGATCTTCGCCGGGGTGCTCGCGCCCCCGAAGAACAGCCCCGAGGACACCGCGCTCCAGGCGTTCAACTACGCGCTCGGCGGCACCTTCACCTCCCGCCTGAACATGAACCTGCGCGAGGACAAGCACTGGTCGTACGGCGCCCGGATGACGATGCCCGACGCCCGCGGCCCGCGTCCCTACTTCGTGATGGCCCCGGTCCAGGGGGACAAGACGAAGGAGGCGGTGGCCGAGGTGGTCCGGGAGCTCACCGAGATCGTCGGCGCGCGGCCGCTCGACGCCGAGGAGCTGACCAAGGCCAAGGACGGCCTCACGCTGACCCTGCCCGGCCGCTGGGAGACGAACCGCGCAATCGCGGCCTCGCTCGCCCAGATGGTGCAGTTCGACCTGCCCGACGACTACTTCACGACCTACCCCGCGGCGGTCACGGCGCTCGACCTCGCGGCGGTGAACGCCGCGGGCAAGGCGGCGATCGATCCGGCCCGGGTCGTCTACGTGGTGGTGGGCGACCGCACGCAGATCGAAGCCGGCCTGCGCGAGCTCGACCTCGGCGAGCTGCACCTGCTCGACGCCGACGGCAACCCGGTCACCGCACCCTGATCGGGAGCGGCCGTCGAAGCCGCCCGCCGGAGAGCCGAGAAGGGGACCGCCGGACGGCGGTCCCCTTCGTTTTCGCTGCGTTTCGTTCGCCCCGCTCCGGGACGGACCGCTCAGGCCGGGAAGAGGTGGCGCACCCGCGCGAGACCGCGCACCAGGGTCTCGACCTCGGCGGGGGTGTTGTAGAGCCCGAACGAGGCGCGCACGGTGGCCGGCACCCCGAACCGGTCCATCACCGGCTGCGCGCAGTGGTGGCCGGCGCGCACCGCGACCCCTTCGTGGTCGAGGATCGTGCCGATGTCGTGCGGGTGGACCCCGGCCATGACGAACGAGAGGACCCCGGCCTTCGCCGGCGCGGTCCCGAGGATCCGCAGCCCCGGCACCTCGGCCACCGCCGCGGTGGCGAGGGCGAGGAGCTCGTCCTCCCAGGCGGCGATCGCGTCGAGCCCGACCCGCTCGAGATAGCCGAGCGCCACCCCGAGACCGATCGCCTCGGCCACCGGCGGGGTGCCCGCCTCGAAGCGGGCGGGCGGGGCATCGTAGAGCGTCTCCTCGAAGGTCACGGCGCGGATCATCCCGCCGCCGGTCTGGTAGGGCGGCATCTCCGCGAGGAGCTCCTGGCGGCCCCAGAGGACGCCGATGCCCGTCGGGCCGTACGTCTTGTGTCCGGAGAAGACGTAGAAGTCGCAGCCGAGCGCCTGGACGTCGACCGTGAGCCGGGGTGCAGCCTGGGCGCCGTCGACGAGCACCGGCACCCCCGCGGCGTGCGCGAGACGGATCATCTCCGCGACCGGATTGATCGTGCCGAGGGCGTTGGAGACGTGGGTGACCGCCGCCAGCTTCGTGTGCGGGCCGAGCCGGCGTTCGAACTCCTCGAGGATCACCGCCCCCCGGTCGTCGATCGGCGCGACGACGAGCTTCGCGCCGCGCTCCGCGCAGACCGCCTGCCAGGGGACGATGTTCGAGTGGTGCTCGAGGGCGGTGATGAGGATCTCGTCACCCGGCGCGAGGCGGGGGCGGGCGAAGCTCGCGGCCACGAGGTTGATCCCCTCGGTCGCGCCCCGCACGAAGACCACCTCGGTCAGCCGCGCGGCGTTGAGGAATCGGCGCGCCGCCTCCCGCGCCCCCTCGTAGGCCACCGTGGCCTGGGCCGAGAGCAGGTGGACGCCGCGGTGGATCGCCGCGTACTCGTGCGCGTAGAAGCGCGCCAGGCGATCGAGCACCGCCCGCGGCTTCTGGGTCGTGGCGGCGTTGTCGAAGTAGACGAGCGGCTTGCCGTAGGGGCGGGTGGCGAGGACGGGAAACTCCTCGCGCAGCGCCTCGACGTCGTAGCCGGCGAGGACGGCGGGTCGCGCGGCGGTGGCGCTCATGTGGCGTCCCGGACGACCTCTCCGTGCGGAATCCAGTCGAGGAGGAAGTCGCGCAGCTCCTGGCGGACCGGTTCGACCCGGATCCGCTCGACGATGTCGGAGGCGAAGGCGTAGGTCAGCAGGCTGCGCGCCGCCACCTCGCCGATCCCCCGCGAGCGCAGGTAGAAGATCGCCTCCTCGTCGAGCTGTCCCACGGTGGAGCCGTGGGTGCACTTGACGTCGTCGGCGAAGATCTCGAGCTGCGGGTTGGTGTGGACCAGCGCCTCCTTCGAGAGGAGGAGGTTGCGGTTCGTCTGCTTCGCGTCGGTCTTCTGGGCGTGGGGATGCACGTGGATCCGCCCGTTGAAGACCGCCCGGGCGCTCTCGTTGAGGATCCCCTTGTAGAGCTCGTGGCTGTCGCAGCGGGGCTGGGCGTGGTCGATCCGCATGTGGGTGTCGACGAACTGCCGCCCCCGGACCATGTAGAGGCCGTTGAGCGTCGCCTCGCTCCCCTCGCCGGCGAGCAGCCCGCGCACGTCGTGCCGCACGAGCGCGCCGCCGAGCGAGATCGAGTGGCTGGTGACGTTGGCGCCGCGGCCGGTCTCGACGGTGAAGACCGCGAGGTGATGGGCGGCGTCCCCCTCCCGCTGCACCTTGTAATGGTCGACCACCGCCTCGGGGGCGGCGATGAGCTCGGTCACCGGGCAGGTGAGGTAGCGCTCCCCGTCCCGGCCGACGTACCGCTCGACGAGCCGGAGCTCGCTCCGCTCACCGGCGAGCAGGAGCACGCGGGGGAAGGCGGCGGTCGGCTCTCCCTCCTCGGCGTGACCGAGGAAGAGCAGGTGGATCGGGCGCTCGACCACCGTGCCGGGCGCCGTCCGCACGAACGCCCCGTCGGTGAAGAGGGCGGTGTTGAGGTTGGCGAAGGCGTGCTGGTCGCGATCGGTCACCCGGCCGAGCTCGGCGAGGAGGCCGTCGGCGCCGCTCGCGAGAAGCGCGCCGAGCCCGCCGATCTCGAGTCCGGCCGGCAGCTCGTCTGAGTGCGAGAGCTCGGGCACGAGGCGGCCGCCGGCGAAGACGAGCTCGATCGCGCCGGGGAGCCGGTACGGGGCGAGCCACGCCGCCGCGCCGGCGGGCACCCCGCCGCGGGCGCGGCGGTAGGGGGTCGTGGCCACGGGAGCGAGGTTCGTGAAGCGCCACTCCTCGTCGCGGGTGGTCGGCAGGCCGAGCGCGGCGAAGCGCGCCGCCGCCCGCTGCCGCAGGCTGGCGACGGCCGCCGGCTCGCCACCCGGGCGAGCCGCGAGGGCCGCTTCGACCGCGGCGAGGAACGGCTGGGAATCGGTCGTGACGGCGGTCATGGGGATGCGTCTCCGGGTCACGCCTCAGCGCGCCGCCGCGGGCTCCGATTCGATCCAGGCGTAGCCGCGGGCCTCGAGCTCGAGCGCCAGCTCCTTGCCGCCGGTTTGCGCGATCCGGCCGTCGATGAGCACGTGGACGAAGTCGGGCACGATGTAGGTGAGCAGGCGCTGGTAGTGGGTGATGACGACGAAGGCGCGCTCCGGCCCCCGCAGGCTGTTGACGCCGTCGGCGACGATCCGCAGGGCGTCGATGTCGAGACCGGAGTCGGTCTCGTCGAGCACCCCGAGCCGGGGCTCGAGCACCGCCATGTGGAAGATCTCGTTGCGCTTCTTCTCGCCGCCGGAGAACCCCTCGTTGACCGGCCGCTGGAGGAGCCCCTCGTCGAGCCCGACGAGCTGCACCTTCCGGCGGACCAGGGAGAGGAACTCCATCGCGTCGTACTCGGGCAGCCCCCGGTGCTTGCGCACCGCGTTGACCGCCGCCTTCAGGAAGTAGGTGTTCGACACCCCGGGGATCTCGACCGGGTACTGGAAGGCCATGAAGAGGCCTTCGCGCGCGCGGTCCTCCGGCGACATCGCGAGCAGGTCGCGGCCGTCGAGGTAGACCTCCCCCTCGGTGACCTCGTAGAGGTCCCGGCCCGCGAGCACCTGGGCGAGGGTCGACTTGCCCGAGCCGTTCGGGCCCATGATGGCGTGGACCTCGCCCGGCTTCACGGTGAGGTCGAGGCCGTGGAGGATCTCCCGGCCCTCCACGTTGGCGTGCAGGTTGCGGATTTCGAGCAGAGACAAGGGGTCGCTCTCCATGAAGGGCCCCGGCCGGGGCCGGGTCCTCAGCCGACGCTCCCCTCGAGGGAGACCGACAGCAGCTTCTGGGCCTCGACCGCGAACTCCATCGGCAGCTCGCGGAAGACCTCTTTGCAGAAGCCGTTGACGATCATCGAGACGGCGTCTTCGGTATCGATGCCGCGCTGGTTGCAGTAGAAGATCTGGTCCTCGCCGATCTTCGAGGTCGAGGCCTCGTGCTCCATCTGCGCGGTGGGGTTCTGGACGTCGATGTACGGGAAGGTGTGGGCGCCGCAGCGGTCGCCGATGAGCATCGAGTCGCACTGCGAGAAGTTCCGGGCGCCGTCGGCGCCGGCGAGGATCTTCACCAGGCCGCGGTAGGTGTTCTGCCCCTGGCCGGCCGAGATCCCCTTCGAGACGATCGTCGAACGGGTGTTCTTGCCGATGTGGATCATCTTCGTGCCGGTGTCGGCCTGCTGGAAGTTGTTCGTCACCGCCACGGAGTAGAACTCGCCGATCGAGTCCTCCCCCTTGAGGATCACCGACGGGTACTTCCAGGTGATCGCCGAGCCGGTCTCCACCTGGGTCCAGGAGATCTTCGAACCCCGCCCGTCGCAGCGCCCGCGCTTGGTGACGAAGTTGTAGATCCCGCCCTTCCCCTCCTTGTCGCCCGGGTACCAGTTCTGGACGGTGGAGTACTTGATCGTGGCGTGGTCGAGCGCGACGAGCTCGACGACCGCCGCGTGGAGCTGGTTCTCGTCGCGCATCGGCGCGGTGCACCCCTCGAGGTAGGAGACGTGGGCCCCCTCCTCGGCGACGATCAGGGTGCGCTCGAACTGGCCGGTGTTGGCGGCGTTGATCCGGAAGTAGGTCGACAGCTCCATCGGGCAGCGCACCCCCTTCGGGACGAAGACGAACGAGCCGTCGGAGAAGACCGCCGAGTTCAGGGTGGCGAAGAAGTTGTCCGAGTAGGGGACCACCGAGCCGAGGTAGCGCCGGACGAGCTCCGGATGCTCGCGGATCGCCTCCGACATCGGGCAGAAGATGATCCCGAGCTGGTTGAGCTTCTCCTTGAAGGTGGTGGCCACCGAGACCGAGTCGAAGACGGCGTCGACCGCCACCCCGGCCAGCCGCTCCCGCTCGTGGAGGGGGATGCCCAGCTTCTCGTAGGTGCGCAGCAGCTCCGGATCGACCTCGTCGAGGCTCTTCGGGCCGTCCTTCAACGACTTCGGCGCGGCGTAGTAGTGGACGGCCTGGTAGTCGATCGGGGGGTAGGTCACGTTGTGCCAGGTCGGCTCCCGCATCGTGAGCCAGTGCCGGTACGCCTTCAGGCGCCACTCGAGCATCCAGTCGGGCTCCCCCTTGAGCGCCGAGATCCGCTGCACGATCTCCTCGGAGAGCCCGGCCGGGAGCTTTACCTGCTCGATGTCGGTGACGAAGCCGTACTTGTACTCCTGCGTCGCCAGCTGTTCGATGGTGTCGTTGTCGGTGGTCGTCATCCTCGATCCCTTCGTACCCCGGCGGCCTTCTTCGCCGCCGGACGCGACGAGCGCTCCCGCTGCCGGCCGGTGCGGGCGGGGAGGCCCGGAGGCGGGCGTCGCACGGCCAGGTCGGCGACCGTGACCCCTGCCAGCGCCCGGTTGACCGTATCGTTGATTCGTTGCCAGTGATCCCGGAGGCTGCAGAACGGCTCCCGGGCGCAGACCCCCGGGCTGCCGTCGATGCAGACGGTGAGCGCCACCGGCCCCTCCAGCGCCGCGATCACCTCGGCGGCGGTGATCGCGGCCGGCGGCCGCGCCAGACCGTAGCCGCCGTGGACCCCGCGCCGCGAGGTGAGCACCCCGTGGCGGGCGAGGAGCTTGAGCACCTTGCTGACCATCGGCATCGGCAGCCGGGTCTCGGCCGCGAGCTCGGGCGCGTTCGCCACCCGGTCGGGCTGCTCGGCGAGCCGCCCGAGGAGGACGAAACCGTAATCTGTCTGTTTGGTCATCCGGATCATGGGCGCCCGCCTGCAAATGGGTACGCTATCAGTGCCGATTGCGTTGGGCAAGTGGCGCGGCCTGCGCCCCGGCTCACTCTCCGGCGGGTTCGGCGGGCGGCGGAGCCTCCCCGGCCGACTCGGGAGGCGCGGCCCGGGGCGCCGCCTCGAGCAGGGCGGCGAGCCAGCGGAGATCGTCGTCCCCTTCGGCGACGATCCGCACGGTCATCGTCAGCGGCACCGAGAGGAGCATCCCCACCGCCCCCCAGACCCAGCCCCAGAAGATCAGGGAGAGGAAGACCACCAGCGCGGAGAGCCGAAGGCGGCGCCCCATCAGCAGCGGCTCGACGAGGCTGCCGAGCACCATCCCGAGCACCAGGTAGCCGAGGCCGACGAGGATCGCGTGCATCGGATCGTGCTGGACGAAGGCCACGAGCATCCCCGGCAGCGCCGCGAGGAGGGCGCCGACGTTCGGAATGTAGTGGCAGCCGAAGGCGAGCAGCCCGAGCAGGACAGGGAAGTCGACCCCCATCCAGGCGATCCAGAGCGCCACCGCGACGCCGAGCGTCGCGCCGACCACGGTCTTGATCCAGAGGTAGTGCTGCAGCTCGCGGGTCACGCCCGCGAGCCGGTCGATCCGCGGGCTGTCTCCGAAGGCGCGGCGCAGGCGGGGGCGGAAGTCGCCCGCTTCGAGCAGGACGAAGAAGAGCGTGAGCAGCACCAGCGTTCCCCGGGAGGCGAAGGCCGCACCGCCACGCACCGTCGTGCCGAGCAGATTGACGACGGCCTTGGCGTCGAACCACCGCTCCGGCAGCCAGGCGTCGATGGCGACCCCTTTCGCGCCCCACCACTCGAAGGTGTAGGCGAGGCGCTCCCGGAGCTCGCGCAGGTAGCGCGGGCCGATCTCCCGGAGCTCTCCGAGCGAGCCGCCGAGCAGGACCACGAAGCCCGCGAGGACCCCGAAGAGAAGGAGCATGGCGGCGGTGATCGCCAACGCGCGCGGCACCCGCCAGCGCTCGAGGAGACGGACGAGCGGCAGGATGAGCACGGCGAGGAACGCCGCCAGCACCACCGGCACCAGGATCGACGCTGCGACGCGCAGCCCCGCCACCAGCAGCGCGCTGGCGGCGAGGGCGACCAGCGTGCGGAGCGGATCGCGAGCGGCTCTCTCTGTGCTCATGGACGGGTGGAAGTCTACACCCGCGCCGCGTCCACCCACTGCGCCGCGCGGGCGACGCGCGCCGGCAACCGCGGATTTCCGGTCGTCCCCTCTTGTGTTCTTGAAAAAAATGTTGACAATAGTCGCAACACCTGCGCCCGCAACTCGACAACCCCTCACCCTTCCGGAAGGTGTGAGGCGAGCGTGCAGGGAGCGGGAGAGAGATCGGCTACCACTCAATGGTGGGTGGGCCGAAAGGAGAAACGAATGGCGACGAAGAAGAGCCCCAGCAAGAAGGCCGCCAAGAAGCCGGCCAAGAAGGTCGCGAAGAAGGCTGCCAAGAAGCCGGTCAAGAAGGCCGCCAAGAAGGTCGTGAAGAAGGCGGTCAAGAAGGCCGCCAAGAAGCCGGTCAAGAAGGTCGCCAAGAAGGCCGTGAAGAAGGCGGTCAAGAAGGTCGCCAAGAAGAAGGTGGCCAAGAAGGCGGTCAAGAAGGTCGCCAAGAAGGCCGCCAAGAAGCCGGCCAAGAAGGTCGCCAAGAAGGCCGCCAAGAAGCCGGTGAAGAAGGCCAAGCCGGCGGCTCCGCCGGTCGTGCCGGTCGAGGGCGCGGGCCCGATGAGCTGAGGTTCTCCTCCCCTCCGCTGGAGGGCGCGTCCCGGCCGCGACGAGGGTGTCGCGCCGGGACGTTGTTTCTCGAGCGAACGCGGTCCCGCGCGCTCACCTCCCGCCGCCGCCCATCACGCCGGGCGACCCCGTAGAATGGGCGAAGCCGACAACCACGGGAGGACATCGATGCCCGCAACCGCCCCGCCCCCGACTCGCCATGCCGCGCTCCTCGCCTGGGTCGAGGAGATCCGCGCCCTCTGCACCCCCGACGCCGTCCACTGGTGCGATGGCTCGCAGGAGGAGTACGACCGGATCTGCGGCGAGATGGTCGCCGCCGGCACCTTCGTCCGGCTGAACCCCGAGAAGCGCCCGAACAGCTACCTCTGCCGCTCCGATCCGCGCGACGTGGCGCGGGTCGAGCACCGCACCTTCGTCGCCAGCCGTCTCCGCGAGGACGCCGGGCCGACGAACAACTGGATGGATCCGCGCGAGCTCAAGCAGGTCCTCCACGGGCTCGCCCGCGGCTGCATGCGAGGGCGGACGATGTACGTCGTCCCCTTCTCCATGGGTCCGATCGGCTCGCCGATCTCGCACCTGGGCGTCCAGGTCACCGACTCCCCCTACGTCGCCGTGAGCATGCGGATCATGACCCGGATGGGAGCGCGCGCCCTCGCGGCGCTCGGCGACGACGGCGAGTTCATCCCCTGCTTCCACTCCGTCGGCAGCCCGCTCGCGCCGGGAGCGACGGACGTCGCCTGGCCGTGCAACCCGGACAACACCTGGATCGCCCACTTCCCCGAGGAGCGCCTGATCTGGTCGTACGGCTCCGGCTACGGCGGCAACGCGCTGCTCGGCAAGAAGTGCTTCGCGCTGCGGATCGCGTCGGTGCTGGCGCGCGACGAGGGGTGGCTCGCCGAGCACATGCTGATCGTCGGCCTCGAGTCGCCGGCCGGCGAGAAGACGTACATCGCCGCCGCGTTCCCCTCGGCCTGCGGCAAGACGAACCTCGCGATGCTGATCCCGCCGGCCGGCTTCGAGGGATGGAAGGTCTGGACGGTGGGCGACGACATCGCCTGGATCAAGCCGGGTGCCGACGGCCGGCTCTGGGCGATCAACCCCGAGGCCGGCTTCTTCGGGGTCGCCCCCGGTACGAACACCAAGACCAATCCGAACGCGATGGCGACGCTCGCCGCCAACTGCATCTTCACCAACGTGGCGCTCACCGACGACGGCGACGTCTGGTGGGAGGGGATGACGGCGGAGAAGCCGGCGCACCTGATCGACTGGCGCGGGCGCGACTGGACACCGGACTCCAGGGAGCCCGCCGCCCACCCCAACTCCCGCTTCACCGCGCCGGCCGCCCAGTGCCCGACGATCGATCCGGCCTGGGAGGATCCGCAGGGCGTGCCGATCGGCGCCTTCCTCTTCGGCGGTCGCCAGAGCCGCGACATGCCGCTCGTCTACCAGGCGTTCAACTGGGGCCACGGCGTCTACCTCGCCGCCACCATGGGCTCGGAGGCGACCGCGGCGGCGGTCGGCCAGGCCGCGATCCGGCGCGATCCGATGGCGATGCTCCCGTTCTGCGGCTACAACATGGCCGACTACTTCGCCCACTGGCTCTACCTGCGCCGCCACGTCTCCGATCCGCCCCGGATCTTCCGGGTCAACTGGTTCCGCAAGGACGCCGACGGCAACTATCTCTGGCCCGGCTTCGGCGAGAACATGCGGGTTCTCAAGTGGATCGTCGACCGGGTGCAGGGGCACGGCAAGGGGGTGGAGAGCCCGCTCGGCTGGATGCCGCGCTACGAGGATCTCGTCTGGGATGGCCTCGATTTCTCGCGCGAGCGGTTCACCGAGCTGATGGCGGTCTCTCGCGAGGCTCACTCCGCCGATGCCTGCAGCCACGAGGAGCTGTTCGACCGCTTCCTCGACCGGCTGCCCAAGGAGTTCATCTACGAGCGGCAGCTGCTCAAGGCTCGCGTCTGGCGCTCCCAGGAGGTCTGGGAGTACTGGAAGGAGAACTCCTGAGGCGGGCCGGCGCGGCTCCGCTCAGCCGCGCCGGCCGGTCAGCCAGTGGTGGATCGCGCCGAGGGCGGAGAAGACGAGGTCGCCGGTGAACGATCCCCCGAACGAGAGCCAGTCGCCGTCTCCGGACGCGAGCCAGCCGCCGTCGCGCCGGATGTCGGAGAACGTCCGGTCGATGCGGAGCCGCTCGATGGCGAGCTGCAGCGGCAGGGTGGGATCGGGGACCTTGTTGCGGCGCGCCTCCTCGGCGGCACGCAGCTCGGCGAGCGCCTCCTCCATCGCCGTGGGATCGAGCACCGCGGCGGGAGTCTGGCAGTAGGAGCAGACGGCGCCGGCGGCGAGATCGACCGGCGCGCCGCAGTTCGAGCAGCGGATCTGCCGCACCGCCGCGACCAGCTCGGCGAGCTCGCGCCCGGCGAGCTCGCGCACCAGCCCCTTCGCCTGCAGGAACTGGAAATAGGTGAGGAACCGCCCGTGCCCCTCCGGACAGCGGTGGTAGGCGAAGCGGGTGGCACGTTGCCGGTCGTGGCTGAGGCGCAACGCCTTGCCGCAACGGGGACAGGAACGGTGGCCGCCGAGCGGCTGCCGCGGCGCCGCCGCCTCCGGGGCAGCCCCTGGCTCACCGCCGAGCAGCGCCACCAGCTCCAGGGTGGCGCCCGGGGTGAGCGCGAGCAGCTCCTGGCCGTCGAACCAGAAGCCGCGGCAGGTGGCGCAGTAGTCGATCTCGCCCGTCCGTCCGTAATGGCCCGCGACCTCGCGCCGCGTCATCGGCTCCCGGCAGCTCGGGCAGGCGAGGAGGGGATCGGCCGGCGGGGATCCCTGGGTCATCGCGATTCCTCTCCCGGCTCGCCGAGCGGCAGCTGGCGGGCCGGGTCGGTGATCGCCCCGATCTTCGCGGCGTAGCCTTCGCCGCGGGCGACCTGGTCGTCGGTCACGTACTGCACGTCGAGGAGCCGCTCGCGCCGGACCCCGGTGCGCAGGAAGTTCGCCTCGGCCAGGCAGAGGCTCCACCCTTCGAGCCATTCGGCGAGCGCCCGCTGCTGCTCGGGCCGGCTGCCGGCCGCGAGATGGACGAGCAGGTCGATGTCGCTCGCGGGCCCCGCGGTCGCGTTCTTCGTGCTCCCGAAGAGGTAGAGCGCCGCCACGCCGAACCGTTCCGGCGCGAGCCGGTGGGCGAGGCGCTGCGCCATCCGCAGCCGCCAGCGTGAGTGGTCCTCGGCGCGCGTCTCGGCCGCCACCTCGTCGCCGCCGCTCGCGTCCCCCGCTCCCGCTGCGGGCGGGGCGAGGATCGCCACCGCCTGATCGAGGTCGGCGTTCATCAGCACCCGGAGGACGAGCCCGCCGGTGGCCGCCGGGATGTCGATCACCCGCACCACCGCCGCGAGCTCGGCGAACTCCGGCAGCAGCTCCGCGAGGGCGTTCGGGGCGCCGTCGAAGAAACCGCCGTGGAAGATCACCTCCGGATCGTCCGGGTAGAGCGGCAGGTAGCGGATCTGGGATTCGACGAGATCCTGGAAGAAGTGGGTGCCGAAGGAGAGATCCGGAACGTAGCTCCCCTTCTGCCGGGCGATCTCGACGAGGACCGAGGTGTTGCTGATGTCGGCGTAGGTCACCGGCACCCCGAGCCGGATGTCGCCCCGGCTCCCCCAGCGGCCGGGACCGACCAGGATGAACCGGCGCTTCGGCAGGAGCCGGTTGAGCCGGCCCACCGCCCGGCCCACGTCGCGGAGGCGATCGAGCGGCAGGTGGGCGTAGCCGTCCGGATCGACGTAGACGACGTGCGTGACCTCCTCCACGAGCCCGTTGGAGACGTACCGGTTCGCCGAGAAGAGCACCCGGTCGCGCGGCACGTCGCGCGGGATCGGCGCGGGCAGCGCGCCGCGGGTCGAACCCTGCGGGCGGCACTGGAGGAGGTAGAGCTCCTCGCCGTCGGAGGCGAACTCGATGTCCACCGGGGTGCCGAGCCGTTCGCGCAGGAGGGTGAGGAGCGCCGCCATCCGGGAGACGAAGTCGGTCTCGGCGAGGAGCCCCTCGAAGGTGACGAGCAGCGGATCGTGCTCGTAGTCGACGAGCCCGTGGATCCGGCGCAGGCGGTCGCCGTCGACCACCGAGAGGAGCTGGCGGGCGAACGGGAGCTCGTCGCCGTGGGCGGCGAGGAAGGCGCGGACGTCGATCGCCTCGAACGCGCCGGTCTCGAGGTTGATCACGTCCATCTTCTTCGGCGCGTAGCGCAGCGCCTCCTTGGCCGTCTGGTTGACGCGCAGCCCCGGCTGGCCGGGGGCCACGAGGACCGGATAGTCGTCGGCGAGCCGGTCGACGGCGCGCGTGCCGAGCCCGGGGACGAGCCGCAGGAGCCCGTCCTCGCGGCGGATCCGGGGCGACCAGCGGAACTCGTTGTTCGAGAAGCCGACCCCGGCGAAGGCGGGGAGCCAGTACGGTCCGACCCGGCGCCCGACCACCTCCTGGATCAGGATCCCCATCTCCTCGTGCATGTCGAGGAAACCGCGCCGTGCCCGGTACTCGATCGGGTCGGGGCCGAAGACCGAGGCGTAGACCTCGGCCACCGCGTCGGCGAGCGCCACGAGCCGCTCCTGCTTCGTGCCGGTGTTGGCGAGGAAGAGGCTCTTGTACTTGCCCGAGAAGGCCGACCCCAGCCGGTCCTCGAGCAGCGAGGAGCTGCGGACGATGATCGGCCGCCCCTCGAGCTCGTCGAGGACCTCGCCGAGGCCGCGCAGGACCTCGGGGGAGAAGAACGAGCTCTTGAACAGCTGCACCAGGCTCGGGTACTCGAGCCGCACCCGGTCGGTGTCGTCGTACTTCCGGTTGTGGACCTCGCCGAGGTCGTTGTGCTGCAGGAAGTCGATCATCCCGTCGGAGGGGATGTACCAGCTCTTCGGGGTGCGGATCTCTCCGACCTGATCGCGGTACTCCGTCGCGCTGGCGATGACCTTCGCGGCGAGGAAGACGCCCGAGGACTTGCCGCCGATCCGGCCGTGGCTGCGCGGCGGGTAGACGAGTCGGTGGCCGAGCTCGGTGAAGTCGTCCACCCGGAGGTACTTCTTCGCGTTGTTGACGAAATCGAGCTGATCGGTGAGGAAGCGCCGCACCAGCGCCGCCCGCAGCCCCATCTGCGTGGCCGGGGTGAGATCGTGCTCGGAGACCCCGCCCTGCCGGAACCGCTCGAGGTGATCGACGAGCTCGGCGAGCGGGGTGTCGACGCGCTCGACCGCGTGCTTGAGCGCCGCGGTCTTCTCCTCCCGGATCCAGCTGCGCAGACAGCCGAGGATCTCCGCCTCGTTCAGATGGCTGGCCGCCAGCCGGAAGGCGCTCTCGGTGGTCGCCGCGTCGACCACGAACGGACTGCGCGGCAGCGGCTGGTTCTCGTCCTCCTCCTCCGCGGCGACGCGCGGGGCGTTGCGGCGCAGCATCTCCCCCGCCTCCGCGACCCCTTTCCAGCCGAGGTGGTTGATCATCTTGCGCGCGAGCCGGCTGAGCAGCACCCGGTCGGTCTGCCGGAGGAACTCGATCACCGTCCACCACTCGGGGACCGCCGAGGCGGCGACCCGGGGGGAGGCGTCCTGCCGTTCGTTCCGCGCCTCGAGGGTGGCGGCGAGGCGGCCGGCGATCGCCTGCAGGAGGCGGCGCTCGTCGTGGAGGAACGGACCGTCGTCGGCGGGCGGGCGGCGCCGCGTGTAATGCACCTCGAGCCAGCCGGCGGTTTCGCCATGCACGAGGATCGGCGCGGCCTGCTTCGCGCGCCCGGGCCGGAAGCCGGGCAGCTCCCAGACACGCTCGCCGAGCGTGAGGCGGGCCGTGCAGCTGTCGGGGTACTGCCAGCCGGCCGGCAGTTCGGCGAGCAGGCTCGCGAAGAGCTCGGCGAGCGGCGCCTCGGCGCGGGCCAGGATGGCGTCGACCCGGTAGAGGCAGTCGAGCTCCTTGGAGCGCTCCCGGAGATCGTGGAGGAGCGCGTCGACGGGCCGGTCGGGAGGGCTCATCGTCCCCTCTCCTTGCGCGAAGCGCCCCGCCGTGAACGGACGGGGCGCTTCCGGAAACAGTCGCAACGGCTGCGTGCGGGCGGGTTCGAGGCGTTCACGCCCCCGAGACTACACCCAGCCGCGATCGCGGC
>JAAYLR010000044.1 GCA_012521815.1 Acidobacteriota bacterium
CCCGCACGGCAGCCGGCGCGGTCGGTGCGAAGACGACCGGCAGCTGTTCGAGGTCGATCCCGCCGGCCGCCGCGTCGGGAGGGAAGAAGCTCGAGCCGTGGCAGGCGACCCAGGCGACGGTTTCGCGTCGCTGCTGGGCGTCGAGCACGAGGGGGAAGGTGAGCGACAGGGCGGCCGAGGCGCCATGCCCCGACAGTTCGACCAGTCGGCCGGCGAGTGCGGGCAGGCTCCAACACGCAGCCTCGCCGGCGGTTGTCGGACGCGGCAGCCAGCGGATGGCGGGCGTCACGCGCTCGCCGGTGAACGCCAGGACGGCGGCAAGGCGGCTCATCTCAGGATCCGGAGGGGGACGGACCTTCGCCGTCGTGGAAGCGCCGGACTTCGATCACCTTGCCGACCAGGCGCAGGTCGTGCTGGGGCGGCACGATCGGTTCATGGGCGGGGTTTTCGGGCTGCAGGACCCACTGCCCCCGGCGCCGGATCAGGCGCTTGACCGTGGCTTCGCCGCCGACCAGTGCGACGACGATCTCGCCCGGTTCGGCGGTCGCCTGGCGGCGGACGACGACGAGGTCGCCGGGCAGGATCCCCGCTCCGACCATGCTCTCGCCTTCGACTTCGAGCGCCAGCAGTTCGCTGGCCGGCCGGCGGCTGTCGATCGTGAGGTAGCCGCGCGGCTCCTCGATCGCCTCCTGGAGTCCGCCCGCCGCTACCCGACCGACGCCGGCACCCGCACGCGGGTGCCGGCGTCCGAGCCGGGCAGCCGGTAGCCGCGCGCCTTGCCGACGTCCTGCTCGAGCCGCCCCGCGGCAACCAGCGCCGCGAGCTGCCGGTGCGCCGACTCGACCGCCCGGAAGCCGAAGCGCTGCTGCACCTCGCGCACCGTCGGCGGCTGGCCGGCCAGCAGCCGATCGCGCACGTACCGGAATACCCGCTCACGGGTCTCTCCAGGGGGGGTGTGGGCCATCGCGCTCTCCGCACCGGAGCAAAGCAGACGGATGACTGTTTTGTCAAGCGGCCGGGACGCCGGCCCGCGAGATCGCCGGTCGCTTCTTGCGTCTTTCCAAGGTATGCAAGACGCCGCCGCCGTACCGACCCGCACGCCCCGCCTGCTGGACCGCCTGCACCTCGAGGCCCGTCGTCGCCGCCTCTCGCCCCGTACCGAGACTGCCTACGCGCACTGGGTCCGTCGCTTCGTGCGCTTCCACGGCCTGCGCCATCCACGCGAACTCGGTGCGGCCGACATCACGGCCTTTCTCACCCACCTCGCCGTCACCGACCGCGTTGCCCCCTCGACCCAGAACCAAGCCTTCGCCGCGCTGCTCTTTCTCTTCCGCCAGGTACTCGGAATCGATCCCGGCCCGCTTCCTCCGGCGACCCGCGCACGCCGCCCGAAGCGCCTGCCGATCGTTCTCTCCCGCGAGGAAGTCCGCCGCCTGTTCGCCCAGCTCGCCGGCGAGCCACGAGTCGCAGCGCAGCTGCTCTACGGCTCGGGCCTGCGCCTGCTCGAAGCGCTTCGGCTGCGCGTGAAGGATGTCGATCTCGATCGCCGGGAACTGACCGTGCGATCCGGCAAGGGCGACAAGGATCGCCGCACCATGCTCGCGGCAAACCTCTGTGCGCCGCTCGCCCGGCAGCTCGAGCACGCCCGCGCTCTCTGGCAAGCCGACCGGCGGCACGGCCGGCCGGGAGTCCATCTGCCGCACGCCCTCGCGCGCAAGTACCCGAACGCCGGCCTGGAGTGGCCGTGGTACTGGCTCTTCCCGGCACCCGCCCTCTGGCGCGACCCGGACTCGGGCGTCGTCGGCCGCCACCACCTGCACGAGAGCCGCATCCAGCGCGCCGTCCGCCGCGCCGTCCGTGCCGCCGGCATCGCCAAGCCGGCCTCCTGCCACACATTGCGCCACAGCTTCGCCACCCACCTGCTCGAAGCCGGCTACGACATCCGCACCGTCCAGGAACTGCTCGGCCACCGGGAACTCTCGACCACGATGATCTACACCCACGTCCTCAACCAAGGCCGCCTCGGCGTCCGCAGCCCCGCCGACGACCTCTGACCCTAACCCCACCGGGCCACCCGACGACCCCATCCCCCCGACCACCGACCGGTGTTATGCGACAGAAACCGCCATGTTTGACTCCCCCACAAACCCAGCAGTACGCTGCAGATCCCATTACCTTCAAGCCATTTGTGCCCGCCCACACC
>JAAYLR010000045.1 GCA_012521815.1 Acidobacteriota bacterium
ACCGAGATCTACACCCATGTCCACCGCGAGCGCCTCCAGCGCCTTTACGACCGCTTCCACCCGCGTGCCTGAACGGGCTCGCCGCGCCGGCTGGCTGGCGCTCGGCCTCTGGCTCGCGGCGGGCGCGCCGGCTCCGGCCGAGCTCGTCGTGCTCACCGGCGGGGAGGTGCTCAAGGTCTCGGGCTACGAGGTCACCGGCGAGCGGGTCCGGCTCGCGCTCGCCACCGGCGGGGAGCTCGTCCTGCCGCTGCTGCGCGTCGAGCGGATCGTGGAGGACGAGATCGTCGACGAGACGCCGGTGCCCGAGCCGGTGGCCGAATCGCCCTTCACGCTCGGCTTCATCCCGGGGCAGGCGTTCGCGGTTCCGCGCTTCGCGGCCGAGATCGCCGCCGCGGCCGCCCGGCACGATCTCAATCCGCGGCTGCTCGCCGCGGTGGTGAGCGCCGAGTCGGCGTTCGATCCGCGGGCCGTCTCGCGCAAGGGAGCCCGGGGCCTGATGCAGCTGATGCCCGCCACGGCGGCGCGGTTCGGGGTCGCGGCGCGGGAGCTGTTCGAGCCGGAACGGAACCTCGAAGCCGGAGCCCGCTACCTGCGCTGGCTGATCGACCGGTACGACGGCGCCCTCCACCTCGCGCTCGCCGCCTACAACGCCGGCGAGGGCACGGTGGACCGGTACCGCGGGGTGCCGCCGTACCGCGAGACCCGGCGCTACGTCCTGCGCATCTACGAGCTGTTCGGGGTCACCCCGACGCCCCGGTAGGCGAGGACCACGAGGGTGCGGTCGTCGTCGGCGGGGCGTCCGCGGCAGAAGGCGGTGACTGCGGCGAGCAGCCGGGTGCGCACCGCCTCGGGCGTGGCGGCCGGGCCCGCGAGCGCCGCCTCGATCCGTTCGTAGCCGAACGGCTCGCCGTCGGGATCCTGGCTCTCCGCGAAGCCGTCGGAGAGCCAGACCATGGTGTCGCCGGCCCGCAGTTGCAGCTCCCGCTCGGCGAACCGCTCGTCGAAGGTTCCGAGCGGCGGGCTCGGCAGGAGGATCTCCTCGACGTCGCCGTCGCGCAGCCGGTAGCAGGGGGGGTGGCCGGCGTTGGTCAGATGCAGCCGGCCGCTCGGCAGGTGGAGCTGGCCGAGCGTGGCGGTCACGAAGGCGTGTCCCCGCCGCTCGCCGCGGATCATCTCGCCGAGCCGCCGCAGCGTGGCCGGCGGGGTTTCACCGTTCTCCACCAGGATCCGCAACGCCGCTTTGAGCATCGCCATCCGCAGCCCGGCGGGCAGCCCGTGCCCCGCGACGTCGGCGATCACCACCGCCAGCGTCTCGGCGCCGCTGCGCAGGAGGTCGAAGTAGTCGCCGCCGATCGCGGCGCTCGGCTCGAAGTGGGTGGCGAGCCCCACCCCGGGCAGCTCGACCGCCTCGCGCGGCAGCAGATCCTGCTGGAGCTGCCGGGCGATCGCCAGCTCCTTGTCGAGCGCCTCCTTCTGCGCGGCGGTCCGCACCAGCTCCTCGAGGTGCGCCGCCATCGTGTTGAACGAACGCTGCAGCTCGCCGAGCTGATCGCGGCGCCGCACCCGCAGCCGCACGGAGAAGTCGCCGTCCGCGATCATGCGGGTCGAGCGGCTCAGCTGGTTCACCGCCCGGGAGAGGCCGACGATCATGAACAGGGCGATCGCCGCGGCGACGACGTAGATGTCGAGGAGGGCCACGGCGAGCACGAGGAAGAGCGCCCAGGCCGAGGTGTCGATCTCGGCCGATGCCGAATGGAGGCGGCTGCGCAGCGTCGCCGGCGAGGTGACGAGCGAAGCGCCCACGAAGTCGGCCTTCGTTTCGCCGGTGGCGAGATCCCGCAGCGGTCCGGTCAGCTCGACCCAGTGCACCAGCGGCCGCTGCTGGAGCGGCCGGGGGTCCGGCCCCGGCCACGGGTAGCGCCGGGCGAACTCCGTCTCCGCCTCTCCTCCCGGATCGCGTCCGGAACCGAGGGCGAGACGCCGGCCGCCGACCTCGAGATAGGTGATCGGCCGGCGTCGTGGATCGTCCTCGTGGAAGAGAGCGACGACGGCGCCGGCGGCTTCGCCGAGGGCCGGCTCGAGCCCGTCGGCGCGCCACGCGATCACCCCGTACGGGCCGCGGGCCCGGGCCGCCGCCAGCGCGATGCGGCCGTCTCCCAGGCTCACGAAAGGGCTCGGGGAGCCGTTTGTCTCACCCTCGCCCGGCGCGGTGAGCCACGCGGGGAAGGCCGCCGGGGCGTGCGGGTCGCCGGCGACGCGCCGGCCTTCACGGTAGTAGCCGAGGGCGACTCCATCCGCCGAGCCCTCCGGGCTGCCGAGGGCGAGCCGCTCGAGACCGGCGGCCGCGGCCGCATCGAGCTCGGCCCGCACCTCGAACACCGCGTTGCGGTAGAGATGCCCGAGGAAGAAGCCGGCCAGCAGGGAACCGCCGACGAGCACGAGCAGCGCGAACAGTCCGAGCGGCAGCGCCCCGAGGAGGAGATAGGAGAAGGCGAGCCGGCGGCCGACCCGCCAGAGGAGCCGCCGCCAGGCCAGCCGGACCAGCCAGCCGGCGAGGAGCAGGCCGGCGAGCGCCACGCCCGCCCAGCCGAGATGCTTCAGCACCCGCCAGGGGGCGAGCGTCAGCAGCAGGGAGGCCGCGAGCAGGCTCCAGGGGAAGAGGGCGCGGAGGAGGGGCAGTGGCTTCACGGCGAGACTCGGCTCATCGCTCTTCGGATACGTGTGGCCCTTCCCCCGGGTTCCACCGGCCGGGTCGGTTGGCCCGTCTTCGACCCCTGCTAGAATCCTCGCGCTGATTCCGGCCGCGGCACGAGCCGCGGCGTGTTTCTCGGCGAAGGAGGCGAACGTGTCGCGACTGCCGCGAGCGCAAGAGTACCTGAAGACCGGATTCGCGGCCGAGGCCGCCGCCGCCGCGCGCTACCGGGCCTACGCCCAGGCCGCGGAGCAGGCCGGCCGGCCCCGCCTGGCGGCCGCCTGGCTCGACCTGGCGGCGGAGAAGGATCGGCTCGCGATCGTCCAGCTCGAGGCCGCCGGCAAGGTCCTGGCCTCCAACGTCGCGCAGCAGACGCAGGCCTCACAGGCCTGACCGGGCCGGCCCCTCTCCTCTCCCGGTCAGCAGGGCGTCGGCGTCGTGGAACGACTGTGCATCAGGGTCGTGCGCGACGCCGACGCCGCCCCGCTCGACCTGGTCGTCGAGGTGGGCGCCGACTCGAGCGTCGGTTCGCTCGCCGACCACCTGGCCCTGGCGACGGGCCACGACGGCACCACCACGATCGCCGTGCTGTGGCCACCCGAGCACGCCAGCGCACCGCTGGAGCGTCACCTCGTGGTGCGCGACGCAGGACCCCGATCGGGGTCGTCGATCCGCCTGGTCGACGTCGACGACCCGGCTCCCGCCGCCTGCGACCGAGCAGTGCCCTCACCCGTGGAGCTGGTCCGGGCCGGTGGCCACGCACGACGGTTGAACTACGGCGCCAACGAGGTCGACGGTGTCCGCATCGACGTCGGCACCTCGATCGAGCTGTGCTCCACGGGCGCCACGACCGGCACGCGCAACGGCGAACGGGTGCGCGGCAGCGTGCGCCTGACGGCGGGCGACCTGGTCGGCGCGGGTGACCTGCTCGCCGTGGTGCGCGTCGACGCCGAGCTCGACCCGCCCCCGTCGTCAGGCGCCACCTCCGCACATGCGGCCGCGCCACCCGCCGACGACGACCCCGCGGTGCGGCCCGTCGAGCTGCCCGACCCACCGGCGAGCGTGCGCACACCGGGCTTCCCGGTCCTGTCGGCCATGGTGCCGCTGCTCATGGGCGTCGGGCTCTGGTTCGCGACCCGCTCCATCGCCGCCGCGGCGTTCGTCTTCTTCAGCTTCGTGTTCGTCGTCGCGTCCGGTATCGAGACACGCCGCGAGTCCCGCGCCGAGCAGCAGTTCCGGGAGGACGAGTTCCACGACGACCTGGCCGAGGCCCTCGACGAGCT
>JAAYLR010000046.1 GCA_012521815.1 Acidobacteriota bacterium
GAAGCCGATGAGCAGGTAGGAGCAGAGCCCCACCCCCTCCCAGCCCACGAACGTCACCAGGAAGTTGTTCCCCAGCACCAGCAGCAGCATCGCCCCCATGAACAGGTTCATGTAGGCGAAGAACCGCTGGTAGCCCCGGTGTCCCGCCATGTACCCGACCGCGTAGACGTGGATCAGGAAACCCACCACCGTCACCACCGTCACCATCACCGCCGACAGCGGATCGAGGAGGAAGGCGACGGGGATGACGAGCTCGCCGGCGTTCCAGGTCCAGAGGATCTGTTCGAACGGGGCGGGGGCGATCCCGTGACCGTACTGCCAGAGAGCGGCGAGGGCGGTGAGCAGCGAGAGACCGGGGGCGCCGAGCGCCACCGCGGTGACGAGCGACTTGCGGTTCGGGAGGAAGAGCCCGTTGAGGGCGGCCCCGGCGAACGGGAGGGCGACGACGAGCCAGAAGAGGTCGAGGGCGCTCATTTCGTCACCAGCGCATCAGGTTGAGGCGGTTGAGATCGATCGTCTCGCGCTGCCGGAAGATGGCGATGAAGAGCGCGAGCCCCACCGCCGCCTCCGCCGCCGCCACGGCGAGGGCGAAGAAGACCACCATCTGCCCGGTGATCCGGGCCGAGAGCTCCGCGATCTCGCGGGAGTAGGCCACGAGGGTCAGGTTGGCCGCGTTGAGCATCAGCTCGATCGACAGGAAGACGGTGATGCCGTTGCGCCGGAACAGCGCGCCGAAGGCGCCGATCGCGAAGAGCAGCGCGGCGAGGACGAGGTACCAGGCCACCGGGACCGTCATCGCTCCTCCTCCGGGGCGGGCGCCCGCCGCGCGAGGACGGTGGCGGCGATGACCGCGACCAGCAGCAGGAGCCCGATGATCTGGAAAGGCAGCAGGTAGTGCGAGAAGAGCGCCCGGGAGAGCTGGTGCAGTGATACCGGCGCCAGCGCTCCCGGCTCGGGCCGGCCGGTGGCGAGGAGGGAGGCGGCGAGCGTCCCGAAGAAGAGCACCGCGCCGAGCGCCGCCACGGTGACCTGGCCGCGTCCCCGCGGGGAGGTCGAACGCTGGCGGCGGAGGTTGAGCAGCATGATGACGAACAGGAAGAGCACCAGGATCGCGCCCGCGTAGAGCAGGATCTGGAGGGCGGCGAGGAACGGCGCGCCGAGCAGCACGAAGAGCACCGCGGTGGCGAAGAGCGTGACGATCAGCGAGAGCGTCGAGTAGACGGGGTTCGGATGCGTGATCACCGCGATCGCGGAGATCACGGCCACCAGGGCGAAGAGGATGAAGACGGCGATCTCCATCAGAGGACCCCTCCGACGGTCAGCATCGCGATCGCCACGAGGTTGACGAGCGCGAGGGGGAGCAGCACCTTCCAGCCGAGCCGCATGAGCTGGTCGTAGCGGAAGCGAGGGAAGGTCCACCGCACCCAGACGAAGAAGAGGAGCCAGAGCGCGACCTTGGCCATCAGCACCCCGAAGCCGAACAGCGGTCCCAGCCAGGAGGCGAGCGGGAGGCCGAAGAGCTGCGGCGCTCCGCACCAGCCGGCGACCGTGGCGGCCACCGCGGCGAGATCCACCCCGGGCAGCGTCCAGCCGCCGAAGTAGAGGGTGACGCCGAGCGCCGAGAGCGTGGTCATCGCCATGTACTCGCCCATGAAGAAGAGGGCGAAGCGCATGGCGCTGTACTCGGTGTGGTAGCCGGCCACCAGCTCCGACTCCGCCTCCGGCAGGTCGAACGGGAGACGGTTCGTCTCCGCGAAGGAAGCGACGAGGAAGACCAGGAAGCCGAGCGCCTGGGGGAAGACGTTCCAGCCGGGCAGGAAGCCCAGCCACTGCTTCGAGACCTGATAGTCGACTACCGCCGCGAGGTTGAGCGACGTGGCGGGCAGCAGGACGGCGACCACCGAGAGGGTCAGCGCCAGCTCGTAGCTGATCATCTGGGCGGCGGCGCGCAGCGAACCGAGCAGCGAGTACTTGTTGTTCGAGCTGTAGCCCGCCATCACCAGCGAGTAGACCCCGAGGCTCGCCAGCGCGAGGAAGAGCATCACGCCGGTGTCGGTGTCGACGACGAGCATCCGCAGGGTGCGCTCCGAGACCTCGATCGCGGGGCCGAAGGGGATCACCACGAAGGTGGTCAGGGCCGGCAGCAGCGCGAGCAGCGGCGCCAGCAGGTAGAGCGGCCGGTCGGCTCCCGCCGGAGTCAGCGACTCCTTGAAGATGAACTTGGCGGCGTCCGCGATGGCCTGGAAGAGGCCGAGCGGGCCGAGCCGGTTGGGTCCGCGACGGTCCTGGATGAGGGCGCTCATCCGGCGCTCGACCCAGACCATGAGCACCACGGCGGTGAGCACCGCCACCACCCAGGGCACGATCATCAGCAGGGGCGCGAGAAGCTCCGCCAACGCCTATCCCCCTTCTCCGGCCGGGTCCGGCGCGCACGCCGGGCTCGCGGCCAACCCTTCAGCCCTCTGCCGCCGGAGCGACGCGGGCGATCGACTCCAGGACCGTGCCGGTGGCGGGGATCGCCTCCCACCTCCGGCCCGCGAAGGCCGGCCGCTGGGCCGCCATGTCGGCAAACACCTCGGCGATGCTCCGGCCCGCGACGTCGGGCCGGAAGCGCGCGAGCAGCTCCCCGAGAACCGAGAGCGCCTCCCGCACCTGGCTCGGCGGCGGGAAGGCGGGGGAGAAGCGCTGCAGACGCCCCTCGACGTTGACGAAGGTCCCCTCGCGCTCGGCATGGGTCGCGACCGGCAGCGCGATGTCGGCCACCCGCGCGAGGGGGGTGTCCGCCCAGCCCATGACGACGAGGAACTGGGCGGCCCGCAGGCGCTCGACGACCTTGGGGTCGTGCGCCGCGCGTCCGAAATCGGAATCCGCCACGAAGAGGAAGCTGCAGCGGGCGGCGGCGTCGCCGACCAGCAGCTCGCTCGCGTCGATCCCGCCCTTGCCGGGGACGAGTCCCGCGAGCTCGGCGCCGCGCCGGTTCGGCGCGGCGTCCCGGCCCTCGATCCAGCCCTGCGGGTTCGGGATCCGGCGCGCCGGGCCGCTGTCGACCCAGATGGCGCGGTGCGGAGAGTCGACCGCGTCGGCGAGGGCCGCGAGCAGGAACGCCTCTTCGCTCGAGAGGAAGCCGGAGCCGAGGAAGGCGAGCGGGCCTTCGTGCGAGCGGGCCCGGAGGCGCTGAGTAGTGGTGTCGAGCGCCTCGCGCCAGCCCGTGGCCCGCTCGGTGCCGTCCTTGCGGATCCGGGGAGCGAGCAGCCGCGGCAGCTCGTCGTACCGTTCGGCGGTCGTGCGCCCGAAGTCGCAGAGCCAGTGGTCGTTGACCTCCGGGTTGAGACGCGGCTTGTAGCGCCGGATCCGGCCCCGCCGGTGCTCGATCGTGACGTTGCAGCCGACGTCGCAGCCGGTGCAGAGCGACGGCTTCTTGTCGAGGTACCAGACGCGCTCGGCGAAGCGGAACCGGGTCGAGGTCAGCGCGCCTACCGGACAGATGTCGACCACGTTGGCCGAGAGCGGGTTGTCGAGCGGCCGGCCGGGGAAGACGCCGATCTCCTTGCGCGCCCCGCGCTGGAAGAAGCCGATCTCGCCGGTGCCGCTGATCTCCTGGGTGAACCGCACGCACCGGGTGCAGTGGATGCAGCGGTTCATGTTGAGCAGGACGTGGGGGCCGAGCGGCACCCGCTCCTTCTCCGGATAGGTCCGCTTCTCCTCGTAGCGGAAACGGGAGAACGCCTGCCCGTGCTTGAAACCGTAATCCTGCAGCGCGCACTCGCCGGCCTGGTCGCAGATCGGGCAGTCGAGCGGGTGGTTGATGAGCAGGAACTCCATGATCGCCCGCTGCGCTTCGAGCACGGCCGGGGTCTTCGTGCGCACGACCATGCCGTCCTTGACGACCTGGGTCGAGCAGGCCGTCTGCAGCTTCGGCATCCCCTCGATCTCGACCATGCACATGCGGCACTGGCCGACGACCGAGAGCCGCGGGTGCCAGCAGTAGTGCGGGATCTGGATGCCGACCCGCTGCCCGGCCTCGATGAGGTTGGTCCCTGCCGGGACCTCGACGATCCGGTCGTCGATGGTGACGGTAGGCATCAGGAGGCGGCTCCGGGGTCGAAGAAACGCTGCCGCGGCAGCGGGTAGCGGCCGTGGCGCAGGTTGTCGCGGATCTCGTCGCCGAACTTGGCGAGCAGCGACTTGACCGGTCCCTGCGCGGCGTCGCCGAGCGCGCAGAGCGAGATGCCGCCGACGTTGGGGACCACGCTCGCGAGCAGGTCGAGATCCGCTTCCGTGCCCTTGCCGCTCTCGATCCGGGTGAGGATCTTCGCCATCCAGTTCGTTCCCTCGCGGCAGGGGGTGCACTGCCCGCACGATTCGTGCGCGAAGAAGCGAGAGAGGCGGAGGGTGGCGCGCACGACGCAGGTCGTCTCGTCCATGACGATCACGGCCGCCGAGCCGAGCATGCTGCCGGCGCGGGCGAGGTGGTCGAAGGCGAGCGGGATCTCCTGATCGTTCACCCCGAGCATCGGCGCCGAGGCGCCGCCGGGGATGTAGGCCTTGAGCCCGCGCCCCTTGTACATCCCGCCGCAGCCTTCGAGCAGCTCGCGGAAGGTGATGCCGAGCGGGTACTCGTAGGTGCCCGGACGCTCCACGTGACCGGAGATGGCGTAGAGCTTCGGCCCGGTGTTGCGCTCGTCCGGGCCGATCCCCTTGAACCAGTCCGCGCCCCGCTGCAGGATGTGGGTCACGCAGCAGAGCGTCTCGACGTTGTTGATCACCGTCGGGCAGCCGAAGGCGCCGACGACGGCGGGGAAGGGCGGCTTGACGCGGGGCTGCCCGAGGCGCCCCTCGAGCGACTCGAGCAGGCCGGTCTCCTCGCCGCAGATGTAGGCGCCGGCGCCGCGATGCACGTGGATGTCGTGCCGGAAACCGGTGCCGAGGACGTTCTCGCCGAGGACGCCCGAGGCGTAGGCGTCACGCACCGCCTCCTCGAGGATCCGCGCGGCCTTCGTGTACTCGCCGCGAATGTAGATGTAGGTCGTGTTCGCACCCACCGCCCAGCCGGCGATCACGCACCCCTCGAGCAGCTGGTGGGGGTCGTTCTCCATGAGCAGCCGGTCCTTGAACGTCCCGGGCTCGGATTCGTCGGCGTTGCAGACGATGTACTTCGGCTTCGGGTGCTGGCGGGGGACGAAGCTCCACTTCATCCCGCACGGGAAGCCGGCGCCGCCCCGGCCCCGTAGACCGGAACGCTTGACCTCCTCGACGACCTCTTCCGGCGCCATCCGCAGCGCCCGGGCGAGCGCGTCGTAGCCGCCACGATCCCGGTAGCCCCGCACCCCCAGGGCCTCCGGATGCCCGACGTTGCGCGTGAGGACCTTCTCGAAAGCCATGTTCAGTCGAGGGCGCGCACGATCTGGCGCACGCGTTCCGGGGTCAGGTTCTCGTGATACTCGTCGTCGACCATCATCATCGGCGCGGTGTCGCACGAGCCGAGGCACTCGAACTGGACGTAGGAGCAGCGGCCGTCGGCGCTCACCTCGTCCTCGCCGACGCCGAACTCTTCGCCGAGCACCTCCAGCAGCTCCTCGGCCCCGCGCAGCTGGCAGGAGAGGTTCGTGCAGAGCCGGATCCGGTGCCGTCCCACGGGATGGTCGTGGAACATGTCGTAGAAGCTGACGACCGCGGCCACCTTGGCCGGCGGCAGCTCGAGGAAATCGGCGACCGCCACGATCGTCTCCGGAGAGAGCCAGCCGCCGGCGGCACGCTGCGCGCGGTGGAGCGTCGGCAGCAGCAGCGCCTCGGTGGTGGGGTAGCGGGGGCGGAGGGCGTCGATTTCGGTCCGCACCGACTCGGGCAGGATGGAATGATCGGCAGTGGCGTGGTTCGTCATGGTGTCGTCGGGCCGGGATCGGCGGCGCCGGTCCGGACCTCGAGGCCGCCCTTGCGCCAGATGTAGAAGAAGCCGGCGAGGAGGAAGGCGAGGAAGACGCCGATCGCCCCGAGCAGGGGCCAGCCGCCCTCCCTCACCACCAGGGCCCAGGGATAGAGGAAGGCGGCCTCCACGTCGAAGATGACGAAGTCGAGCGCCACCAGGAAGAAGACGACCGAGAGCCGCTTGCGCGAGTGATCGAGGAGGGGGAGTCCGGATTCGTAGGTCGAGCGTTTGACCTCGCCTCCGGTCTGGCGGCCGGCGAACCAGGAGAGCGCCAGGAGGACGATTCCCAGGCCGAAAGCCAGAGCGATGCAGAGCAGGACGGGCAGGTACTGCTGTGGCACGGCGGAAGGATGTCACACCCGCCGCGCGGGAGACAAGCCTTCGCCGGCGTGCTATAAACCGTTCTCCTCCATGAGTGCCTTGGCGTCACGGATCGTGGCTGTCCTGCCCGCTCTCGACTGCGAGAAGACGGTCGGGCGGCTCGTGCGTGCGCTCCAGCCGCAGGTGGAGCGGGTCATCGTCGTGAACGATGGCAGCCGGGACGCCACCGCCGCGGCCGCCCGGGCCGCCGGCGCGGAGGTCGAGAGCCTGCCGGAGAACCGGGGCAAGGGCTTCGCACTGCGTCGCGGCCTCGAGCTGGCGCTCGCCACCCGGCCCGCGGCGATCGCGCTGCTCGATGCCGATGGCCAGCACGACCCCGGGGATCTTCCGGCGCTGGTGGCGGCCTGGCAACAGGAAGGGCTCGACCTGGTCGTGGGCACGCGCCTCCAGGACCGGGACGCGATCCCGGCGGCGCGTTTCTGGACCAACTACATCGGCTCGCGAATCCTCTCCTGGATGACCGGCATCGAGCTCCACGACAGCCAGTCGGGCTACCGGCTCCTCGACGGGGAGCTCGCGGCCCGGCTGCCGCTCCGGGCCGACGGCTACGCGATCGAGTCCGAGATGCTGATCAAGGCCGCGGCCCGGGGTGCCCGGATCGGGCACGTGCCCATCAGGACGATCTACAACGACGGGGGCAGCCACTTCCAGCCGGTTCTCGACACCTTCCGGATCTCCTGTGCCGCCATCTACTTCAAGGTCTTCGACGCTCCCTGAGCGCGGGGAGCGGCTTCCCCCGCCACCCGGGGGGTTCGGCTGGGCGCTCGCCGTCGATCTCGAAGAGTGGTACCACACCTGCTGGGTGGAGGAGTGGGTCGAGCCGGCACGGCGCCCCGCCCTGACCACCGAGCTCGACGCCCTGATCCCCTGGCTCCTCGGGTTTCTGGCTGGAGCCGGGGTGCACGCCACCTTCTTCGTGCTCGGCGAGGTGGCGCGCCGGCTGCCGCAGCGGATCCGGGAGATCCATGCTGCGGGGCACGAGATCGCGAGTCATGGCGATCTGCACCTGCGGGCCGAGCGGCTCGCACCGGATGCCTTCGCGGCGGCCGCCAGGCGCTGGCGGCTGGAGATGGAGGACCTCGTGGGCGCTCCCATCCACGGGTTCCGGGCCCCGGAGTGGTCGCTGCGGCATCCTGGCAATCCGCGGCTGGCCGGGCTCGCGACGGCGGGCTTCCGCTACGACTCCTCCCTCTCGCCGGCCTGGGGGGCCGGACGGCTCGACAACCCGCGCTTCCCGACCCGCTTCTCGTGGCCAGGCCGCGGGGAGCTGAGCGAGCTGCCGCCGCTCTGTTTCGCGGGGCGGGCCCGCCTGCCCGCCGGGGGCTGGACCGGCCGGCTGGCGCCCACCAGCTGGCTTCGGCGGGCCGCTCTGCGGCTCCATCGGGAGGGCGGGCTGCCGCTGCTCACCGTCCATCCCTGGGAGCTCGTGGATCGTCCCTGCCCGGGCGATCTCTCCGGTCTGGCGCGCCTCTTCCACGACGCCGGCCGGCGCGGCTTCCACGCCCGGCTCGCGCCCCTCCTCGCGGGTCACCGGTGGAGTACGCTCTGGGAGGCCATCGGCGGCGCTCCGTCCGGGTCGGGAGCGAGCCTCGCCGAGGGAGGAGAGAGATGACCAGCAGGGTCGCGCTCGTCACCGGCGGCAACACCGGGATCGGCGCCGCCTGCGTGCGGGAGCTGGCGCGGCGGGGTCACCGGGTGGCGTTCACGTTCAACCGGCGCGAGGAGGAGGCGCAGCGGATCGGGGAGGAGACCGGCGCCCGGCCGTTTCGTCTCGACCTCACCGACCGGGAAGCGGTGGGAGCGGTCGCGCGCCGCGTCGAGAGCGAGGTCGGCGAGGTGGAGATCCTCGTGCACAACGCCGGTCTGATCCGGGACGCCCCGATCACCTTCCTCACCGAAGAGGACTGGGATCTCGTCGTCGAGGTGAACCTGAAGGGGGCGTTCCGCCTCACCCGGGCGCTGCTGCTCGGCATGGCCCGGCGGCGGTGGGGCCGGATCGTCGCGGTGGCGAGCGCCAGCGGACTGCTCGGACAGCTCGGTCAGGCGCACTACAGCGCGGCGAAGGCGGGTCTGATCGCGCTGACCAAGACCACGGCTCGCGAGATGGCCCGGTACGGAGTGACCGCCAACGCCGTGGCGCCCGGTTTCATCGAAACCGGGATGCTGTCGGCGATGCCGGCGCCGAAGCTCGAGGAGTACCTGCGGGGGGTCCCGCTGGCGCGTGTCGGCCAGCCCGAAGAGGTGGCGGCGGTGGTCGGGTTCCTCTCTTCGGAGGAGGCGAGCTACATCACCGGACAGGTGATCCGGGTCGACGGCGGCCTCGTGATGTCCTGAGCGGCGCAAACGGCGTGCTAGCATCCCCGCGATGAACGAAATCGCAGATGGCCCGGAGCTGCGTCGCAGGATCAAGCAGGTGATCGTCGAGCGCCTCAAGCTCGAGATGGACCCCGAGGAGATCGGCGACGACGTGCCGCTCTTCGGAGAGGGACTCGGACTCGATTCCATCGATGCCCTCGAGCTCGTCCTCGGCGTCGAACAGACGTTCGGCGTCAAGATCGAGGACGAGGAGGTCGGGGCGAGCGCCTTGGGATCGGTCGCGAGCCTCGCGCGCTTCGTGGCGACGAAGCGTGCGGGCCAGGCGGACGCCTGATCCTCCCGCATCGGTACCCGTTCCGCTTCGTGGATCGTCCCGCGCCGGGGCGGGCTCGGATCCGGATCACCGGCAACGCCTACTGGGCGCGCGGGGCCGCCGGTCCGCCGTCCGCCTTCGCGGTGGAGATCCTGGCCCAGGCCGCGGCCGAACTGCTGGCCGCCGGGGGCGCTTTCGCTCCCGGCCTCCTGGCGGGAGTGGAAGAGGCCAGATGGAGCGGGGCGCCGCCGGAGGCGGGGGAGGAGCTGGAGGTCGCCGTCCGCCTCGAAGCCCGCCTCGGTCCGATCGCCAAGGTGCGGGGCAGCCTCGGCCGCCAGGGGCGCGAGCTTTTCACGGCCTGCCTCGTGGTTCGCGAACGGTGATGCGGGGGGTGGGAGGAGGCTGGTGCGAAAGGGGGGACTCGAACCCCCACGGCCTTGCGACCACAAGCTCCTGAGGCTTGCGCGTCTACCAATTCCGCCACTTTCGCGGCCGGCGGGATCCTACGAGAGCACCGGACGAGGTGTCAAACGGCGCGGCCGCGATGGGCGCTTTGCTAGACTGAACAGGATGCGTTCTCCCGCGGCCGCCTCTCTCCTCCTGCTCCTTTCGTTGACCGCCTGCGGCCCTTCGGCGGAGCGCCGGGCCACCGAAGAGCCCCGGATCGAAGCGGCGGTGCGCGCCTATCTCGTCGCCATGGCCGAGGCGTACCGGACCGAAGATGCCAGCCGGCTCGCGGGGGTGGCGACCCAGCGGGAGGTGAGCGGGCTCGAGCGGCGCCTCCAGGACCTGGGAGCCGAGGGCCGGCGGCTCGAGGTGGCGCTCGACGATCTGGTCATCGAGGAGATCAACCAGTACAACGCCACCAACGCCACCGTGCGGACGATCGAGCGCTGGGACCTGCAGGTCGTGGATCGCGGGTCGGGAACCGTGCTCTCCGAGAGCCTGGGCCAGCGGAACCGCGCGGCCTACCACCTGGTCCGGGAACGCGGCACCTGGCTGGTGCTCTTCCGCCAGCTCCTGCAGACCGTCGAGTAGCCTCCGGCCCGTGACGACGACCCCGACCGTTGCCGTCGTCGGCCGCCCGAACGTCGGCAAATCCACCCTCTTCAACCGTCTCCTCGGCAGCCGGCGCGCCATCGTCCACGATCAGCCGGGGGTCACCCGCGACCGGATCGTGGCGCGAGGCGAGATCGTCCCGTCGCGGCCGATCCTGCTCATCGACACCGGCGGCCTCGTCCCGGGCGACGATCCCCTGGGCCTCGGCCGGCAGGTGGAGCTGGCGATGGCGGAGAGCGACCTGCTCCTGGTCGTCGTGGATGGCGACGAAGGACCGGTCCCGGCCGACGAGGTGGTCATCGAGCGGGTGCGGCGGCTGGGCAAGCCCTGGCTCCTCGTGGTCAACAAAGGGGACACCCGCCGGGCGCGGGAAGGGGTCTTCGAGTTCCACCGGCTCGGCGCCGAACCCCTCCTGGTCTCGGCCGAGCACGGCCTCGGGCTCGCGGAGCTGCGGGAAGCGATCCTCGGGCGGCTGCCGGGCGAGGCGGTGGCGGAGCCTCCCGAACCGGATCTGCCCACGGTGGCGATCGTCGGCCGTCCGAACGTGGGGAAGTCGTCGCTCGTCAACCGGCTACTCGGAGCGGAACGGGTGCTCGTCTCGCCGCGGCCGGGAACGACGCGCGATCCGGTCGACTGCGTCGTGGAACGGGACGGGAAGCGCTACCTGCTGATCGACACCGCCGGGATCCGGCGCCGCGCCCGGACCACGGGGGCACCCGAGGAGCTCGCGGTGCTCTTCGCCCGGCGCCAGATCGAGCGCTGCCAGGTGGCGCTGCTGCTCGTGGACGCCGCCGCCGGGATCACCAGCGGCGATCTGGCGATCGCGGGGGCGATCTGGGAGCTCGGCCGTGCCGCCGTGGTCGGCATCAACAAATGGGACCTGCTCGCACCCGCGACCCGCGACGAGCTCGAGCGCGGCTGGCCGCGCCTCGAAGAGCTCCTGGGGGGAGCGCCGCGGGTGAACCTCTCGGCGGCGAGCGGGCGCGGGATCGACCGGCTCTTCCCGGCTCTCGACCGGGCCGCCGCGGCGCTGCGGCAGGAGATCCCCACCGCCGAGCTCAACCGGGTCCTGCAGGAGCTCGCCAGCCAGCACCGGCCGCCAGTGCGGACGGGCAAGCCCTGGAAGCTCTTCTACGCGACCCAGGTGGCCGGGATCCCGCCCACCTTCCTGCTCTTCGCGAACCGAACCCTCCCGGTCGGCGACGCCTACCGGCGGTACCTCGAAAAACGGCTGCGGGAGGCGTTCGGTTACGCCGGCGTGCCGCTGCGCCTCGTGATCCGGACGCGACAGGCGGCGTCCGGGCCTGCTAGGATTCGTTGACATGGCGAGAAAGAGCGGCTACCGGATCGGAGATCTCTGCCGACAGCTCGATCTCCAGCCGTACGTCCTGCGGTACTGGGAGACGGAGTTCCCGGCCCTGCAGGCGCCCGCGGGGAGCTCCGGGCAGCGGCTCTACACCGAGGAGGAGATGGCGATCGTCCGGCGGATCAAGAGCCTCCTCTACGAAGAGGGGTTCACGATCGCCGGCGCCAAGAAGCGCCTCGCCGCCGAGCTGGCGGCGGGCGGGGGAACGCTCGGCGGTCCCGCGAGCCTTTTCGCCGAGGAGCCCGCGCCCGTCGCCGCGCCGCCGGCGCAGCTTGACAGCGACGGCGCGCAGCGGATAGAACGCCTCGGGGCCGAGCTCGCGGCGCTGCTCGCCGAGGCGAGGCAACTCCAGCGGTTGCTGCGCGAACAGGAGTCGGCTCCCTACTTGGAAGATTGAAATCTGGTCCGGGACGTGGCGCAGTCTGGTAGCGTACCTGAATGGGGTTCAGGGGGTCCCGGGTTCGAATCCCGGCGTCCCGACCAGTTCTCATCTCTCATCCCTCTCCGTAACCCGTGACGAACGAACGCACGCCGGTGGCGTCGGCGAACGAGCCGGACGCCAGCCGTTTCCGGCCTGACGATCGGATCCCGCCGGTGTCCGGGCCGCCGCGTTGACACCCGCACCGGGGTCACCTAGGGTCTGGCCGGGAAAGGAGCACACGATGGCACATCCCCGCGAATACGCTGGTCAGCTGCTCGGCCGGGAGTACCGCATCGGTATCGTCGTGGCCCGCACCAACGATCGGCTCACCGAGCGCCTCCTCGCCGGCGCGCTCGACGCCCTCGCCCGCCACGACGTGGCGCCGGAGGCGATCGCGGTGGCCCGGGTCCCCGGGGCGTGGGAGATTCCGTTCGGCCTGCGGGCGCTCGCCCGGCGGGAGCGCTTCGACGCCCTGGTCGCCCTCGGCGCGCTGATCCGGGGGGAGACGGCGCATTTCGACTTCCTCGCGCGGGCCTGCGCGTCCGGGGTGGCGGAGGTCTCCCGCGAGCTGGGGATCCCGGTAGCTTTCGGCGTGCTCACCTGCGAGGATTCCCGGCAGGCCGACGAACGCAGCGGCGGCAAGGCCGGCAACAAGGGGGCCGAGGCGGCCCTCGCGGCGCTCGAAATGGCCGATCTGGCTGCCGTGCTCAGCCCGGAGGCGGACGGCGGCGACCTCTCCTCGTGAGGGCCGGCGGCCGGCGACGAGGAGGACGGAAGGCGGCGTGGGCAAGCGACGACTGGCGCGGGAACTGGCGCTGCAGATGCTCTATCAGCACGATCTCGGAGGTGCCTCCCCGGAGGAGCTCGCCGCGGCCTTCTCGCCCGAGGCGTTCTGCGACGAGGCGGACGGAACCGACGAAACGGCGGCGTCCCGGCGGCTCGCGGTCACTTCGGAGGTGGTCGCGCACGCGCTGCGCCTGGTCACGGGGACGATCACCCATCTCGACGAGATCGACCAGCTGATCCGCAGGCAGGCCGAGCACTGGCGGCTCGAGCGGATGCCGCCGGTGGACCGCAACGTGCTCCGTCTCGCCATCTACGAGCTGCTCCACGAGATCGACGTGCCGAAGCTGGTGGCGGTGGACGAAGCGGTAGATCTCGCCAAGAAGTACGGCGCCGAGCAGTCCGGGCGGTTCGTCAACGGGCTTCTCGATGGCCTGCTGAAGTCGCACGATTTCCCGGGAAGCCTGACGTGAGACGGATCCTCCTCTCCGGAGCCGCGCTCCTCCTCGCGCTGACGGCGCGAAGCGGCGCCCAGCCGGCCGTCCCGAGTCCCGGGGAGCACGCCCTGATCCTCCCGCCGGCGGGAGCGCTGGTGCTTCCGTACGCCAACGCCGGGTACCGGCTGGAACCCGGCAGCGATGGCGGGGTGGAGGTCGAGGTGAGCCTCGCGCCGATCGGGAGCGGGACCTTGCTCGGGCCGCTCCCGGATCCCTCGCGGGGGCCGGTCGAGCGGATCGCCGCGGTGGTGGCGAGCGGAGCGGTGACCCGGTACGACGCCGTTTCCCGCGTCCTCGGCTGGGTCTCGCGGGAGATCCGTTACGAGCTCGACCGGGAGCGGCCGCAGGACCCGGAAGCGGTGCTCGTGCGGCGCAGCGCGCACTGCACCGGGGTCGCGCGCCTCACGGTCGCGCTGCTGCGAGCCCTGGGGATCGAGGCCCGCGAGGTGGCCGGGTTCGTCGCCGCCGCTCCGGCCGGCGGGCAGTACCATCGCTGGGTCGAGATCCATTATCCGGATCGTGGCTGGGTCTTCAGCGATCCGCTGCGCTATCACCATTACGTTCCGGCGACCTACGTGCCGTTCGCCTCCGAGCTCGTCGCGCCGGCGGGAGCGGCCGGCGGGCTCCTCCTCGCCCACGAGGTGGCGAGCGGAGTGACGGAGCGCAATCCCTGGGCACGGGAGGGGGTGCGGGCCCGGGGCAACGGCAGCCCGAGGGTCGCGAGCGGAGAGGCTGCGGCCCGGCTGTCTCGTGATCGGGCCGCCGGCGAGGCCTGCGCACCCGGCGCCAGGAATGCCCTGCTGGCGAGCGCGCGGCCGGCGCCGCGACCCGCCGCCGATACTGGCTGGTGCGAGGGGGGGAGATGAGCGGTTTCGACCATCGAGCGATCGAAGCGAAGTGGCAGGAGCGTTGGGAGCGGCAGCGGGTGGCCGAAGTCGACGTCCGTGCGGCGAAGGCGAAGTACTACATGCTGATGATGTTCCCGTACCCGTCCGGGGACCGGCTCCACGTCGGCCACGGGCGCAACTACATCCTCGGTGACGCCCTCTACCGGTATCAGCGGATGCGCGGCCGGCGCGCCCTCAACCCGATGGGCTGGGACGCCTTCGGCCTGCCGGCGGAGAACGCGGCGATCCAGCGCGGCGTCCATCCGCGGGACTGGACGCTCGAGAACATCCGGGTGATGAAGCAGCAGTTCCGCCGCTGGGGGATCCTCTACGACTGGTCGAAGGAGATCACCTCCTGCCAGCCGGAGTACTACCGGTGGAACCAGTGGATCTTCCTGCGTCTGCTCGAGAAGGGGCTCGCCTACCGGAAGCGGGCGGCGGTGAACTGGTGCCCGAGCTGCCATACCGTCCTCGCCAACGAGCAGGTCACCGAGGGGAGCTGCGAGCGGTGCGGCACGGCGGTCGAGCAGCGGGATCTCGAGCAGTGGTTCCTGCGGATCACCGCCTACGCCGAGCGGCTGCTCGCCGGCCTCGACGAGCTGCCGGGCTGGCCCGAGAAGGTCAAGCTGATGCAGCGCAACTGGATCGGGCGCTCGACCGGCGCCGAGATCTCGTTCCCGGTGCCGGCGCTCGACGAGACGATCCCGGTCTTCACCACCCGGCCGGACACGCTCCACGGCGCGACCTTCCTCGTGCTCGCCCCCGAGCATCCGCTGGTGGCCCGCCTGATCGCGGCGCACCCGGAAAGCACCGCGCTCGCGGAGTGGGTGAGCCGGGTGAAGAACACGCCGCGCATCCAGCGGGAGGGCGCCGACACGCCGAAGGAGGGGCGCGATCTGGGGGGCGCGGCGATCAACCCGGCCACCGGCGAACGGATCCCGATCTGGACCGCGAACTACGTGCTGCCGGATTACGGCACCGGGGCGATCATGGCGGTGCCCGCGCACGATCAGCGCGACTTCGATTTCGCCCGCGCCTACGACCTGCCGGTTCGCCTCGTCTACGTGACCGACGACGGGCCGCAGGAGGGCGAGGCGCTCACCGCGGCGATCCCCGACGAGGGGACGATCCGGGAGGGCGAGTTCAGCGGGCTCGCTCCCGGCCCCGATACCGTCGCGCGGTTCGTCGCCTGGCTCGAAGCGAACGGCTGGGGGCGCGGGCAGGTGACCTATCGCCTCCGCGACTGGCTCATCTCCCGCCAGCGGTACTGGGGGACGCCGATCCCCGTCGTCTACTGCGACGCCTGCGGCCTCGTGCCGGTTCCCGACGAACAGCTGCCGGTGCTCCTGCCGTACGACGTCGAGTTCAGCGGCCGCGAGGGGAATCCGCTCGCGCGCCACGAGGCGTTCGTCGCGACGACCTGTCCGCGCTGCGGCAAGCCGGCCCGCCGCGAGACGGACACGATGGACACCTTCGTGGACAGCTCCTGGTACTACCTGCGCTATCTCTCGCCGCGCGACAGCCAGAAGATTTTCGACCGTGAGGCCGCGAACCGCTGGGGGCCGGTGGACCAGTACATCGGCGGCATCGAGCACGCGATCCTCCATCTGCTCTACGCCCGCTTCGTCTGCCGGGTCCTCCACGACTTCGGCCTCGTCGACTTCGAGGAGCCGTTCCCGAACCTCTTCAACCAGGGGATGATCACCCGCTTCGCGGAGCAGACCGGGCGGGTGGAGAAGATGTCGAAGTCGCGGGGCAACACCGTCTCCCCCGACCCGATCATCGACGAGATGGGGGCCGACACCGAGCGGGTCTATACCCTCTTCCTCGGGCCGCCCGAGGCCGAGGTGGAGTGGAGCGACGAGGCGCTCGCCGGGCCGAACCGCTTCCTCCAGCGGCTCTGGCGGATCGCCGAACGGATCGACGAGGCGCCGCCGACGGGCGTCGCCGATCCGGAGCTCGAGCGGGCACGCCACGAGGCGATCCAGAGGGTCACGCGCGATCTCGACCGGTTCAAGTTCAACACCGCGGTCTCGGCGCTGATGGAGTTCCTCAACGTCCTCTCCCGGGCGGTGGAGGAGCGGAGCGCCTCGAAGCTCGCCTGCGAACAGGCCCTCGAAACGTTCGTGCAGCTCCTGCATCCGTTCGCGCCCCATCTCACCGAGGAGATCTGGGAGCGGCGGGGGCACGGCGAGAGCCTCCTCGAGAGCGACTGGCCGACCTGGGACGAGAGCCGGCTCAAGCGCGAACGCCTCACGATCGTGGTGCAGATCGACGGCAAGCTCCGCGACCGGGTGGAGGTCGACGCCGGCATCCCGGAGAAGGCGCTGCGCGAGACGGTGCTCGCGAGCCCGAAAGTCCAGGAGCACCTCGCGGGCCGGGAGATCGTCCGGGTCGTCGTGGTGCCCGGCCGGCTGGTGAACATCGTGAGCCGGGAGGGCGGCTCGTGAAGCGCCTCCTGCTGGCGGCCAGCGCCGCGCTGCTGCTGTTCGCGGGGGGCTGCGGCTACAGCCTCGCGGGGAAGGCGTCGAGCATCCCGCCGGAGATCCGGACCGTGCTCCTCCTGCCGCTCGAGAACCGCACGCCGCGGGTCCAGGTCGAGCAGATCCTCGGCGGGGCGATCGCCGACGAGCTCGTGCGCCGTCACCGGCTCCGGCTGGTGAGCGTCCGCGAGGAGGCCGACTCGATCCTCTCCGGCGCGATCGTCGGTTTCCAGGTGACCCCGGTGACATTCGACGCCGAGGGGCGGGGGCTCCAGTACGAGATCGTGATCCTCGCCGAGCTCTCCTTCCGGCGCCGGGTTCCGGAGGAGGTGCTCTGGGCGAACGACCGGTACCGTTTCCGGGACAGCTACGAGCTGGAGCCCACGCAGGCCGACTTCTTCGACCGGGAGACGCTGGTGATCCGCGAGGTGGCTCAGAAGTTCGCGGAGACGGCGGTCACCGACCTGCTCGAAGGCTTCTGAGACAGGCAAAAGCGCCTCGCCCGCGAGGGGGGAGGCGCCTGGGGAAGGGCGCGACGCCGGGGGATCGGCGGGCGCGTCAGCCGAGCTTCGCTACCGACCGGCTCAGACGCGACTTCGTGCGGGCCGCGGCGTTGGCGTGGATCACGCCCTTGGTCACGGTGCCGTCGAGCACCGGGATCGCGGCGTTCAGGGCTTCCTTGGCGGCGGGGGCGTCGCCGGCGGCGACGGCGGCGCGCACCTTCTTGACGGCGGTGCGAGCCCGCGAACGAAGGGTCCGGTTGCGCTCGCGCAGCACCTCGGAACGGCGCGCCTGCTTCTCGGCGGATTTCTTGTTGGCCATGTTCTTTCCTTCGCCCGGCTGGGGCGACCTCACTTCAACCCTTCAAATCTACCGGTAACCAGTTCATCTGTCAACGCCGAGCGCTCGCAGGCGTTGCCGGGCGAGGTTCGTCTCGTCCGAGGAGGGGAACTGACGGATCAGGCGCTGGAGCTGCGCGATCCCTTCCTGGCGCTCTCCCTTCTCGATCAGGGCGTAGGCACGCTTGAGCAGGGCGCTCGCCGTCTTGTCGCTGCGGGGATAGCGCGAGAGCACGAGGTCGTAGCCGGCGATCGCGGCGTCGAACCGCCCCTGCCGGTAATGGCACTCGGCGATCCAGTAGGTCGCGTTGTCGGAGAGATCGGTATCCGGGAAACTGGCCAGGTACTGCTCGAAGGCCATCCGGGCGAGGTCGTAGTTGCCGCGCAGATAATCGCCGTAGGCGTTCTGATAGAGCGATTCCGGGTCGGAGATCTCGGTGCCGGGAGCGGCCGGAGCGTTCGCGCCCGGTTCGGAGGCCGGAGTCCGCGCGCGGAGCTCCTGCTGGGTGGCGGCGATCTGCTGCGAGAGCTGACCGAGCCGGAAGCTGGTCGCCTCGAGCTCGCCGCGCAGCTCGGCGATCTGCCCCGAGAGCGCGGCGAGGTCGGCCCGCATGTCGGCTTCCGACTTGAGCAGGGCCTCGAGCTGTCCCGTCACCGACGAGCCGAGCGCCGCGACCTCGTCGCGCCGCGGGCTCTCCTGCTGGGCCTGCGCGACCTGCCGCTGCAGGGAGGTGATCCGCGAGCCGAGCGCGTCGATGTCGCTCGACGAAACGCAGCCGGTGGCCGCGCTCAGGAGGACCGCGAGCAGGAGCGTGGCGAACGCCGGAACCGTCCGGCAGCCGGGATCACGCACCGCCACGGCCGGTCACGATGAAGTGCGAGCGCCGGTTCTGCCCCCAGCAGCTCTCGTTGCTCTCGCGGCAGACGGGGCGTTCCTCGCCGTAGCTGATGATCCGGATCCGGGAGGCGGCGACGCCGAGCGAGACGAGATAGTCGCGGGTGGCGGTGGCGCGGCGCTCGCCGAGCGCAAGGTTGTACTCGTTGGTGCCACGCTCGTCGCAGTGCCCTTCGATCGTGACCAGGAACTCGGGCCGCGACCGCAGGAACTCGCCGTTGCGCGCCAGCCGCTCCCGGGCCTCGCCCCGGAGCTCGGCGCGGTCGAAGTCGAAATAGACGTCACCGAGCAGCCCGCGGTCACGCACGTGGGCGTTCAGGCTCGCGATGTCCGGATCGGCGAGGGGATCGACCTCGACCTGGTCGCTCAGGGTGCCGGGCGAGGTTTCGGCGCGGATCTCGGTCGTCGGCGCCACCGGCGCGCTCACGACCGGGGCCGCGACCGGGGCGGATTTGGGCGGCTTCTTCGGGCAGCCGAGCAGCGTCAGAGAGACGAGCATCAGAGACAATGGCAACATGAACCTGGCGGTCTTCATTCGCGTCTCCCGGGTGAGCGGTTGGCGGTGGCGGCATCGGGCAGCGCCATTTTCAATCTATCAGAGGGGTTTCGGGGCAACAACGAAGGCTCTCATTGCGGATAGCCGGACCAGTCCGGAGCGTAGTTGTTGCCCTGGCTCGTCAGCGCCCGGCTCTCGCCGCCCTCGGCGCCCACGACATGGATCTGGGACCGACCGCCGCGGGTGGAGGTGAAGGCGATCCGGCGGCCGTCGGGCGAGAACGAAGGGCTCTCGTGGCTGCCGTTGCCGACGACGAGGAGTCGGCTGTCGAGGGTGACGAGATCGCTCACCCCGATCGCGAACTGGCCGTTGGCCTGGCGGGCGGAGTAGGCGATCCGGGTGCCGTCGGGGCTCCAGGCGGCGCCGTCGTTGTACTCGCCGGCGAAGGTGATCCGCCGGAGGTTGCTCCCCTCGGCGTCCATCACGTAGATCTGGGGGCGCCCGGTGCCCCGGCTCGAGGTGAAGGCGATCTCCCGCCCGCTCGGGCTCCAGGCCGGGTTGGTGTCGATGCCGGAGGAGTAGGTGAGCTGGCGCAACCCGCTCCCGTCGCGCTCGCAGACGAAGATCTCGATGTTCGACCCGAGGCTGCGCGCGAAGGTGAGCCGCCGGCCGTCTGGCGAGAAGCTGGGCGAGGTATTGAGCGAGCCGCTGGTCACCACCGGGCGCTTCAGGCCGCTGGCGATGTCGGCGAGGTAGATCGCCGGTCCGCTGCCCGCGAAGAACGAGACGTAGGCCACGGCGTCGCCCGTGGGGCTCCAGGCGGGACTCATCGAGATCGACCGGTGGGCGGTGATCCGCCGCTGGTTCCGGCCATCGTAATCCATCAGGTAGATCTCCTTCTCGCCGTCGCGGTCGGAGTAGAAGGCGATCGAGGTCAGCGCCACCCCGCGCCGACCGGTGAAGTGGAGGACGATCTCGTCGGCGAAGGTGTGGGCGATCCGGCGGGCGATGTCGAAGGTGCCCCGGTACCGTTTGCCAAGGATCGCCTGGCCGCTCGGCAGGTCGAAGATCCGGCCTTCGAGGGCGAGCCGGTCTCCTTCCAGCTTGAGCTCGCCGAGGAGGACGACCTCGTTGCCGAGGGAGCGGTACTGCTCGAAATCGTGCCGGAGATCGCCGGTGAGCTCGAGCGGCGCGAGCTCGGCCGGTCCCTGCAGGGAGAAGATCCCGGCGGCCAGGAGGTCGGCCCGGAGCGCCTCCTCGAGCTCCCGGGCGGCGGCCTGAGCCTCGGCCGGAGCCGGTGCCGCGAGCGGGGCGAGGGCGGGGAAGGCGAGCCGCAGGAGCGGACGGTCCCCGGGCTGCAGCACCAGCGTGACCTGATCCGGCGGCGTGCCGGCGGGAGGCGTCTCGGGAGCCGGAGCGGGCGTGGGCTGCTGGGCGGCGAGGCCCACCGCGAAGACCAGCAGCAGACCGAGGCCGGCGAGCGACCAGTGGCGGACGGGGGGATCGGAACGGTGGAGGCGGGGCATCGTCTCCTCTCCTCTCAGCGGAAGACCAGGTTGACGCCGAGGGAGGAGTGCGGATACCCCTGCGGCAGCGGTGGCAACGGCGACGCGGCCTGGACGCTGCGCAGGGCCGCGAGGTCGAACGAGTTGTAACCGGAGGAGGTCGCGACCTGGAGATCGGTGAGCCGGCCGTCGCGCTGGATCCGGAAAGTGACGATCGCCTCGATCCCGCTGCCGAGGGCGGGCCGCACCCACCGCGCCTCGATCAGCGCCAGCATCTGGTCGAGGTAGTAGCCGTAGGTGAAGCTCGGATTGTCGACACCACCCGCAGCACCTCCGAATGCGACTCCACCCACGACGCCGTCGGGTGAGCCGAGCCGCTCGGCGACGCCGCCGTTGGCGTTGGCGTCGGCCGGCGGGCCCGCGGGGGCTGGCGCCGGCGCGCTCGGAGCCGCGGGCTGCGGCGCCTTCTTCGCGGAAGGGAGTCGCGGAGTGCCCTCCGGCACCGGCGCGGGCGTCGGTTGGGGCGGTGTCGCCGGGCGCGGCTCGGCGGCCGTCTTCGGTCGCGGTGCCGGAGCGGCGGGACGCGGGTTGGGGACTCCGAGAGCGCGGGCGGGGACCAGCTGCACCGCGACGAACCGGACCGGCGGCACGGGCTCCGCGAACAGCTTCGGGATCAGCAGCAGCGCGAGAGGCAGGGCGAGATGAACGGCGAAAGCCGTCCAGAAGACCTTCGCGGGCGGCCGCCGGCCGAGGATCCGGCCGCGGGCGTCGAGCACCTCCTGGACGGTAGCGCTCACGGCTTCGGGCGCGGGCTCTCCGGCAGGTCGGTGACGATCCCGACCTGGACGATGCCTCCCCGGTGGAGGAGGTCGAGCACCTCGACGACCTTGCCGTACGGCACGTCCCGGTCCCCCTTGAGGAAGACGGTCTGCTCGCTGCGCCCCCGGAGCATCGGGGTCAGCCGCTCGACGAGCCGGGTGGCGTGGATCGGTTCGTCGCGCAGGTAGATGAGCCCCGCGCGGTTGATCGACAGGACGAGCGGGTCGTCGTGCCGCACCGGGATCGGCGCGGCATCGGCCTTCGGCAGCGCCACCTCGATGCCGTGGTGGAGCATCGGGGCGGTGATCATGAAGATGATCAGGAGCACCAGCATCACGTCGACCAGAGGGGTGACGTTGATCTCGGCGAGGGCGCCGCTGCCGCGGTCGCGATCGACGTCGAAGCCCATCAGGTGAAGTTCCGTTCAGCGAGGTTCATGAACTCGAGGACGAAGTCGTCGAGCTCGCCCCGGAGCCGCTGGATCCGCCCGGAGAAGTAGTTGTAGCCGATCAGGGCCGGGATGGCGGCGGCGAGGCCGGCGGCGGTGTTGACGAGCGCCTCCGCGATTCCGGGGGCGACCGCGACCAGCGAGGTCGTCCCCTGGAGCCCGATCTGCTCGAAGGCGACCATGATCCCCCAGAC
>JAAYLR010000047.1 GCA_012521815.1 Acidobacteriota bacterium
AGATGTCCGCGTGGCCGAGCATCGCCTGCACGGCGCGCAGATCGGCGCCGTGCTCGAGCAGATGGGTCGCGAAGCTGTGGCGCAGGGCGTGCGGATGGAGCGCGGCGACGCCTGCGGTGACGCCATGGTTGCGCAGGATCTTCCAGACCCCCTGGCGGGAGAGCGGGCCGCCGCGGCGGTTGACGAAGACGCGGTCGTGGCGGCCGCGGGCGAGGTGCGGCCGTCCCTCCGCGAGGTAGCGGCGCAGCCAGCGCTCGGCCTCGTCGCCGAGCGGCACCGGGCGCTCCTTGTCCCCCTTGCCGATCACGAGGAGGAAGCCGCGGTCGAGCTGCAGCTCGGAGAGCCGCAGCCCGACGAGCTCCGAGACCCGCAGCCCGGTGGCGTAGAGCACCTCGAGCATCGCCCGGTCGCGCAGGCCGGCCGGAGAGGCCGGGTCCGGCGCGGCGAGCAGCGCCTCGACCTCCGCCTCGCTCAGCACCCGCGGGAGGTGGCGGAGGGTCCGCTGCGCGACGAGCGAGACCGCCGGATCGTCGGCCCGCCGGCCGGTGGCCACGAGGAAGGCGAAGAAGCCGCGGAGCGCCGCGAGCGCCCGGTTGGCCGAGCGGGGGGAGAGTCCCCGGGTGCGCAGCTGCCGCAGGTAGGCGGCGAGCTCCGCCGGGGAGGCGGCCGACGGGTCGCCGCCGTGCCGCGCGAGCGCGGCGCCGAACCGTTCGAGATCGCCCCGGTACGCCGCCACGGTACGGGCCGAGAGGCCGCGCTCGAGCGCGAGCGCGGAGAGGAAGGCGTCGAGATCGCGCCGGAACGCGGAGACCTCGCTCACCAGGGGGCGTAGCGGGCGCGAGCGCCGACGAACGGGTTCTCGAGCCGCTCTTCGGCGAGCCGGGTCTCCGGGCCGTGCCCCGGCCAGCAGAGGTAGTCGCCCTCCAGCGCGAAGAGGCGGTCGCGGATCGAGCGCACGAGGGTCGGCCCGTCGCCGCCGGGCAGATCGGTACGCCCCACGCCGCGGTGGAAAAGGGTGTCGCCGACCAGCGCCTGCCGGCTCGCCCGCTCGACGAAGCAGACGCCGCCCGGAGTGTGCCCCGGAGTGTGCACCACCTCCAGGTCGAGGCCGGCGAAGCGGACCGGACTCCCCTCCTCCAACCAGCCGGCGGGCTCCGGACAGGGGCGGTACGCGAGCGCCTCGGCGAGCTCCGGCCATTGCGGTCCGGCGAGCAGCGGCTGGTCCTCGCGGTGGACCCAGACGCCGATGCCGTACTGCTCGGCGAGGTGAGCGCAGTGGGCGATGTGATCGATATGGCCGTGGGTGAGGAGGATCGCCACCGGCCGCCGCCCGGAGGCCGCGATCGCGGCGGCGATCCGGTCGCTCTCGGCACCGGGATCGACGATCACGAGCTCGTCGCCCGCCGGTGCACCCACGAGATAGCAGTTCTCGGCCAGGGGGCCGACGGTCAGACGTTCGAGCCACATGCCGCGATTCTAGCCCCGGCGCCCGCCCCTCAACGTTCGGGGCGGCGGCAGCAGGCGAGCACCTCGGCCTCGCTGAGCACCCGCCGCGACTCCTTGGCGCGCCGGCAGATCTCCGAGACCAGCTCCGGGGTGGCCGGCAGCCCGCGCGAGGCGAGCCAGTAGTGGACGTTGGCCTGTCCGCTCATCGGCCCGATCTCGACCTCCTGCCGGCGCCCGACGAGCGACGCCGGGATGCCCGAGTAGACCCGGTCGGCGAGCTCGTTGTCTCCCTTCGCCTTCGCCTTCAGGATGGCGGCGGCGTGCACGCCGCTCTGGGTGCGGAAGGCGTCGCGCCCGAGCACCGGGTAGTTGTCCGGGATCGGGATGCCGGTGATCCCGGCGACCGCGGTACAGAGATCGGCGAGCCCCGAGAGATCGTGGTCGCGCCAGCCCATGAGGTGGAAGTTCACGAGGAGCTGGTCGATCGGCGTGTTGCCGACCCGCTCGCCGATGCCGAGCAGGGTGCCGTGGATCCGGTCCGCCCCGGCCAGGGCGGCGGCGATCGCGTTGCCGACGCCGAGCCCGCGGTCGTTGTGGCCGTGCCAGTCGACCGCCACCTCCTCGCCCGTGGCGTCGACGATCCCGCGCACGAAGCGCACCACGCTGGCGGCGCCCTCCGGGGTTGCGTAGCCCACCGTATCGGCGATGCAGACCCGCCGCGCCCCCATCTCCACGGCGGTGCGGTAGAGAGCGGCGAGGTCGCCGGGGGCAGCGCGCGTCGTGTCCTCGGTGACGTACATCACCGGCAGCCCGGCGGCCACCGCGAACCCGACCGCCTCCTCGGTGAGCCGCCGCATCCGGTCGAGGTCCCAGCCCTCGGCGTACTGGCGGATCGGGCTCGAACCGAGAAAGCAGGCCACCTCCAGGGCGATGCCCACCCGCTGCGAGATCTCGACGATCGGCTCGATGTCGGCGCGCACCGTGCGCGCGGCGCAGTTGGGAACGATCGGCAGGCGCGCGGTGACGATCTCGCGCGCGAGCCTCTCCACATCCCGCGCCACGTGCGGGCCGGCGCCCGGCAGGCCGATGTCGGCGGCGTCGATGCCGAGCTCGACGAGGCCGTGGAGCAGCTCGACCTTCTGCGCGACCGTCGGGGTCCGGACCGAAGGGGACTGCAGCCCGTCGCGCAGCGTCTCGTCGTCGAGCTCGACCCGCCCGCGGGGCGGCTCCGGCCGCCCGTCGGCGGTGTTCCAGTCGTGGATGAGGCCGTTCGCGACGGAAGCCATCGTCGGCCTCAGGAGACGGGCGCCGCGGCCACCCGCCGCGCCAGCCAGTCGCCCACCTCGGAGGTGGTCAGCGTCCCGCCGAGATCGGGGGTCGTCCGGCCCTTGCGCAGGCTCTGCACCACGGCTCCTTCCACCACCCGCGCCGCCGTTTCGTGACCAAGGGTCTCGAGCATCAGCGCCACGGAGAGGATGGCCGCGACCGGGTTCGCGAGCCCGGTTCCGGCGTATTTCGGCGCCGAGCCGTGCACCGGCTCGAACAACGAAGTCCGCCCCGGGTGCAGGTTCGCCGAGGCCGCGACGCCCAGCCCGCCCTGCAGGGCGGCGCCGATGTCGGAGAGGATGTCGCCGATCAGGTTGTCGGTGACGATCACGTCGAACCGCTCGGGAGCGCGGACGAGCTGCATGGCGAGCGCGTCGACGAACATGTGGCTCGCTTCGATCTCCGGGTACTCCTCGCGGACCGCGGCGAAGACCCGCTGCCAGAGCCCGTGCCCGAAGCGCATGACGTTCGACTTGTCGGCCATGCAGAGGCGGCGGCGGCCGTGGGCGCGCGCCCAGTCGAAGGCGGCGCGCACGATCCGCTCCACCCCCTTGCGGGTGTGGACCTCCTCCTGCACCGCCACCTCGTCGGGCATCCCCTTCTTGAAGTTGCCGCCGAGGCCGACGTACGCCCCCTCCGTGTTCTCGCGGAAGATCACGAAGTCGACGTCCCGCTCGCGCTTGCCCTTGAGCGGACAGAGGCGCGCGTCGTAGAGGCGGCAGGGGCGGAAGTTGATGTAGAGGTCGAGCCCGAAACGCGCGCCGAGCAGGATCTCGGCGGCGTGCCGCATGTCGGGCACCCGCGGATCGCCGAAGGCGCCGACGAGCACCGCGGCGTACTCGTCGCGCAGCGTTGCGATCCCTCCCGGCGGCAGCGTCTCGCCGGTGGCGAGGTAATGCTCGGCGCTCCACGGCAGCGCCACCAGCTCGAGCGGCAGCGCCCAGCGCTCCCCGGCCGCGGCGAGCACCTTCACGGCTTCGGCGGTCACGTCCCTGCCGATGCCGTCCCCGGCGAGCACCGCGATCCGCTGCGGCCGGCGGTGGCGCGGGTCGATCGTGTTCATGAGCGCACGGATCGTAGCACCGGGCTTCCGGCGCGCCGCTCAGCCCGGCACCGGCGCCCGCGCCGGCAGCGCCACCTCGCGCGCCGTGCCGAGCTCGAAGAGGAAGGGTACCCGCGGGCAGAGGAACGCCGAATGCGGCCAGCTCCAGAGCGTCTCGTCGACGCCGGGCAGCGCCGTCCCGAGCAGCTCGTGACGGCTCATCGTCACCCGTACCGGCACGTGCTCGACCGGCGGCTGCACCGCCTCGACGCGGCGCAGGCGGCCGCCCTGCACGGCGTAGCCGCGCGGCCGCTCGCGGAAGTGGGCGACCACCCGCTGCCAGGATCCGAGGTCGGGACCGGGGCCCGGAACGCCCGCCCCCGGTTCGGCCTCCAGGCTGAGGGCTCGCCCGCCGTCCACCCGCCACTGCCAGGGGCCGGCGCCGAGCGCCTCGCCCGCGGCCGGGAAGTCGAGCAGCGCCGCCCGCACCGGCTGATGACCGACGAGCCGGGCGCCGGTCACCACCCAGGCCGGAACGAGCATCCGCAGGAAGAAGACCGCCGCCACGTCGTCGCGGTCGCGCACGTGGACGCGGACATTGCACTGCGGGTAGGAGAGCGCGAGCCACGGCGCGAGCTCGTGGTGGAGGCCTTCCTGCCGGAAGCAGGAGAGCGAGACGAAGACCCGCCGCTCTCCTTTCTCTTCGTGCACCTCCGGGCGCAGGCCGCCCGGCAGCTCCGGGAGGGCCTCGCAGGGGACCGCCCAGTTCACGCTGAGGCAGTCGCGGACCGTGGCCTGGAGGATCATCGTTCCGCTCCCGCGCGGGGGGGCGCGGGATCGCCGGTCCTGTATATCACCGCGCCCCGCTCCCGTATCCCCGCCGCCTCAGGCGGGCTGCGGCGGCCCGGCCAGCTCGCGGCCGAGGTGGACCGGCGCGAGCTCCCGCGCCGCCCGGTGCAGCCGCGCGACCAGGGTGGCGCGCTCCGGTGCGGGGAGGAAGGCGTGCGCGAAACCGGCCGCGGCGAGCTCCACCAGCCGCTCGGCCGGATACTCCAGCTCCTCGCCCACCCGCGTGAGCTCCCGCACCAGGTCGGTATCGAAGATCGCCGGATCGTCGGAGTTGATCGTGACCGCCGCGCCGGCGGCGACGAGGGCGCGCAGCGGGTGCGAGGCGAGGTCGGGAGCGACGCCGAGGAGCAGGTTCGAGGTCGGACAGACCTCGAGCGGCACCTGCCGCGCCACGAGCTCGGCGAGCAGCGCCGGCTCCTCCACGCTGCGCACGCCATGCCCGAGCCGCTCGGCGCCGAGCGCGAGCACCGCACGAACCGACTCCGGGCCCGCGTGCTCGCCGGCGTGCGCGACCCGGTGCAGACCGTGCCGGGCCGCCTCCGCGAAGTGATCGGCGAACGGTTCGCTCGGGAAGCGGGCCTCGCTGCCCGACAGCCCGAGCGCCACCACCAGCCCCCGCCGCTGGCCGGCGAGGGCCCAGTCGAGGGTGAGGTCGGCGGGACCGGTG
>JAAYLR010000048.1 GCA_012521815.1 Acidobacteriota bacterium
CCGCGCGCGCGGTGACCATCGCGGGCGATCCGGCCCGGATGCGCGATGCCGACGGCAACAGCCTGCGCGGCCGGACCCTGCTGCACGATCTCGCGAGCGGCGCCATCCGGGTGACCGCCGGGGAGGACGGATGACCGCCCGCAGCGAGCTGCGCACCGCGGCCCTCTGCAAGAGCTATCGCGGGCGGGCGGTGGTCCGCAGCGTCTCGATCGCCGTGCACGGCGGCGAGATCGTGGGCCTCCTCGGTCCGAACGGCGCCGGCAAGACGACGACCTTCTACATGGTGGTCGGGCTCACCCCTCCCGACGCCGGCCAGGTCTTCCTCGGCCCAGAGGAAATCACCTACCTGCCGATGTACCAGCGGGCGGAGAAGGGGATCAGCTACCTGCCGCAGGAACCCTCGGTCTTCCGGCGCCTCACCGTCGAGCAGAACCTCGAGGCGATCCTCGAGACCCGCGAGCTGTCCGCTGGCGAGCGGACCCGGCGCAGGGAACGGCTCCTCGCCGAGTTCGGCCTCGAGCGGGTGCGCCGGAGCCACGGTTACGCGCTGTCGGGCGGCGAACGGCGGCGGGTGGAGATCGCGAGGGCGCTGACGATCGACCCCGCCTTCATCCTCCTCGACGAGCCGTTCGCCGGCATCGATCCGATCGCGGTGCTCGACATCCAAGGTATCATCAAGAGGCTGCGGGAGATGGGAATCGGCGTCCTGATCACCGATCACAACGTGCGCGAAACCCTGCGCATCACCGACCGCGCCTACATCATCAACAACGGCGAGATCCTCCGCGCCGGCTCACCCGAGGAGCTCTCCGCCGACGCCCAGGTCCGGAAGATCTACCTGGGAGAGAGCTTCCGCCTCTAGCGCGGCCCCTGCCCATGGCCCTCGAGCAGAAACTCTCCCTCAAGCTCGCGACGCGACTGGTGATGACGCCGTCGCTGCAGCAGGCGATCAAGCTGCTGCAGATGACGCGGCTCGAGCTGGAGAGCGTGCTCGAGCAGGAGCTGGTGGAGAATCCGGTCCTCGAGGAGGTGGAGGAGATCTCCGTCGGTGCCGAAGCCGGGCAGCTCGACGGCGACGCGGCGGCCGACGCCGGCGGGGAGCGCGAGGAAGCCGGGGCGCTTTCGGAGATCGATTTCGACGCCTACTTCGGCGACGACGGCGACGGCTCCGCCACCGGCTGGGAGAGCGAGACCCGGGAAGCGCCGCCCCTCGAAAACACGCTCACCCGCGAGCCCGATCTCTACGACCACCTCCTCTGGCAGGTCGCGATGTCGCCGCTCTCGCCGCGCGAGCGCCGCCTCGCCGAGCTGGTGATCGGGAACCTCGACCCCGACGGCTTCCTGGTCGCGACCGTCGAGGAGATCCGGTCGCTCGCCGGCTGCGAGGATTGCACCACCGCGGAGGTCGAGGCGGTCATCCGCCGGGTCCAGGAGCTCGACCCGCCCGGGATCGCCTGCGTCGACCTGCGCGAGAGCCTGCGGCGTCAGCTCGCCGCGCGCGGGGAGTCCCCGGAGGCGCTGCCGTTCCGGATCGTCTCCGAAGCCTGGGATCTCCTGCTGCGGCGCGCCTACCCGCAGATCGCCCGGCAGCTCGGCGTCGAGGTGGCCGACCTCGAACCCGCGCTCGCGGTCATCCGGACCCTCGAGACCCGGCCCGGGCGGCAGTACACCAACGAGCGGGCCCAGTACATCGAACCCGACGTCGTGGTGGTCAAGGTGGGAGACGAGTACGTCATCCAGCTCAACGACGATGGCCTCCCCAAGCTGCGCATCAGCCGGGCCTACCGCCGGATGCTGCGCCAGATGCGCGCCGAGGGGAGCCAGACGGAGGCCCAGCAGTTCATCCGCGAGAAGATGCGCAGCGCCCTCTGGCTCATCAAGAGCCTCGACCAGCGCCAGCGGACGATCTACAAGGTCGCGGAGTCGATCGTCCGCCAACAGCGGGGTTTCCTCGACCGCGGGCTCGATCATCTGCGCCCCCTCGTGCTGCGCAACGTGGCCGAGGACATCGGGATGCACGAATCGACGGTCAGCCGGGTGGTGGCGAACAAGTACATGCACACCCCGCGCGGCATCTTCCCGATGAAGTTCTTCTTCCACAGCGGCATCGACCGCGATTACGGCGAGGACATCTCGTCGCTCACCGTCAAGCGCAAGATCCGGCGGCTCATCGAGGGCGAGGACGCCCGCCGGCCTCTTTCGGACAGCGCGCTGATGCGCATCCTGAACCGGGAAGGGATCCAGATCGCCCGCCGCACGGTGGCCAAGTACCGGGACGAGCTCGGGCTGCCATCGTCAGCGGATCGCAAGCAGTATTTCTGAAACCGTGACGCCAGCCCCGGACGGGGAAAGGAGAGAGATGAAGGTCGACTTCGTGGCACGCAACTTCCAGCTGGACGAGGCGATGAAGAAGCACGCGCAGGAGCGTCTGGCCAAGGTGGCCAAGTTCGTCGGTGCCGCCGTCGAGGCGCGGGCGGCATTCGATCTCGACAAGTTCCGCTATCGTTGTGATCTCGTGCTGGTGCATCGCAGCGGCGAGATCCGGGCGGCGGAGGAGAACCACGACCTGCGGCAGGCGTTCGACATCGCCGCCGAGGCGCTCGAGAAGCAGGCCCGGCGGTCGCGGAAGAAGGCGGTCGACCGCCGCCGGCGCGCCGGGCGCGGCGGCGAGGCGCACTGGCCGGTCGAGGTGGTGGCCCGCGGCTCGCTCGATGCCGAAGGCGGTCCCCGCGTAGTGCGCACCGAACAGCTTCCGATCCGCCCGATGACGCTCGCGGAGGCGGCCCAGCAGCTCGACACCGCCGACCGGGATTTCGTGGTCTTTCGCGACGCGACGAACGACAAGGTCAGCGTTCTCTACCGGCAGGCGGACGACGACGACCTCGGGCTGATCGCGCCCGAGTTCTGAGCCTGGCCAGCGGCCGGACGAACCGGGAAACCATGACGACGCCTCCGCCACCGACGGCCACGAGGAGTGCCGCGTTCGTGCGCGTCGCCGAGCTGCTGGGCGACGATCTCAGCGATCTCGCCTTCGAGCTGCTCGCGGGCGGTGACCGTCTCGAGAACCGGATCACGAACCCGCGGGTGCAGAAACCCGGGCTCGCCTTCGCGGGCTATCTCAGCTACATCCGGCCCGGCCGGGTGCAGATCGTCGGGGAGAGCGAGGTCGGCTATCTCGCGACCCTCGATCCCGCGGTGCGCGCCGAGCGTTGCGCTCGCATCTTCCGTCTCGCCATCCCCGTCGTCGTGATGACGAAGGGGTTCCCGCCACCCTTGGAGATCCGGGAGGAGTGCGTGCGGCACTCCGTGCCGCTCCTGGCCACGCGCGCCCTCTCCTCGCACGCCATCAAGCGGATCAGCTATTTCCTCGAGGAGCACCTCGTCCCGTCCACGCACGTCCACGGCGTGCTCCTCGACGTCTTCGGGCTCGGCGTCCTGCTCGTGGGCGGCAGCGGCGTGGGCAAGAGCGAGTCCGCCCTCGACCTGATCACGCGCGGACACAGCCTGGTCGCCGACGACTGCGTGACCATCAAGCGGTACCCGGACGGCAACCTCGTCGGGTTCGCCGAGGAGCCGCTCAAGCACCTGATGGAGCTGCGCGGCATCGGCATCGTCAACGTCAAGGACCTCTTCGGCCTCGCCGCGGTCCGCGAGCGCAAGAGCATCGACCTCGTCATCGAGCTCGAACCCTGGGTCGAGGGCCGCGCCTACGAGCGGCTCGGCATCGACGAGTCGACCCACGCGATCCTCGAGATCCCGGTGCCGTTCATCCGGATGCCGGTGGCGCTCGGCCGCAACCTCTCGATCCTCGTCGAGATCGCGGCCCGCAATCATCTCCTCAAGCAGCTCGGCCGCCACTCCGCGAAGGAGTTCGCGCAGAAGATGGAGGAACAGCTTGAACGAAACCGGCGCGCCCGCCCGCCGCATTAGGCTCGCCCTGATCACCGGCCTCTCGGGTTCCGGGCGCAGCTCGGTGGCCAAGTGTCTCGAGGACCTGCGCTACTACTGCGTCGACAACCTGCCGCTGCCGCTCCTGCGCGAGCTCCTCGCGCGGCCGGGCGAGCTCATCGAGGGGCGAGACCGGATCGCGGTGGTCGCCGACGTGCGCACTCCGGGGTTCGAGCGGGAGTTCCCCGCGGTGCTCGCGGAGATCGACGCCGAGCGGTTCGACGCCACCCTCGTCTTCCTCGAGGCCTCCGACGAGGTGCTGATCCGCCGCTTCTCGGAGACCCGCCGGCCGCACCCGCTCGCTCCGGACGCGCCGCCGAGCGAAGGGATCCGTCGCGAACGGCTGCTGCTCGGAGAGCTCCGGGAGCGCGCGGATCTCGTCCTCGACACCAGCGAGTGGTCGATCCACGAGGTGCGCAGCGTCATCCACCGGGAGTTCTCCGAGCTGGGCGGCAACGGGCACCAGATGCTCGTTTCGCTCATCAGCTTCGGCTTCAAGTTCGGGATTCCGTACGGCAGCGACCTGCTCTTCGACGTCCGGTTCCTGCCGAATCCGTATTTCGTGGCCGGCCTGCGCGAGCGCACCGGCCGCGAGCCGCCGGTACAGGCATATCTCGACGCGCAGGCCGATTTCCCGGATCTGCTCGCCCGCCTGCGCGACCTGCTCGTCTACCTGCTGCCGCGCTATCAGCGCGAGAACCGCAGCTATCTCTCGATCGCGATCGGCTGCACGGGCGGACGGCACCGCTCGGTGGCCGTCGCCGAACGCCTGGCCGCGGCGCTCGGCGACGCGGGATGGTCGGTGCAGCTCCTGCACCGGGACGTGGAGCGCTGAGCTTGCGCCGCCCCGGAATCCTGATCGTGACCCACGGAGCGCTGGCGCCGGAGCTCCTCGCCGCCGCCGAGCGGATCCTCGGCCGCGAGCTCGCGGGGTTCCGGGCGCTCTCGCTCGACTGGAGCGAAGGCTGGCCGGAGGCGAGGCTGCGCGTCGAGGCCTCACTCGCGGCGTTCCCGCCGGAGACCGGCGGTTTCCTCGTGCTGACCGACCTCCACGGCGACACCCCGTCCCGCGCCGCGGCGGGGCTCGGGGAGGAGGGCAGGGTGGAGATCGTCACCGGCGTCAACCTGCCGATGGTCGTCCGGCTCGGCTGCGCCGATTTCACCGGTCGCGATCTGGCCGAGATCGCCCGCTGGATCGAGGAGAAGGGGCGTCAGTCGATCCGCCGGACGACCCCCGGAGCCGGCACGGCACCGCCCGAGCCGTGCGACGACTCCGCCGGCTCCGGAGCGCCCCGATGATCGAGCGGGAGATCGAGATCGTGAACCGGCTGGGGCTCCACGCCCGGGCGGCGGCGAAGCTGGTGCATGCCACGAGCGCCTTCCAGAGCACGATCACGATCGCGAAGGATGGCGAAGAGGTGGATGGCAAGAGCATCCTCGGCATCCTTCTGCTCGCCGCACCCCAGGGCGTACGCCTGCAGGTGCGCGCCGAAGGGGAGGACGAAGCCAGGGCGATCGAGGCGATCGCCGAGCTCTTCGCGGACCGTTTCGGAGAGGGACAGTGAGCGAACCGCGCCGGCCGATGCGGGTCTTTTCCGGCATCGCCGTCTCCGGCGGGGTCGCGATCGGCCGGGCCGTCTCGATCCTCGGTCCCAGCCTGGAGATCGTCCGCTTCCCGATCGGCGACGAAGGCGTCGCGGCGGAGCTCGAACGGTTCCGGGAGGCAGTCGGGGAGACCGCCCGGGCGATCGAAGGGACACGGGAGCGCTCGGGGGAGTTCCTCGGCGCCGAGCTCGCGGCGATCTTCGGCGCCCACGCGCTGCTGCTCGTCGATCCCTCGTTCGTGGGCGTCATCGAGCAGCGGATCCGCAAGGAGCGGGTGAACGCCGAGTGGGCCGTGCACCAGGTCTGTCAGGACCTGCGCGGGCGGTTCGAGCGGCTGGAAGATCCATACCTGCGGGAGCGGGCGCACGACATCGAAGACGTCGGCCGGCAGCTCCTCCAGCATCTGCTGGGCGGCGGCCATCGCGACCTCTCGGACCTGCCCAGGGGCGTCGTGGTGGTGGCCGACGATCTCACCCCATCCGAGGCGATCCGGCTCGGGCGCGCCGGCGCGAGCGGTTTCGCGGTCGCGAGCGGCAGCCTCACCTCCCACACCTCGATCATCGCCCGCTCCCTCCACCTGCCGGCGGTCTGCGGCCTCGCGCACGCCCCCGAGCTGGTCACCACCGACGACCCGGTGATCCTCGACGGAGAGGCCGGGAACCTGATCGTGCACCCCACCCGGGAGGTCCTGGCGAGCTACGGCGAGCGGCAGCGCGAAGAGCTTGCCCGGGAAGCGGCGGCGGCGAGAGCGACGGCGGCGCCCGCGCTCTGCGCGGACGGCACCGAGATCGAGCTGATGGCGAACGTCGACCTCCCCGAGGAGATCGCCGACGTGGTGCGCTTCGGCGCCCGCGGCATCGGTCTCTACCGCAGCGAGTTCCTCTTCCTGGAGACCGAGCCGCGGCTGCCCACCGAAGAGGAGCATTACCGCCTCTACCGGCGGCTCGTCGAGGGCGCGGCGCCGTTTCCGGCCGTGATCCGCACCTACGACCTCGGAGGGCGGAAGCTCGCCCGCGAGCTGATGCACCTGGAAGAGGAGAACCCCGTCCTCGGCCTGCGCGGGATCCGCCTCACCCTCGCCCGGCCGGAGATCTTCCGGACCCAGCTCCGCGGGGTGATCCGGGCGGCCGCCCACGGCGAGCTCTGGGTGATGGCGCCGATGGTCAGCCGGGTGGAGGAGCTGCGCCGCTTCCGCGCCCTCGTCGAGGAGCTGAGCGAGGAGGTGGAACGCGAGGGAGCGGGCGCTCCCCGCAACCTCCGGATCGGGATCATGATCGAGGTGCCCGCGGCGGCCGTCATCGCCGAGACGCTCGCGCGCGAGGCCGACTTCTTTTCGATCGGCACCAACGACCTGATCCAGTACACGCTCGCCGTGGACCGGAACAACCGGCAGGTGGCCGACCTCTACCAGCCGCTCCATCCGGCGCTTCTGCGGATGATACGATCCACGGTTCTGGCGGCTCGCGCCGCGGCGATCCCCGTCAGCCTCTGCGGGGAGATGGCGGCCGATCCGCGACATCTGCCGCTCCTGCTCGGCCTCGGGCTGCGCCGCCTGTCGCTCAACCCGAGGTCGATCCCGGCGCTGCGGGCGGCGGCGGGGCGGCTGCAGGTCGCCGACCTGGAACGGCGGGTGGCGCGGTGTCTCGAGCTGGGCACCGCCGCCGAGGTGGAGCGGGAGCTCGCCGGCGCCCTGCTCTGAAAGGAGAGCGGGCGGAGATGCCTGCCGTGAGGAGTTGGAGGAGCCGAGATGCGTGAGCCCGTTCAGCGGGTGGCGAAACCCTGGGGGCACGAGCTGCTCATCGCTCATACCGAGAGCTACGTCGGCAAGATCCTCGTCATCGAGCCCGGTGAGGCCCTCTCTCTCCAGCTCCACCGGGTCAAGGACGAGACCTTCCACGTGGTACGGGGTGAGATCGAGCTGGTGGTGGAGGAGGAGGGCGTCCTGGTCGCGCAGCCGTTGCGTCCCGGGGAGTCGTACCGGGTACCTGCCGGCACCCGGCACCGGATGATCGCCGGCCCCGAAGGGTGCGAGCTGTTCGAGGTCTCCACCCCCCATCTGGAAGACGTGGTGCGCCTCGAGGACCGCTATGGCCGCTCCTGAGCTGATCCGCATCCGGGTCCGGAACCTGCTCCCGGCGCTCGCTCTGCTCCTCATCGCCTGCGGCGGCGCCGCCCGCAAGCCGCGGGAGACGACCCTGCCCGCGCCGCTTCCGGCCGCCACGTCACGGCCCGAGGCGCCGCCCGAGCCCACTCCGGTGCCGGTCCCGCAGCCCGCCCCGGCGCCCGGTACGGTGATCGTGGTCGAGGAGGGCGGAACCGCCGGCGAGACGGAGGGCGGGCTCGTAGCGGCCGCGCGTGCGGAGCGGGCGCGGCGGGAGGCCGCCGGTCCGCCCGTGGCCGTGATCACCGATCGCAACCTGAAGGAACACGGCCGGGGGCAGAGGCTCACCGAGGCGGTTCCCGCGGCTCGGGAGACGTCCGCGGCGGGCCGGAGAGCCGACTCACAATCCGAAGAACGGTACTGGCGCGAACGCGGCCGGGCGTTGCGCGAACGCTGGCACCGCACGGCGGACGAGCTGGTCAGCGAGCGCGACCGGGCGGCCGAGCTCCGGGTCCGTTTCTACGCCACCGACGACCCGTTCCTGCGCGACGCCGAGATCAAACCGGCCTGGGATCGTTCGCTCGAGAAGATCGCGGCGCGGGAACGGGAGATCCGGGAGATCCGGCGCGAGCTCGACCTCTTCCTCGAGGAGGGACAGCGGGCCGGAGCGCTCCCGGCCTGGCTCAACGACGGCATCGAGCTCGAACCACCGGCGGAGCAGCCGCCCAGCACCGTCTCCGAACCGGGCGAACCCACCATCCTCGCGGAGCCGCCCCGGTGATCAGCCGTTCCATCCGGCGGTTCTTCGTGGAAACGTGGGGCTGCCAGATGAACGAGCTCGACAGCCAGCGGCTCGCCGGGCAGCTGATGCAGCTCGGCATCCTGCCGGTGCGCGATCCCGCGGCGGCCGATCTCGTCCTCCTCAACTCGTGCAGCGTCCGGGAGAAGGCCGAGCAGAAGGTCTACTCCCGGCTCGGCAGCTTCCGGAAGCTGCGCCGGGACCGTGACGCGCCCCTCTTCATCGGGCTATGCGGCTGTGTCGCGCAGCAGGAGGGAGAACGTGCGCTCGCCCGCGTTCCCGAGCTCGATTTCGTCCTGGGACCTGCCCGGGTGGGGGAGCTGCGGGAGGTCCTGGCCCGGCGGCTCGCGGGAGAGCGGGTCGTGGCCACCGGCTTCCCCCGGGAGCGGCAGTTCGATTTCGACGCCATCGCCCGCGACGGCAGCCACAAGGGGATGGTGACGGTGATCGAGGGGTGCGACAAACGGTGCACCTTCTGCATCGTCCCCTCCACCCGGGGACCGGAGCGCTGCCGGCCGCTCGCCGAGATCCTCGCCGAAGTCCGGCACCTCCTCGCCTACGGCTTCGCGGAGATCGAGCTGCTCGGCCAGACGGTCAACCACTGGCGCGACCCGGAGCGCGGGCTCGACTTCGCCGACCTCCTCGACGCGGTGGCCGGGCTGCCCGGGGTCGAGCGCCTCCGCTTCGTGACCTCCTACCCCCGGGACTTTTCGTCCCGCATGGTCGAACGGCTCGCCCGTCACCCGAACATCTGTCCCTACCTCCATCTGCCGGTGCAGTCGGGCAGCGATACCGTGCTGCGCCGGATGGGGCGTGGCTACGAGGTGGCGGCCTACCTCGATCTCGTCCGGGAGATCCGCGCGGCGCGGCCCGGGATCGCCCTCTCCACGGATTTCATCGTCGGCTTTCCCGGCGAGACGGAAGAGGAGTTCGCCCGCACCCTCGAGCTGGTCGCCGAGGTCCGCTTCGCCGCCGTCTTCGCCTTCTGCTACTCGCCTCGCCCGGGTACGGCCTCGTTGCGTCTCGGCCCCCCGGTCGCCAGGGGGGAGGCCGAGGAGCGTCTCCAGCGTCTGCTGCGCCTCCAGGACGAGATCCAGCGGGAGCTCAACGAGGAGCGGGTGGGAGCGGTGGAGGAGGTCGTGGTCACGGGATGGGGGAGAGAGGCCGGCTGGCTGAGCGGCCGGACTCCGTGCCACCGGATCGTGCATTTCCCGGGCGGCAGCCGGCCGGCCCGGCCTGGCAGCATCCTCCGCGTGCCGATCACCCGGGCGCTCGCGCACAGCCTCGTCGGCGGCGAGCCGCTCCTCGGCAGCGGTTCCGGCACCGTCTCCTCCCCTTGACCCCCTGCCCCTCCGGGGAGAGGATGGCGCCGTGACCAGCGCTCCCGTCCTCGTTCCGGTGGAGGTTCGCGGGCTCCTCCAGGACCCGGCGACCCGTTCGCCGATCCTGATCCTCAGGGAACGCGGCGGGGAGCGCTTCCTCCCGATCTGGATCGGTCTGTTCGAGGCCCAGGCGATCGCGCTCTCGCTCGAGGGGATCGAGGCCCCGCGACCGCTCACCCACGACCTCCTGGCAACGCTCCTCGCGGCCCTCGATACGACGGTCGACCGCGTGGTCGTCTCCGACCTCCGCGAGGGAACCTTTTTCGCCACGATCGAGCTGCTCGGAGCGCAGGGCGCCGTCGCGCTCGACGCCCGCCCTTCCGACGCCGTGGCCCTCAGCCTGCGCTGTCGAGCCCCCCTTTTCGTGGACGAAAGGGTCTTTTCCGCCGCGCGGCATGAACGGCCGGAGGGGGAGACGGAGGAGAGCAGCGAGGAAGAGCGGATCCGCAAGCTGCTCGAGTCCCTCGCCCCGGAAGATCTCGGTCGGTACAAGATGTAGCCGAACCCGGCTCCAACCAAATAAGTCTTTTGTTTTCAGATGATTACAATCAATGTCGGCGCGCCGACAATGATCCCTTCACCACCCGTTCAGCTTGACCCCTGCTACCGCCCCCCCATAGACTCGTTCGCGCATGATCCTCGCCATCGCCAATCAGAAAGGCGGTGTGGGCAAGACCACGACCGCCATCAACCTCTCGGCGGCTCTCGCCGCCAAAGGGCTGCGGACCCTGCTGATCGATCTCGATCCGCAG
>JAAYLR010000049.1 GCA_012521815.1 Acidobacteriota bacterium
GCCTGGACGCGTTCCGAAGGGGATCCCGCCTGGCGGATCGGCCGCCACCTCGCCTACGAGCGGTTCGTGCTCGACACCCTGGTCCCGGCGATCTGGGCCGACTGCGGTGGCCCGCTGCCGCTCGCCGCCACCGGCTGCAGCCTCGGTGCCTTCTACGCCGCGAACCTCGCGCTCAAGCAGCCGGAGCTCTGCCGCTGGGCGCTCTGTCTGTCGGGCCGCTACGAGATGCGCGCCTTCACCGGCGGCTTCGACAGCCTCGAGGTCTACTTCAACAACCCGCTCGCCTACGTCGCCAACCTCCACGGCGAGGCGCTCGCGCGGGTGCGGGAGCAGACCTCGCTCACCCTGGTCTGCGGCCAGGGGGCGTGGGAGGAGGGGTGCAAGGAGGAGACGGCGGCGCTCGCCGGGCTCCTGGCGGCGAAGGGGATCCCGCACGAGCTCGATCTCTGGGGGACCGACGCCGCCCACGACTGGGAGTGGTGGCAGCGGCAGGCGAGCCACCATTTCCACCGCCGCTTCGCCGCCTGAGGGCGCGAGCGGTAGACTTCGCCATCATGTGGCCAGCCGAGCCCCTGCTCGTGGCGCGGAACGCTCTGGGCGGACCGGCGCGGGTGCCGGTGAGCGGAACGTTGCGGGTCGGCCGGGATCAGGCCAACGACCTGGCGCTCGCCGAGGCGACCGTGTCGCGCCGTCACGCCCGGATCGTCTGGCGCGATGGCCGCCTGGAGGTCGAGGATCTCGGCTCTTCGGGCGGTACCTTCGTCAACGGCCTCCCGATCCGGCGCCAGGAGTTGCGTCCGGGCGACCGGCTCCGCTTTGGGCCGCGGGTGGAGTACGAGGTCGTCACCGAGGAGTTGCGCGCGACCTCGGCGCTCGATCTCTCCCAGCTCATCCCGCGGGAGGAGAAGGGCGAGCTGCGGCAGCTCCAGACGCTGCTCGACGTGGCCCGCGCGCTCAACGCCGCCACCGTCCTCGACGAGGTGCTGCAGGTCGTGCTGCAGGCGGCGGTACGGCTCTCCGGGGCGACTCGCGGGCTGCTCGTCCTCCGCGACGCCGAAGGGAACCGTGAGGCCGCCCAGGCGTTTCCGCCGGGCGAGACGCTCGCGCTCGAAGCGACGGCGGGGGCCCTGTTCGAGCGCGTCCTCGATGCCCGGCACAGCGAGACCCTGAAGATCGAGGGGCGCGAGCTGATCGCCACGCCGCTGCTCGTCGCGCGCCGGCCGCTCGGCTCCGGCCAGGACGCCTCGTTCATCGGCCGGGTCGAGATCCTCGGCGGGTTGCTGCTCGAACGGCCGCTCCGGGGCCGGGGTATTCCCCGCGAGACGCTCGCGGTCGTCGAGAGCCTGGCCGCCGACGCCGCCACCGCGATCGACAGCGCGCGGCTCTACCGCGAGGCGCGCGACAAGGCGAAGATCGAACACGAGATGAGCATGGCGCGGACGATCCAGGCGGCCCTGCTGCCGCTGCCGCCGGAGGTTCCGTTCGCCGAGATCCATGCCCAGAGCGAGCCCGCCCGGGTGGTGGGCGGCGATCTCTTCCACCTCCACCAGCGTCCCGACGGGGAGCTGTCGCTCGCGGTCGGCGACGTCTCCGGCAAAGGGGTGAGCGCGGCGCTCCTCATGGCGGTCGCCCAGGGGATGCTCGGGCTGCTCGACGAGCTTCCGCAGCCGCTCGCCGAGCTCCTCGCCGCTCTCGACCGGGGACTGCGGGCCAAGAACCCGGGCAACCGCTTCCTCACCCTCGCCGCCGTGCGGCTCGCCCCCGACGGTACGTTGCGGATCGCCAACGCCGGCCACTGCGCGGTGCGGATCCTGCGCGCCGGGGGGGGAGTGGAGACCGTGCCGGCGACCGGACCGCTCCTCGGCCTGCTCCCGGCGGCGAGCTGGCGGATCGAGGAGCGGCGGCTCGCGGCCGGGGACAGTCTCGTCCTCTACAGCGATGGCATCCCCGAATCGAGCGATGCCGGCGACCGCGAGCTCGGCGAGGAAGGGGTGGAGGCCGCGCTCGCCTCCCTCACCAGCGAGTCGCCGGAAGCGGTGGGCACGGCGCTCCTCGCGACCGCCGCGCGCCACCGGGAGGGCCGCGAGGCCGAGGACGACGTCACTCTGGTGGTGGCCCGCTACCGCGGCGCGGGGGCCTGACCCACCCCGCGGGAGGGGAGCATCCGGCGCCGAGGTCTGCTAGCGTCATGCCGCTCCCGGTCCCTCCGGAGTCCGCTGCCCGGCGGGCACGAAGCTTGCGGGAGCGGTGGAATGATCGCCTCGCGGGAACGGGTGAGTCCGGCGGGGCCGCGAATCCCGCAAGGGGAGAGGAAAGGAGGCCGTAGATGCTGCGCAAACTGTTCGTTCCGCTGGCCGTGCTCTGTCTGGTCCTCGCCGGCGCCGCGTCGGTCCAGGCGGCGAAGGCGAACCAGGCGCCGACCGATGTCACCATCGACGACTGCGCCGCGAAGCGCGCGCCCGTCGCCTTCCCGCACGGCAAGCACACCGGCGTGACCGCCTGCGACACCTGCCACCACACCCAGAAGGGGCTCACCGCCAAGAGCGCCGACGAGGTGCCGACCTGCTCCTCCTGCCACAAGGCGCCGGAGAAGGCGGAGACGCCGAACTGCACCGACATGGGCATGAAGAAGAACATGTACCACATCGACTGCGTCGGCTGTCACAAGGCGGAGCTGGCGAAGGACGCCACGAAGAAGATGCCGACGAAGTGCGAGGAGTGCCACCCGAAGGCCGGCTGAGCCGCGTCCGGGCATCCCCCCGGGCATCCGAGATCCAGCGAGCCCCCGGGAGCGATCCCGGGGGCTCGTTGCGTTCGTCCGTCCGCGCCGTCGTCTCCCCGGGCGCCGGTCTGCCGGGCGGCGAGCCGCTCGCCGCTGCGCTCAGGAGGCCGCGGCGCGCCGCCGGCGATGGGCGAGCCA
>JAAYLR010000050.1 GCA_012521815.1 Acidobacteriota bacterium
CACCGCGAGGGGCTGATGGAGAGCGTGCTCTACGCCGACCATGTGCTCAAGGGGGTGACGATCCCGGAGGCGCGGATCCGCGCCTGGTACGACGAGCACCGCGACGAGCTGAAGAGCCCCGAGCGGCGGCGCACCTCCCAGATCCTCGTCGGGAGCCTGGAGGAGGCGGCGGCGCTGCGGCAGCGGTGGGTGACCGGCGAGGCGTTCGCGGAGCTGGCGAAGGCGGCCTCCCGCGACCCGGTCTCCGCCGCCCAGGGCGGCGATCTCGGCTGGATCACCGCCGCCGAGACGCCGCCGGAGTTCGCCGCCGTCCTGAGCCTGCCGGCCGGGGCGGTCACCATGCCGATCCGCTCGCAACTCGGCTGGCACCTGATCCAGGTCACCGAGATCGAGCCCGCGGCGGCCGAGAGCTTCGCGCAGGCCCACGACCGGATCCGGGAGCGCCTCTTCGAAGAGGAGAAGCGGGCGCGCCGGGCCGAATGGGTGCGGCGGCTGCGGGAGGTGACGCCGGTGACGGTCGACCAGCGGGCGATCGAACGGTTCGTCGCCTCGCTCGAGCGCTCCGGGGCGGCACCGCCGGCGCATCCGGTGGCCCCGGTCCACCCGTAGCCCACCCGTATTCGGCCGTTTCGCTCGCGCGTTCGGCGGCGAGGGCCCGATCCGGGCGCGCTCCTGCTATCGTTCCGGCGCCACGGGGATCCGACCATGCGCCGCCGTTCGTTCCGCCTCGCCGTCCTGCCGCTCGCCGCGCTCCTCTTCGGGTGCGGTAGCGAGCCCCGCCTCGACGTCCGGGAGCAGCCAGCCCCGGCCGGCCCGCGGGTGATCGCCGTCGATCCGCCCAACGGGGCGACCGGCGTCGACCCGGCGCGCACCACGCTGGTGGCGACCTTCGACCGGGAGATGGATCCCGAGGGCTGGGCCTGGGTGATCGAGAACCCGGCCACGGCGCCCGAGATCGGCGAGTCGGTATGGGATCCCGCGACGCGGGTCAACACCGCCACGGTGCGCCTCGAACCGGGTCGCACCTACGTCGTCTGGCTCAACTCCCCGCAGTACCTCTTCTTCCGCGACCGCGCCGGGGTGGCGGCGGCGCCGTTCCGCTGGAGCTTCACGACCGCCGGCGGCGGGCTCTCGCTGCCGCTCGTGCGCTCCAACGCGGCGCCGGCGGCGGTGGCGCTGCCCACGGTCACGCGGCTCGAGCCGCCGGCGGGGGCCACCGGCGTCGAGCCGGGGGTCACGACGCTGCGGGTGACCTTCGACCGGCCGATGGCGGAGGGCTGGTCGTGGGTGACCGATCCGGTCGCGCCGTTCCCGGAGATGACCGGCGAAGCCTCCCAGTCGGCCGATGGCCGGAGCGCCGCGCTGCCGGTGCGCCTCGAACCGGGGCGCACCTATGTCGTCTGGCTCAACAGCGCCGAGTACCAGGGCTTCCGGGATCAGAACGGCCTGGTGCTGCCGCCGTTCCGCTGGGAGCTCACGACCCGCCCGGCCGAGTGAGCCGGGTCGCCGCCGCTGCGGATCTTTCCCCGATTCGTGGGGAGAGGTGAGCGTTTTCTCACAGGTCGGCCGGTTGCGGTGCCGATCCGACCGGCTTCGCGGCGGCCCGGGCCCGGGCGACGAGCGCGTGGAGCGCCGCCTGGAGCCGCGCGCGCGGCGCGGGCTTTTCGAGAAACTCCGCGTAGCCATCGGCCGGGTCGAGGCCGAGCTCGGCCGCATTGCCGATCAGGCACGACTCGTAGAGCACCGGGATCGGCGGCTGGCGGCTCGCGCAGAGCTTCTGGAAGTCGCGCCACGGCAGCCAGGCGGGGGGGAGGCTGACCACCACCGCGGCGGGCGGGTCGGTGCGGATCACCCGCGCCGCCGCCTCGTAGCCGCGAGCGATCTCGACCCGCACCCCGGGGGGCACGAGGCGCTCGACGACCCAGGGGAGCACGCGGTTCTCGTCGACGACCAGCAGGCGCACGGCTTTCCTCGTGCCGGTCGCTGCTGCAAGGCATGCGCCATCCGCGCTCAGGCGGGGCCGGTCTCGTCCTCCCGCAGCCCGAACTTCTTGAGCCGGTAGCGGAGCTGGTCACGGGTGATGCCGAGCAGCTCGGCGGCCCGGGTCTGGTTGTCGCCGGCGGCGCGCATGGCGCGCCCGACGAGCTCGCGCTCCATCTCCTCGAGCGGCACGATGCCGCCGCCGAGGGGATCGGCCGGCGCGGCCAGCGGGGCGGCCCCGGCCCCGGCCCAGTCGAGCACCAGCGAGGCGACGCCGATCTCCTCGTCGCGCGCGAGCACCATCGCGCGCTCGATGACGTTGCGCAGCTCGCGGACGTTGCCGGGCCAGGTGTAGGCGAGCAGGCGGTTCTCGGCCTCGCGGGTGAAGCCGGTGAAGCGGCGGCCGAGCTTCGGCTGGAGCGTGGCGAGGAAGTGACGGGCGAGCGGCAGGACGTCCTCGGTGCGCGCGGCGAGCGGCGGGAGCGAGATCGGAAAGACGCTCAGCCGGAAGTAGAGGTCGTTGCGGAAGCTCTTGTCGCGGACCATCGCCTGCAGGTCGCGGTTGGTCAGGGCGACGGCGCGCACGTCGACGGTGATCTCCCGCGTGCCGCCGACCCGGCGGAAGCGGCGCTCCTCGAGGAAGTGGAGGAGCTTCGCCTGCAGGTCGAGCCGCAGCTCGCCGATCTCGTCGAGGACGACGGTGCCGCCGTCGGCGAGCTCGAAGACGCCCCGCTTGGTCACCTTCGCGTCGGTGAAGGCGCCCCGCTCGTGGCCGAAGAGCTCGCTCTCGAGCAGGTTCTCGGGGATCGTCGCGCAGCTGACCTCGAGCAGCGGCCGGTCCCGCCGCGCGGAGGCGGCGTGGAGATAGCGGGCGATGACGTTCTTGCCGGCGCCGCTCTCGCCCTGGATCAGGATCGTGTTGACCTCCGAGCTGGCCACCTGGCCGGCGACCTCGAGGACGCGGCGAAAGGCCGGCGACTCGCAGACGATCCGCTGCGCGAGGCTCTGCGCCCGCACCTGGCGCGCCGCCGCGGCCTCGAGCTGCTCGCTGCGCACGCCGAGCGAGCGCCCGACGAGGGCGACGAGGTCGGCCTGATCGACGGGCTTGGTCAGGAAGTCGAGGGCGCCCAGCTTCATGGCGCGCACCGCGTCGCCGACCTGGCCGACCGCGGTCATGACGATGACGACCGACTCCGCGAGGCGCTCGCGGTTCTGCTCGTAGAAGTCGAGCCCGTGGCCGTCGGGTAAGTTGAGGTCGAGGAGCACGAGGTCGGGCAGGTGCGTGCCGAGATGCTCGGCGGCGGCGCGCAGATCGGCCGCGGCGTGGACCTGGTGACCGGCGCGTTCGAGCTGCTTCTGGAGCGCCCAGCGGAGCAGCTTCTCGTCCTCGACGAGCAGGATGAGGGCCATGGCGGTCAGACCTCCGTGGCCGGCGCCGGCGGTCCGGACTCCGGCAGCATGACGAAGAAGGTGGTCCCGCGGCCGGGCTCGCTGTCGCAGTCGAGCCGCCCGCCATGCTGAGCGACGAGGGAGCGGGTGATGGCGAGGCCGAGCCCGGTACCGGTGAACTTCGTGGAGAAGAACGGCTCGAAGATCCGGTCGCGCACCTCCGCGCTCATGCCGGGGCCGTCGTCGGCGACGGTGATCACGATGCCCTCCCCTTCCGGAAAACGGCTGGCACGCAGGTCCACGTGGCCCCCCTCCGGCATCGCCTCGGCGGCGTTCTGGATCAGGTTGACCAGCACCTGGCGGATCTTCGCCGCGTCGACCGCGACCGGTGGCAGGTCGCCGGCGACCTCGACCTGCAACGTCACCCCGCGGCGGCGCAGCGACGGGCTCATCAGCTCGGCGCTGTCGGCGAGCAGGCGGCCGAGGTCGGTCGCGGTGGCGCGCAGCGGCGCCGGCCGTCCCGATTCGAGCAGCTGCTGGAGGATCCCGTTGACCCGCCGCAGCTCGCCGAGCATCTCGCCGTAGAGGCCGGCGTGCGGC
>JAAYLR010000051.1 GCA_012521815.1 Acidobacteriota bacterium
CCCCCGGCTTCGACCTGCCGGTCGGCCTCCTCTCGCGCACCCCCTGGGGGCGCTTCCCCGAGTACCACACCTCGGCCGACGATCTCGACTTCATCCGGCCGGAGGCGCTCGCCGGCTCGCTCGCGGTCTACCGGGCGGTCGCCGGGGTGCTCGAAGGGAACCGCCGCTTCCGCAACCTCTCGCCGAAGGGCGAGCCGCAGCTCGGGCGGCGCGGCCTCTACCGCGCCCTCGGCGGCGACGACCGCGGCCGGGAGCGGGAGCTCGCGCTGCTCTGGGTGCTCAACCAGTCGGACGGCGGGCCCGATCTCCTCGCCATCGCCCGCCGTTCGGGGCTCCCCTTCGAGCGGCTGCGGGAGGCCGCCGCGGCGCTCGCGGCGGCCGGGCTCATCGCTCCGGATCCGGACTGAGCGGCTCGCGGCAGAGGCGGCGCACCGCCCGGCGGGCCGCCTCGCCGTCGACCACCGCCGAGAGCTCGTCGCCCGGCTCGAGCCGGGTGTCGCCGCGCGGCAGCAGCAGCCGCTCCCCCCGCCGCACGGAGGCGACTACCGCCTCCCGCGGCCACGGCACCTCGGCGATCGTCCGGCCGGCGGCCGCCGCTCCCGGCGCGATCACCACCGCCTCCGTCGCCACCCCGGAGAGGGCGTCGAGCTGCACCTCGCTCGCCCGCTGGCGGAGCGCCGTGCGCCGCGCGAGCGCGAGGGTGTAGACCCGCGCCACGTCGGTGCGGTAGAGCACGCCGACGAGCCGGCCGGGGTCGTCGCGGGCGACGACCGGCAGCCGGGCGACGTCGCGGGCCCCCATCTGCCGGAGCGCGTCGGCCAGCGAGTCGTCGGGGAAGGCGGTGAGCGGCTCGCGGGTCGCCACCTCGCCCACCGGCGTGCTGCCGGGCAGGCCGGCCTGCCCGGCGCTTTGGAGATCGTGGACCGAGAGCACGCCGGCGAGCCGGCCGCCGGCGGTGACGACCGGGGCGCCGTGGAGACGGGCGCGCCAGAGCCGTTCGCTCGCGCTGTCGAGGCTCTCCCCGGCGTCGAGCACCACCGGCTCGGTGTCCATCACCTCCCCCACCGGGAGATGGTTGAGCAGGTCGATGTCCCGCCCCCGTTCGAGGCGCACGCCGCGCCGGGCGAGGGTACGGGTGTAGACCGACTCGCCGGCGAGCCGGCGCGAGACGAGGATGCTCGCGAGCACCGCGAGGAGCGCCGGCAGCAGCACGTGGTAGTCGCCGGTCAGCTCGAAGAGCAGGAGGATCGCGGTGATCGGCGCGTGCACCGCCCCGGCGAGCACCGCCGCCATCCCCACGAGGGCGAAGAGCCCGAGGGAGAAGCCGGGCAGCAGCAGGGCGAGGAGCTGGCCGAAGAGGCCGCCGAGCACGGCGCCGAGGAAGAGGGCCGGCGCGAAGAGCCCGCCCATGAAACCGGCGGCGAGACAGAGCGCGGTGAAGAAGAGCTTGAGGGCGAGCAGCGCCGCGAGGTGGGGGCTCGACATCGTCGCCCCGGTGAGCACCCGTTCGATCGTGCCGTAGCCGACGCCGAAGATCTCGGGGAACCGAACCCCGGCCAGCCCGAGGAGAAGCCCGGCGCCGGCGGCCGTCTGCCACTTCGGCCGGCCGAGCCGCCGGATCCGCTCCGAGAGCCCGTCGAGCGCCCCGATGTAGGCCGCCGCGACCCCTCCCGCGAGCAGCCCGAGGAGGGCGAAGAGCGGGAGCTCGGCCGCCGAGTAGTCCGGGTAGTCGGGCACCGGGAACGCCGGATGGAGGCCCATGAGCGCCTGGGTCACCGCCGCCGAGGAGATCGACGCGAGGGCGATCGTGCCGAAGGCGGCGCCCGCGAACTCGCCGAGGACGATCTCGAGCGCGAAGAAGAGGCCGGCGAACGGGGCGTTGAACGCCGCCGCCACCCCCGCCGCGGCCCCCGCGGCCACCAGCGCCCGGGTCCGTTCGTCGGAGAAGCGCAGCCCCTGCCCGAGCGCCGAGCCGAGGTTCGCGCCGACCTGCACCGACGGGTCCTCCGGCCCCACCGAGGCGCCCGAGCCGATCGCGAGCGAGGCGGCGAGGACCTTCCACGGCGAGCGCCAGTAGCGCAGCCGGCCGCCGGCGAGCGCGGTCGCCTCGATCACCCCGGCAACCCCGTGGTGGCGCTCGGCGCGAACGAGGTGGCTGACGATGAGCGCCACGGCCACCCCGCCGACCGCCGGCAGCAGCACCACGTGCCACGGTCCGAGAAAGCCGAGGAGGACGCTCCCGCGGCCAAAGAAGAGCTCCTGCCAGAGCGCGATCAGCCGCTTGAAGACCCAGACGCCGAGCGCCGCGCCGGCCCCGAGGAAGATCGCGGCCGCGGCGAGCACCCAGCTCTCGGGAGGCCGGTACCGGTCGAGCCAGCGGGCGAGGGGCCCGAGCCCCGGCCGGCGGGCGCGGTCCGGTCTGTCGCTCGGCTCCGGCATCCGTGTTTCATACCATGCAACCGCCCGGCGCAAGCTCCGGATACGATCCGCACGACCCAGGAGGTACCGATGGCACGCACCCGCCAGCTCCCATTCGCCGCTCTCCTTCTCGCCCTGCTGTTCACCGCCGCCCTCGCCGCCCCGGCCACGGCCTGGGGCCCGACCGGGCACCGGACGATCGCGCTCCTCGCCGCCGGGCAGCTCTCCCCCGCCGCCGCGGCCGCGGTCGCCGAGCTGCTCGGACCCGACTCGCTGCCCGAGATCGCGAACTGGGCCGACGAGATCCGCTCCGATCCCGCCTGGCGTTTCAGCGAGCCGTGGCACTACGTGACGATCCCCGACGGCCAGACCTACGCCGAGGCCGAGAAGAGCCCGGACGGCGACGTGGTCGAGGCGATCGACCGCTTCGGCGCGATCCTCGCCGACCGCGCCCGCCCGCTCGCCGAGCGGCAGGAGGCGCTGCGCTTCGTCGTCCATTTCGTGAGCGACATCCACCAGCCGCTCCACGTCGGCCGCGGCAACGACCGCGGCGGCAACGACGAGGCGGTCGGCTTCTTCGGCGAGCTGACGAACCTGCACGCGCTCTGGGACGGCGGGATGATCGACAGCTCCCGCCTCTCCTACACGGAGCTGGCCGGCTTCGTCGATCCCCCCACGTCCGCGCAGCTCGCGGCCTGGCGCTCGGGCACCCCGGCCGACTGGGCGCAGGAGTCGTTGGCGCTCCGCCCCCGGATCTACGACCTCGGCAACCAGCGCCTCGGCTACGAGTACCGGTGGCGCAACTGGCCGGTGATCCTCGAGCAGCTCGCGAAGGCCGCGACCCGTCTCGCCGGCCGCCTCGAGCAGTACCTCGCGACCCCCTGAGGAGAGGACCGCGCCCGCCGCTCAGTGACCGAGCGCGCCGAGGTCCGGGGGAACGCCCGGCGCCGGGCGGCCGGACTCTCCGGCGGCCGGGAAACGCCGCGGGATCAGCGCCACCACAACTACGGTGAGGAGCGCCACGGCGAGCGCCCCGGCGTAGACGTGGCGCGTCGCCGCCCAGAGCGCCCGGCGGAGATACTCCATCGCCGCTCCCGGGAGCGGCTCCCCCTGCCCGGCCAGCGCGCCGACCACCGAGTCGACGTCGGCCGGCAGCACCGCGCGGATCGCCTCCGGAGCGGTGGCGAGCCGCTGTGCGAGGGTGTGGTTGAACGCCGCGCCGAAGAGCGCGGCGCCCAGGCTCTGGCCGAGGTAGCGCGAGAAGATGTTGGCGCTCGTGACCACCCCCCGCTGGTGCCAGGTCACCGTGGACTGCCCGCCGACGAGCAGCGGCGTCGAGAGCAGCCCGAAGCCGGCGCCGAGCAGGAGCTGGCCGGCGAAGAGCGGCAGCAGCCGGCCCGGGTAGGTGACCAGGAGGAAGGCGCCGACCGCGAGCACCACGAGCACCGCCCCGGCGAGGCCGACGTCGCGGAAGCCGGTGCGCAGGTAGAACCGGCCGGAGAGCGAGGAGGCGACCGGCCAGCCGATGCTCATCCCGGCGAGCAGCAGCCCGGCGGTGATCGCCCCCAGCCCGAGCACCGCCTGCCCGAAGGTGGGCAGGAAGGTGGTCGGCGCCATCAGCACGATCCCCATGCCGATCATCGCCAGGTTGCTGCCGGCGAGCGTGCGGTGGCGCCAGAGCCAGGGGGGCATGATCGGCTCCGCCGCCCGCCGCTCGACCCAGACCGTCGCCGCCGCGAGGAGCGCCGCGAGCGTGAAGACGAACGCGCTCTGCCGTGAGAGCCAGGGCCACGCCTGCCCCCCTTCGAGGAGGCCGAAGACGAGCGTGCCGCCCGCGAGCAGCGTCAGCAGCGCGCCCGCCCAGTCGATCCGGTGCCGCTCGGGCACCGCCTCCTCGTGCAGGAAGCGGATGAGCAGCGGCAGCGCGACCGCCCCCACCGGCAGGTTGACGAGGAAGATCCACGGCCACGAGGCGTACTCGACGAAGGCGCCGCCGAGCGTCGGGCCGAGGATCGCCGCCACCCCCCAGACGCTCGAGAGCCACCCCTGGATCCGGGCCCGCTCGCGCACCGTGTAGAGGTCGCCGGCGAGCGTGTTCACGGTGGCCATGATCGAGCCCGCGCCGAGCCCCTGCAGGCCGCGGAAGACGATCAGCGTCACCATGCTCCAGGCGAACGCCGAGGTGACCGAGCCGGCGAGGAAGACGAGGATCCCCCCCACGAGCACCGGCTTGCGGCCGACGAGGTCGGCGAGCTTGCCGTAGACGGGGATCGTCACCGTCTGCGCGAGCAGGTAGATCGAGAAGACCCAGGAGAAGAGCGAGAAGTCGCCGAGATCGGCGACGATCTGCGGGATCGCGGTGGAGACGATGGTGGTGTCCATCGCCGCCAGCATCACGGTCGCCATCAGCGCCATGAGGATCCACCGCCGCCGCCCGGGATCGAGCGGCGGGACCGGGAGGTCACGACCCGGACGGGATGGGTTCGCGGCGCTCATGACGGGAGCCTACGGATGGCGTTCCGGGATCACGAGACGTGGGGAGCGCCGGGGACGGGATGGTCTCAGCGCAGCGTCTCGCAGGCGTCCGGATCCCCGCTCTCCATGCCGCGCCGCAGCCAGGCGACCCGCTGGGCGGAGGAGCCGTGGGTCCAGCTCTCCGGCTGCACGGTGCCGGTGGCCCGCCGCTGCAGCCGGTCGTCGCCGATCGCCGCCGCCGCGGCGAGCCCCTCCTCGACGTCGCCCGGTTCGAGCAGCTGCCGCTCGTGGTGGGCGTGATACGCCCAGACGCCGGCGAGGCAGTCGGCCTGCAGCTCGAGCGCCACCGAGTACTGGTTCGCCTCGGCGCGGGAGCCCGACCGCTGCTGGGCCGAGTGCACC
>JAAYLR010000052.1 GCA_012521815.1 Acidobacteriota bacterium
CGGCGCATCGGGTTCGCGGGCGTCTCCGCCACCCAGGACGCGGGCGCGGTCCAGAGGAGCGCCATCGCCCCTTCGCCACCCGGAGCCACGACCGGCATCAACGCGCCGGTGGCGGGCGCCGCCGCGGCCCCATCGGCGGGAAGCGGCGGGTGGCCGGCCGGCAGCGGCGGCACGGCCGGCGTGCCGACCGGTGGATGCCCGGGGGGCAGCTCGTCGGGCCTCGCGGCGGCGGGGGTGGCGGTACCCGCGGCGACCTCGACATCGAGCGGCGGCTCTCCGCCACAGCCGGCGAAGGCGGCGGCGAGCAGCAGGAGCGGAAGGGAGCGGAGCAGACGGTACATCGGCGATCCTCCTGGAAACCGGTAGGATACCGCCTCCCCGCGTGGCCCGGAGCCATGCGGCGCGTTCGCTCGATATCTCACCCCTTTCGGCAGCTGCCGCCGGGAGTTCTCCGATGAAGCGTTCCCTCCAGATGCTCGCCTCTTTGAAGCTGACGGTGGTCCTGCTCCTGCTGCTCGCCTTCGTCCTCGCCTGGGGGACGATCGTCGAGTCGCTCCACGGCCGCGAACGCGCGGCGCTCATCTACTACGCCCCCTGGTTCTTCGCCCTCCAGGGGCTCTTCGCCCTCAACCTCCTGGCCGCCCTCGTCGAGCGCTGGCCGCGCACCCGCTCCCGGATCGGCTTCGCCGTCACCCACGCCGCGATGCTCGTGATCCTCGCCGGCGCGCTGGTGACGCAGCTGTTCAAGGTCGAGGGGCAGCTGCCGCTCTGGGAGGGTCAGAGCTCCCGGACGATCTTCACACCCACCGGCAGCGGCCAGCTCGAGCTGCCGTTCGCGGTGCGGCTCGACGACTTCCAGATCGACTACTACGACGGCACCCGCCGCCCGGCGATGTTCCGGAGCCTCGTCACGGTCCTCGACGGCGAGGAGCGGGCCGGGGTGATCGAGATGAACCGGCCGCTCACCCATGGCGGCTACAACTTCTTCCAGAGCAGCTACCAGCTGCAGGGGGGGCGGGAGATGTCGATCCTCTCCGTGGCGCGCGATCCGGGGCAGGCGATCGTCTTCCTCGGCTATCTGCTGCTCGTCGGCGGGATGATCCTCGTCTTCGCCACCCGGCTCTCCCAGCTCCGCGCGGCGCGGCTGCGGACCGCCACCGCCCAGGGGGCTGCCGGCCCGGCCGCCGTCCTGCTGCTCGCCCTCGCGCTCGGTGCGGCTGGAGCCACCGCGGCCGGCGCCGCCGAGATCCCGCCAGCGGAGCTCGTGGCGCGGGTCCGGGCCCTGCCGGTGCAGCACGACGGCCGCACGATGCCGTTCGACACCCAGGCGCGGGAGGCGGTGCGGACGGTCACCGGCCGGCGGGCGTGGCCGGGGATCGATCCGGTGGCGATGACGCTCGGCTGGTACGCCGATCCGCAGGGCTGGAGCCAGCAGCCGGTGGTGAAGGTGGGCGGCCGGAAGGTCGCCGCGGCGATCGGGCTCGCCGGCGCCCCCCGCTGGGCGAGCTTCGAGGCGATCGTCGGCGCCCCCGGTTTCGCCGCCGCGCTCGATCGGGCGCACCAGAAACAGGCGGCCGAAGCGCGGCTCGCGCCGGTCGAGCAGGATCTGCTCGAGCTCGAAGGACGTCTCGTCGAGCTCGACGCCTTCCTGCGCGGCCGCGCGTTGCGCGCCGTGCCGACGCGGGTCGCCGGCGAGGCCTGGCAGCCGCCGGCGGCCCGGGACGCCGCCGCCCTCGCCACGCTCGAGGCGGAGATCCGGACGGCGGCGCCGGCCCACTATCCGGCGGCCACGACGATCGCCCGCGAGCTGCGCTACAACGCCACCCGCCCGACGCGTCTCGCCTGGCTCCTGCTCCTTCCCGCGGCGATCGCCGCCGCCCTCACTCTCGAGCGCGACCGGTGGCGGCTCGACCGGCTGGCCTTCGCCGGTCTCATCGGCGGCTTCCTCGCGATCAGCTGGGGGATCTGGCAGCGCTGGCAGATCGCCGGCCGGATCCCGGCGTCGAACATGTACGAATCGATGCTCTTCCTCGGCTGGGGCGTGGCGCTGCTCGGCGTCATCGCGCTCGCGCTGCGCAACCGGATGCTGCTGCTCAACGCCGCCGGCACCTCGGCGCTCGCAGTGATGCTCCTCGACCTGCTGCCGATGGACCCGTTCGTCCACCCGATGCCGCCGGTGCTCTCGGGCACCCCGTGGCTCGCGATCCACGTGCCGATCATCATGCTCGGCTACGCCACGCTCGCGATGGTGACGGTCTTCGCCCACCTCGTGGTGGGGCTCGAGATCTTCGCGCCGCATCGCCAGGAGCTCTCCCGGCGCTGGAGCGAGCTGCTCTACCTCTACACCCACGTCGGTTCGATCCTGCTCCTCGCCGGGATCCTCACCGGTTCGATCTGGGCCGCTTCGTCGTGGGGCCGGTACTGGGGCTGGGATCCGAAGGAGGTCTGGTCGCTGGTCGCGTTCCTCGCCTACATGGCGATCCTGCACGCCCGCTGGGACGCGCAGATCCGGGCGTTCGGCGTCGCTCTCGCCGCGATCGCCGCCTTCTGGACGATCCTCATGACCTACCTCGGCGTGAACTACGTCCTCGCCGCCGGGCTCCACTCGTACGGCTTCGGCAGCTCGCGGCTGGTGGGCATCCTCGTGATCGTGGCGCTCGTCGAG
>JAAYLR010000053.1 GCA_012521815.1 Acidobacteriota bacterium
GCGATCGCCTGGGCGGCGTCGCTCGCGGCCGCCCAGGGCACGGGTGCGGTGCGCTTCGTGCGCCTCGTCTGCGACCCGCGCACCTACAAGAACTGCTACGCGGTCGGGCTGCCGAACTCGGAGCGCCGGGCGGGCATCCTCTGGGCGCTCGCGATCGGCTCCTGCCTGCGCGACCCCTCGCTCGGCCTGCGCTGCTTCGAGCAGGTGGACGCCGAGATCCTCGCGACGGCCACCGCCCTCGTCGAGCAGCGCGGTCTGAACGTGGACGTCGACGCCGACGCCGCGGAGCTGCTCGTCGACGTGACCGTGGTGCGCGAGCATGGCACCGGGCGGGCGCTCCTCGAGCGCGATCACACCCGCCTCACGAAGCTCGAACGCGACGGCCGGATGGTGGGTGGCGAAGCGGCGGGCGGCGCCGGCGCCGGGCCGGATCTCCGTGAGCAGGCAGCGAACCTGCCGGTCGCCGCGCTGCCGGAGATCGCCCGGAGCGCGACCGCCGGCGACCGCGCACGGCTCCGCGAGGGCGCGGCGATGAACATCGCCATCGCCCGGCACGGCCTCTCCCTGATGCCCGCTCGTTTCGTGGAGGCCGGCACCCACGACAGCCTCACCCGCCTGAGCCGCCTCGTCGCCTCCGGCGTCCACGCCCGGATGTCCGGCGAGCCGATGACGGTGATGTCGCTCGCCGGCTCGGGCAACAAGGGGATCACCCTCTCGGTCCCCCTGACCCTCTGGGGACGCGAGGCCGGGATCGCCGAGGAGCGGATCGACGAGGCGCTCGCCGTCGGCGCGCTGCTCACCTCCGCGACCACCTTCCACCTCGGCACCCTCTCGGCGGTCTGCGGCGCCGCCAACGCCGCCGGGATCGGCATCGCCGGCGCGGTCGTCCACATGGAAGGTGGCAGCGCCGCGCAGATCGGCCTCGCGATCTCGAACATGGTCGGCAACGTCGCCGGGATGATCTGCGACGGCGCCAAGATCGGTTGCGCCCTCAAGACGATGACCGGCGTGGACGCCGCCTTCCGCGCCGCGAGCCTCGCGCTCGCCGACGTCGGCATCCCCGCCTCGGACGGCATCGTGGGCACCGACGGCGAGTCGTCGCTCGCGAACCTCGGCCGGCTGGCGCGCTACGGGATGGCCGCGACCGACACCGAGATCCTCGACATCATGCAGGGCAAGCTCCAGAGCGCCTGAGGCGCTCGCCCGCCCTCAGGGCCGGGCGGGCGCCCGGATGCCGAGCTCCGCGAGGAGCCCCTCCGCGGCCGCGCCGTGGAGGGTTTCGAGGAGCCAGAGGAGATAGCGGGCGTCGGCGGAGACGTTGCGGGCGATCTCGGGGTTGAAGCCGAAGTCGTTGGCGACGTTCTCCCAGACGCGATCGAAGTTGACGCCGACGAGCTCGCCGCGGCCGTTGACCACCGGGCTGCCGGAGTTGCCGCCCGTGGTGTCGGCGTCGGCGAGGAAGCCGACCGGCACGTCGCCGAGACGGGGATCGGCCCAGCGGCTCGCGGGCGCCGCCGGAGCCGCCGCGAGCAGCGCCGGCGGCACGACGAACGGCGCCTCGCCGGTCTGCTTGGCGACCATCCCGGCGACTGTGGTCTGCGGCCGCATCCAGACCGCGTCGCGCGGCGAGTAGCCCTGCAC
>JAAYLR010000054.1 GCA_012521815.1 Acidobacteriota bacterium
CACCCCGAGTACTGGCGGCTCGATTTCGCCCGCGACGCCCCGCTCGCGGCCGAGTATCAGCGCCGGGTCGCGGCGATCGCCGACTCGCTGCGCTTCATGGAGACGCTCGCCGGGCAGCGGCTCGGCGAGCTCGGGCGGATCGACTTCTTCGCCAGCCACGAGGGGCTCCACCTGCTCTACGAGCAGGCCCAGACGCGGCAGGTACCGCACCGCGAGGGGTGGTACGACCTGACCACGCACTTCCCGTGGATCGGGATGCGGACCGCCGATCCGGGCTCGGCGCACGTCGAGTTCTTCCGCGGCGTCTCGAACCCGATCGCGGTGAAGGTCGGCCCGGCGATGACCCCGGAGTGGCTCGGGGAGCTGATCGACCGGCTCGACCCCCACGCCGAGCCGGGGCGGCTGACCCTGATCCACCGCTTCGGGGCCGATCAGATCGCGCGCTGCCTGCCGCCGCTCGTCGAGGAGGTGCGGCGACGCGGGCGGCGGCTGCTCTGGACCTGCGACCCGATGCACGGCAACACCGAGACCACGCCGGAGGGGATCAAGACCCGGCGCTTCGACCGGATCCTGAGCGAGCTCGAGCAGGCGTTCGACCTCCACGAGCGGCTCGGCGGTCACCTCGGCGGGGTCCATTTCGAGCTCACCGGCGAGGACGTGACCGAGTGCGTCGGCGGCGCGTGCGGGCTCTCGCCCGCCGATCTCAAACGAGCGTACCGGTCGCAGGTCGATCCGCGCCTCAACTACGAGCAGGCGCTCGAGATGGCGTTGCTCATCGCGCGCCGGATGGCCGGCGCCGCCCGGTGATGGCGGCGCCCGCTCAGGGGGGCGGCAGGCCGTAGCGCCGCCGCAGCCGCCGGCGGAGGTCGCCGAGCAGGAAGATCGAGCCGGAGACCACGGTGAGCGGGGGCCGCGGCCGGAGAGCGGCGGAGAGAGCCCGGCCGCGGTCGGGGACGACCTGGGCCGGTACCGGCGCCGGAAGCAGCGCCGGGAGCGAGGCGGCGGGCCGGGCCCGCGGCGAGGCGGGTTCGGTGAAGACCACCCGGTCGGCGTGCGGAGCCAGCGCGGCGAGCATGCCGGCCGCGTCCTTGTCGTCGAGGGCGCCGAAGAGCAGCGTGCCGCGCGCCCCGCGGGCGGCGAGGAACTCGGCGAGCCGCCGCGCCCCGTCGGGGTTGTGGGCGGCGTCGAGCAGGACCCGGTCGCCGGTGGGCAGGAGGACGCTCTCGAGCCGGCCCGGCCAGCGGGCCGCGGCCACCCCCTGCCGGATCGCCGCGGGGCCGATCGCCGGCCAGCCGAGCGCGCGGAGCCGCTCGGCGGCGTGGACGGCGAGCAGGAGGTTCGCCGCCTGGTGGCGGCCCGCGAGCGGGAGGCGGAGCCGCCAGCGCCCGGCGGGGGTGACGATCGCGAGCCGCTGTCCTTCCCAGCCCTCTTCGAGGAAACGGGTCTCCGCGAGCCACGGCCCGAGGTCGAGGAAGCTCGCCCCCACCGCGGCCGCCTCGGCGGCGAGGGCGGCAGTGGCCTCCGCGCTCCCGGCGAGGGCGAGCGCCGGGCGGCCGGGACGGAAGATCCCGGCCTTCTCGCGGGCGATCGCGGCGCGCGTCTCGCCGAGGAACTCCCGGTGGTCGAGGTCGATCGCGGTGACGAGCGAGAGCTCCGGCCGGGCGAGATTGGTGGCATCGAGCCGCCCTCCCATCCCCACCTCGAGCACCGCGAGATCGACCCGCTGCCGGGCGAAGGCGAGGAAGGCGGCCGCCGTCATCGCCTCGAAGTAGGTCGGCGCGCGGCCGCCGCCGGCGGTGCTCGCGGCGACGACCTCCGCGAGGAGCCGGGCGAGGCGGCGGTCCGGGAGCGGGAGGCCGTCCACCCGGATCCGCTCCGCCGGGCGTTCGAGATGCGGCGAGGTGTAGAGGCCGGTGCGCAGCCCCGCGGCCTGGAGGATCGCCGCGAGGAGCGCGGCGGTGGAGCCCTTGCCGTTCGTGCCCGCCACGAGCACGCTCGGGAACCGGAGCTGGGGATCGTCGAGGGCGGCGAGCAGCGCGCGGGTCGCCTCGAGCCCGAGGCGGATCCCTTCCCGCTCGAGCCGGGCGAGGAGCGGAGCGAGCGCGGCCACGGGCGGGCGCGTCAGGCGGCGGCGGTGAGCAGATGCAGGCAGCGGGCGAGCGTCGCCTTCAGCTCGGCCCGCGGGACCACGAGGTCGAGGAAGCCGTGCTCGAGCAGGAACTCGCTGCGCTGGAACCCTTCGGGCAGGCTCTGCCGGATCGTCTGCTCGATCACCCGCGGGCCGGCGAAGCCGATGAGCGCCCCCGGCTCGGCGATGTTCAGATCGCCGAGCATCGCGAAGGAGGCGGTCACGCCCCCGGTCGTCGGGTCGGTGAGCACCGAGATGTAAGGGACCCGCCGCTCCCGCAGACGGGCGAGCGCGCTCGCGATCTTCGCCATCTGCATGAGCGAGAGGATCCCCTCCTGCATCCGGGCGCCGCCGGAGGCGGAGACCACGACGAGCGGGCGGTGCTTCTCGCCCGCGTGCTCGGCGGCGCGGGTGAGCTTCTCGCCAACCACCGAGCCCATCGAGCCGCCCATGAACCGGTAGTCCATGACCGCGAGCACGACCGGCACGCCGCCGAGCGTCCCCTCGAGGACGCGCACCGCGTCGGGGCTTCCGACCGCCTGCTGGTAGGCATGGAGCCGGTCGGCGTAGGCGCGGGTATCACGGAAGCGGAGCGGGTCGGTCGGGCGGACCGCGGCGAAGAGCTCGCGCACGCCGCCCTCGTCGAGCAGCAGCCGGATCCGCTCGGGGGCGTCGATGCGGAAATGGTGCCCGCACTTCGGACAGACCCGCAGGGTGCGTTCGAGCTCGCGGGCGAAGAGCACCTCGCGGCAGTCGTCGCAGCGGACCCAGAGTCCCTCGGGCACGGGCGAGCGCGGCGGCCAGCCGCGCAGCGGCTTCGGGGTGCGAGTCTTCCGGAACCAGGCCATGGCGCGCGTACCGAAAAGCTAGCGCCGGGCCCGTTCCGGCCCGGCGCTGCGATGCGGGGTTGCGGGACCGGAGGCGCCCGGGCGGGGCGTCAGATCTCCGCCGCCCCTTCCTCTTCCGCCTCGAGGTCGTTCGGGATGCCGAGCCGCAGGCAGGCGGCGTCGTACATCTGCCGCGCCGCCTTCTTGCCCTGCTGGAGCTGGGCGAGGCGCTCCTTGACCTTGGCGAGCTCCTCCTCGATCTGGCGGTCGAGGTCGGAGATCTCCTGCTTGGTCACCGCCAGGGTGTTCTCGTAGAACTTCCGCTGCTGATCGGACAGGCTCATCGCTTACCTCCCAAGGCGAATTCGGTGCGCGACCGTTGCGCCCGCGCAACTCCAGCGTCAAAGCTTAAACGGGATCCTCACCGGATACCAGACCTTCACCGGCACGCCATCCTTCGTCGCCGGCCGGAAGGTGGCCGACCGGCCGGCCTGGAGCGCCGCCTCGTTGAAGCCGACCTCCTGCGGGAACGGCTTGTCGAGCCGGGTGTCGATCACGCGTCCGTTCTCGTCGACGAGCAGCGCCACGACCACCTCGCCCTGGACCTTGAGCCGGCGTGCGAGCGGCGGGTAGGCGGGCGTCGCGATATTGATCAGGGCCGGGGGAGTCACGCCCGGGCCGAGCTCGACGAGCTCGCCGCGACGTACCGACGGCGGCGTGGGGGTGGGCGCCGGGGTGGGCCGTGGGGTCGGCGTGGGCACCGGGGTCGGTGCCGGAGTCGGTGCCGGGGTCGGCTCCGGAGTGGGCTCGGGCGTGGGCTCCGGTGTCGGTGCCGGGGTCGGGACGGCGGTCGGTACCGGCGCCGGCGCCGGCGTCGGGGCGGGGGGCGGCGTCGGCACCGGAGGCGGCGCCACGGTCGGCTCCGGCACGGCCGGGGCGGGGGCCTCGTCCGTGCCGGGGGGCGCTTCGGCCGGCGCCGGTTCGCTTTCCGGAAGCGTCACGGCCGGCGGGACCGGCGACGAGGCGGGGCTCTCCGGCGTGCCACCGCCACGGCCGAAGAGGAAGAAGAGCGCCACGGCGAGCAGCGCCGCCGCCGCGATGCCACCGTAGAGCGGCAGGCGGCTGCGGGCCGGGACGGTTTCGTCGATCTCGACGTCGGTGGCCGGCTCGACGACCGGAGCCGCCGGCGTCACGGGCCGCGCCGGGGTGATGGGCGGGGGCGTGGTGGCGCGGGGCCGCTCCGGAGCGGGGGTGGTGGCCGGCGCCGCGGCGGGGGCGTCCGCCGTGGGCGCCGCCGCGGGCGCCTCGACGTCGAAGAGGTGGCGAACGAACGCCGCGAGATCGCCCTGTGACGGCGTGGGCTTGAGCGCGAAGAGGACCTTCTCGATCTCGCGCTGCATCTCGCCGGCGGTCTGGAACCGCTCGCCGGGCTCCTTGGCCAGCGCCCGCAGCACCAGGGTGTTGACCTCGAGCGGCAGCCGGGCGTCGAGGTCGCGCGGCGCCTGGATCCGCCCTTCGCGGACCGCTTCGAGCACCGACATCTCGCTGTCGCCCGCGAAGAGGCGCCGGCCGGTGAGCATCTCGAAGAGGATCGAGCCGAGCGAGAAGATGTCGGAGCGCGCGTCGACGGGCCGCCCCCAGGCCTGCTCGGGGGACATGTACTGGAGCTTGCCCTTCAACGCGCCCATCTGCGTCTTGCTCGCCTTGGTCACCGCCTTGACGATGCCGAAGTCGCAGAGCTTGATCTCCCCCTCGTAGCTGATCAGGACGTTCTGCGGCGAGACGTCGCGATGGACGAGGCCGAGCTCGCGCCCTTCGAAATCCTTCTTCCGGTGGGCGTAGTCGAGGGCGTTGGCGAGGCGGGAGGCGATGAACAGCGAGAGCCCGAGGGGGATCGAACGCCCCTTCTGGCGGGCGGTGTTGAGGATGCTGCGCAGATCCTTGCCCTCGACGTACTCCATGGCGATGTAGAAGTCGTCGCCGGCCTTGCCGAGGTCGTGGATGTGGATGATGTGGTTGTGATCGAGCTGCGCCGCCAGCTTCGCCTCGTCGATGAACATCGTGACGAAGTCCGAGCTGTCGGTCAGGTGCGGCAGGATGCGTTTGATCGCGACCGTCTTCTGGAAGCCCTCGAGCCCCTTCTTCCGGGCCTTCCAGACCTCCGCCATGCCGCCGATGGCGATCCGCTCGAGCAGCTGGTAGTCGCCGAGCACGTCGCTCTTCGGCCGCGCGTCGGGCTTGATCTTCACCCGCTGGGTGGCGGCGGGGTCGAACCCCTTGCCCGGTCGCCCCTTCGGATGGGCGAGCGCCTCGATCGCGGCGAGGTCGACCTCCCCCGAGGGGCGGCGAACGGCACTCTCCGGCCTGGGCGTCGGCGTCGGCGTGGCGACCGGCGGCGGGGCCGGGGGGGCCGGCGGCTTGGCGACCGGGGCAGCCGGCGGCTCGGCGGCCGGGGGGGGCGGCGGCTCGGCAGCCGGGGGGGCCGGCGGCTCGGCAGCCGGGGCAGCCGGGGCGGCCGGGGCGACCGGGGCGACCGGGGCGACCGGGGCGGCCGGCGGCGCCGGTCGCGGTGTCGGGCGGCGCGTGGTGACGTCGAGACCGGAAAGCGTCTTGCTCAGCAGCTCTTCGATCTCGCCGCTCACGGCGGCCTTGTCGGCCGCGGCAGAGGGGCGGGGTGGCGCCGGGGGCGGCGGTGCCGCCGGGGCGGCCGGAGGAGGCGGGGCCGCCGCCGGTGCGCCCTCGGGCCCGGCCTCGTCGAACTCGGCGAGGAGGTCGGCGAACAGATCGCTGGAGGTCAGCTGCCGGGAGTCCGGGGGCGCGGCCAGGCTGGGTTTCGCCGCCGCCCCGAGCCGGTTGACGAGCATCCGCAGCTGCGATTCGGTGAACGGCTTGGAGAGAACCGCATCGGCGCCCAGGTCGTCGGCGTCGGCCTGGACGTTGGCCGGCAACAGGGCGACGCAGCCCGGCCCGCCCCGAGCCCGGGAGAAGACGTGGACGGAGTCGGCGGCCCCGGGCAGCTCGGTGCTGATCAGGACGAGCCGGGGACGCAGCTCGGCGGCGGTGCGAACCGCCTCGTCGTGGCCTGCGGCAACCTCGACTTCCCATCCGAGCGGCGCGAGCGTGTCACGGACCCGCTCGATGGTGAGCCTTTCGTTCTCCACAACGAGGATGAGCGACATCGAATCCTCCCGCTGCTGAACCCCGCCTTTGTAACACCCGCGACCCGCCCAAGTCAATCCGAAGCGAGGTCGAAACGCTTGTCTTCTCTCCACTTAGCTTAGGATCGGAGGGACGGGCGACGGCCGCCGCCGGGGGGCGGCGCCCGCCGCCGGGAGGCGGGACGAATGCCCGAGCAGGCAGAGCGGAAGCGCGACGAGCGGCCCCGGCGGCCGGTGCTGCGGGTGCTCGGCATCGATCCGGGCAGCCGCTTCACGGGATTCGGCCTGCTGGCGGTGGAGGGGAACCGGGTGGCCCTCGTCGAAGCGGGGCGCCTCGTGCCGGCTCCCGGCCTCGGGGTGCCGGAGCGGCTCGGGGAGCTCGCGGCGGGGCTGGCCGCGCTCCTCGACCGGCACGAGGTGGACGTCGCCGCCGTCGAGCGAACCTTCCACGGGGTGAACTCCCGCTCGCTGATCGTCCTCGCCGAGGCGCGCGGCGCGCTGCTCGCGGTGCTCGCCCAGCGGGGGATCCCGGTGCGGGAGTACGCCCCGGCCGAGGTGAAGGCGGCGGTCGCCGGCGGGCAGGCGACCAAGGAGGAGATCGGGCGGATGGTCGGGCTGCTGCTCGGCCCGGCCGGCCGGGGGTTGCCGGCCGACGCGGCAGATGCAGTGGCGGTGGCGCTGTGCTACTCTCGGAGGCGGCACTTTGACAGGCTGTCGGAGCGCGGGGAAAGCGAGGCCCGCGGCGACCGGAAACGCGCGTTGACCAGCCTGGCGAGCCGTGCTAACGTGCCGCCCTGTCGCCGCCGACCGTCGTGAACCCCCCTGTCACCTGGCCTATCTCCGCGGAGCCTCGATCCCCTCGAACGATGCTCCCCGCAGCCGCGTCAGGTGCGCCCGACGGCGGATGGGAACTCGGCCCGCGGTAGGCGGGCCCAAACCTTCTAAGGAGGAAGACCGTGGGCACCTTTTGGAGTTACATGGAGCAGGGCGGACCGGTGATGTGGCCGCTCCTTTTCTTCTCGATCCTCGCGACGGCGTTCACGATCGAGCGCTTCATCGCCCTGCGGCGGGCGCGGATCAACGTCGGCGAGTTCCTGGCGAAGGTTCGCAAGGCGCTGATCGTCAACCGCTCCGTCCGCGACGCGGTGAAGATCTGCGAGCAGTACCGTGGCCCGGTCGCCTCCATCATGAAGGCCGGCCTGCTGAAGTACGGGCAGCCGAAGGAAGACGTCGAGAAGTCGATCGAGAACGCGGCGATCTTCGAGATGGGCCGGCTGGAGCGGGGCCTCATCGTGCTCGCCACGACCGCGAACGTCAGCCCGATGCTCGGCTTCCTGGGGACCGTGACCGGCATGATCCGGTCGTTCGACGCGCTCGCCAAGCAGGGCCTGCAGAACCCGGCCGCGGTCGCCTCGGGCATCTCGGAAGCCCTCATCACCACCGCCGCCGGTCTGTTCATCGCGATTCCGTTCCAGCTCATCTACAACTACTTCCAGAGCCGGGTCAACAAGTTCGTGCGTGACATCGAGACCTCCGCGCACATGCTGCTCGAGACCTTCGGCGAGATGGACCGCAGCGGCATCATGCCCGAGCGGGCCGACGCCCCGGCGGCGCCCAAGCTCGGCTGAGCCGCGGGAGCTGCGGCATGCGACTGAAGGCACGCCAGAAACCGAACGCGGTCGTCCCGACCGCCTCGATGGCGGATATCGTCTTCCTGCTCATCATCTTCTTCGTGTTGACGTTCAACGTCGACGTCGACAAGGCGCAGGTCGTGCTGCCGAAGACGGGGCTGCGCTTCGAGGTGCCGAAGAAGTCCGCGGTGATCTCGGTCACCGAGGCCGGGCAGATCCGGGTGAGCAGCGGCGAGGAGACCTCCACCACCGTGAGCGGCTACGAGGACGTGCTCGCCTTCGCGGCCGAACAGGTGGCCCGCGATGCCGAAAAGGCCTTCATCCTGAAGGCCGACGCGCGGGTTCCCTACCAGACCATCGACCGGATCCTCGACTCGCTCAAGCAGGCGCGGGCGTCGACCATCTACCTGCTCTCCGATCAGGAGACGGTGGAAGGCGCGGGGTAGGAGGGCGGCGACGATGAAACTTCCCAAGCGTACCGTCAGCGACGAGGTCCCCACCTCCTCGATGGCGGACATCACCTTCCTGCTCATCATCTTCTTCATGGTGACGAACACCTTCGCGGCCACGCGCGGGCTCGATTTCGCGGTGCCGAAGGAGGACAAGAGCACCCAGACGATCGAGAAGCAGGAGTCCGTGCTCCTCGCCGTTCATCCCGGGGGGCGTTTCGAGGCCGACGGGCGGGCGATCGAGCTCGACAAGATCCTCGACTACCTCCGGCCCAAGCTCGAGCGGGATCCCCTGAAGCCCGTGATCATCCGGCCCGACCCGGACGCCTCCTACGGCGACATGGTGCGGGTCTTCGACGTGCTGCGGCAGGGGAAGGACAAGGGCGTCGAGGTGCGTAACATCTCGATCCCGACCCAGCGCGAGATCGAACAGTTCTGGTACTGACACGGCGGACGAGGGGCTCGCGATGGCCAACGACATGAAGACTCCACCGAACAGCAAGGGAAAGCCGGCGGCGGCAACCGACCAGGCTACGGCCGAGCTGCAGATCTACGCCCGCGAGTACGAGGAGGACCGCAAGGTCCTGCGGTGGTCCGTCGGTCTGGCGATCCTGTTCCACTTCGTGCTCTTCCTGATCCACCTGCCCGAAGTCGTCCAGGAAGTGCGGGCCGCGGAGAAGCCGAAGGTCTACGTGGTGCAGCAGGTTCGTTTCAAGCCGCCCACGCCGCAGCAGCAGCAGCAGATCCTGCAGCCCCGGGCGCGGAAGGTGCCGATCCCCGACCCGACTCCGGACGAGCCGGAACCGATCCGCACCATCGACGAGATCGATCAGCAGGTCGTCGACATCCCCGTCGACGACGTGCTCTTCGACATCCCGAGCGGACCGCCGCCCGAGAAGATCGACGACACCGTGCCGATCCAGGTCGTCGGTGACGTGCGGCCGCCGGAGAAGCTCTTCGCGCCGCAGCCGCAGTACACCGAGATCGCCCGCAAGGCCCGCATCTCCGGGGTCGTGATCGTGCAGGCGATCATCGACAAGCAGGGCAACGTCACCAACATCAAGGTCCTCAAGGGCCTGCCGATGGGTTTGGAAGAGGCCGCGGTCGACGCGATGAAGCAGTGGAAGTTCAAGCCTGCCACCCTGAACGGGCGGCCGGTCACGGTCTATTACAACCTGACGGTGAACTTCAAGCTGCAGTAGGGAGCCGTGGCGTTTCAGGGTTCACTCAAGGAGCTTCCCCTCCCCGACATCATCCAACTGGTGGCGGTGGGGGGGAAGACCGGGGTCTTCCAGCTGCGCAACGGCCCGGACACCGGGCAGATCTTCCTGCGCAAGGGGCAGATCGTGCACGCCATCGCCGGTCCGCTGACCGGCGAAGAGGCGATCTACGAGCTCGCGATCTGGCGGCAGGGGGAGTTCGTCTTCACGCCCGGCCAGGAGGCGGAGACCGTCTCCATCGAGCGCTCCAACACCAACCTCCTGATGGAGGCGGCGCGGCGGATCGACGAGTGGCAGGTGCTGTCGAAGAAGATCCCGTCCACCCGGCTGGTGCCGGTCTTCACCGTGGAGGGGGCGCGCACCTCGGTCTCCCTGACCCCGCAGGAGTGGTCGTTGATCTGCCGCATCGACGAGCGGCGGAGCATCGACGAGATCGCGATCGGTCTGGGCTCGTCGGCGTTCGACGTCTGCAAGGTCCTCTACGGTCTCGTGACCTCGGGACTGGTCACCCTCCGGGAGGATCTGCACCGTTTTCAGAGCGATGCGCTCCAGCGGCGCAGCGGTGAGGATCTCGGCCGCCTGGTGGACGGGATCCTCCACCGCGCCCAGGAGATGCTCGCCGGCAGCGAGCGGCAGGGCGAGATCGAGGCCGCTGCCCGGCAGGCGCGGGTCGGAATGGCGTCCGGCCGGCCGGTCGACGCGCTGCTCGATCTCGTCCGCGCCGGGGAGAAACTGATCTCTGCCGTGCTCGGGCCGAATCAGGCCAGGAGTTTTCTCGACCATGTCGACCGGCTGGTCGACGGCAGCTAAATTGCAAGCAGCGAGGGTCAGCCACGGCGTTTTCGCGGTGGCGGCCGTACGGCCGGAAGCCCCGCGAAGCCGCCCAGTCGGCGGCAGGAGGTCAGAGATGGCGAAGAACTGGACTCGTTTGGCTCTCGTCGGGCTCCTTCTCGGAGCTTCGGCCGGATGGGCCGGTTGGGAAGAGGGCGTGGCCGCGTTCAAGGCCAAGAACTACGCCCAGGCGGTCCGTGAGTTCGAGGGCGTGGTCGGCGAGCGGCCGGACTGGCCTCAGGGGCATCTCATGCTGGGCAAGTCGCTGCTCGGCGCGAACCGTACCGCGCAGGGGGTCGAGGCGCTGCGCAAGGCGTACGATCTCGCGCCCTCGGATACCGGGATCCAGCTCTCCCTGGCGCAGGCGTTCGTGAGCGCCGGCCGCCATGGCGACGCCGCGCAGCTGCTCGCCAAGGTCAACCAGGCCTCCCTCTCGAAGGAGCAGCAGGCGGCCTTCTCCAAGCTCTACACCACCGCGCTCCAGCAGTCGGGCCAGGGTGCCAAGGCGCAGGCCGAGCTGGAGAAGGCGGCGCGGGCCAACCCGAACGACAGCACGATCCAGTATCAGTTCGGGGTCGCCGCGCTCAACGCCGGCAACACCGCCCAGGCGGTCCAGGCGCTCGAGCGGGCGGCGAGGAACGACCCGAAGAGCGCGGTCAAGCAGAAGGCCTACACCCAGGCGCTGATCCGTCAGGCGCAGGAGACGGGCGGCACCGCGAACGACCCGATCTACGTGAAGGCCGCGGAGTCCGCGAAGGCGCTCTACGCGCTCGAGAACAACTACGAGAACCTCCTCCTGCTCGGCGAGGCGCAGCTGGGGGCGAAGCAGTACAAGGTCGCCGCCGACACCTTCACCCAGGCCGCGAGCCGCAATGCGAACGACTGGCTGCCGCTCTTCTATCAGGGGCAGGCGCACACCGCCGCGGGCAACTACGACGCCGCGGTGACCGCGCTGCGCGCGGCCCTGACCCGCAAGCCGACCGGCCGTGACCAGTCGCGGGTCAACAACCAGCTCGGCTTCGTCTTCGAGAAGCAGAAGAAGCTCAGCGACGCGATCGCGGCCTACCAGGCCGCCGGCAACGCCAGCGCCGCCGAGCGGGTGACGAAGAACGCCGAGATCGCCAAGCACAACGAGCAGGCCGCCGCCGAGGAGGCGAAGGCCAAGGAGCTCGCCGAGCAGGCGGCCAAGCTGCGCGAGGAGTTGGCGAAGAAGGGCGGGGGCGCCGCGCCGCCGCCGCTGCCCTGAAACCTCCCGGCAGCCGGTAACCGGCGACTCGAAACCTCCCGGGCCTCCGCGCGCTCCCGTGCGGGGGCCCGCCCTGTCTCCGGAGCCGGATTTCAGCTGGTGCCGGGCTCTCCGGCCACCTCGCGCCGGACCGAGAGGATCGCCCCGCCGAAGCCGGCGAGCGCGCCGATCGCCACCAGGACGAGCTGTTGCGGCCAGCCGAGAAAGCGACTGAGGAGGAGCTCCGCGGCGAGCGACGGCCCCAGGTTCGCGAGGAGGACGAGACGGATGAGCGCCAGGGCCGCGAGGGCGCCCACCGCGCCGACGAAGCCCTGCAGGAGACCCTGGACGTAGAAGGGTCCGCGCAC